>CAMCHO010000114.1 GCA_945874455.1 Opitutus sp. GAS368 | reverse complement strand
AATCTACGGTGGGCGCTGGAACAGCCCGGGGCGTCCGGCGATTTACTGCGCCGGCTCTCTTTCGCTGGCGATGCTCGAAGTGCTGGCCCATGTCAGCACAGAGGAGGACGCCGGCGAGAAACGCGTTTTCTTCACTGCCGATATCGACGACAAATGGATGGAAGAGATCGCCACGGCCGATCTACCACGAAACTGGCGATCGGCGCTGAACGTGGGCCCATGCCGACTTCAGGGAGACGCCTGGTTGGGTCGTGGGCATTCGGTGGCGTTGAGAGTCCCGAGCGCTCTGGTGGCCGGAGAATTCAACTGCATCCTAAACCCGGCGCATCCGCACTACCGAAGGGCAGCGCTGTGGTCCGCGGGAAAGCCGCTGCGAATGGACTCGCGACTGTTCCGAGACCTCGGGAAGGCCAAGTAACACTCGGGGCGGTCTTGGCTACCGGTCCGGAGGATCCTACCGCTGGAAACCAAGCGGCGAGACGTCTCCGCGAAGCGTCCGCGGTGCAAATGAGCTCAACCGTGGGATCCGGCAGTTCAAAAATGAATCTGGCCTGATATGATTCCGTACTATGATTCCGTACCAGCGAGCGTCCGCCCTAAATCGACGCATCAGCCAGGTTCCGCTCAGCAGTTCGGACCGCTCTCACCTTTTAACATCACTCACGTTCGCTTTTTACTCATCCCGCCCCGACCATTTCAAAACAAAATCCGAACTAAAGTCGGTGTGGTTATCGGCAATTCTTTGCGGGCAGGAGCGTTTTAGTCGCATTATGCCGAAGCAATGCTGAGGCGGGCCTCGCTTACGACATCACCTTCGCGAGTGGACGGATGCTCATTGAGCGAGGCATATCCATTGCCGGCGAACGTCGGACAGCCGGAATACTAAACTCGGCAAGCTGGCGATACTGGAGGCTCCTGATCGACACCGGGCGAACGACATCATCGAACAAACGCGACACGCAGTCTCGAAATGGAGAGAATTCGCATCAGCGGCCGGTGTTCCTGAAATTAACGCTGCCGAGGTGGAACCGGCTCTGAATTTTCGCCAAGCAGGCACGAGCTTATCGAAGCTTGGCGACGCTACAAAAGAAGAGGACCTCGGGAGCCCACGGCGGGCCACTCGCGCCGCGGGCAGAGAGGATAATCCTAGAGCGTTCTAACGAAGTTACCCTAGCATGTCCGCGATTCAGCATCGAGCGATCCACGGTCTCTTCCGCTAAACAGTGAGAATAGCCAAAGGGAATAGCTCCTGAGAAACAGGATTTTCAGGGGGATCGGGTCCGGGAGGGATTTGCGGCAGGCTCCGGGGATGTTTACCCCAAAAGAACCTGCCCGGCCTCAATAATCCGCGCCGCTCAGGCTGCGCTCGACGGAGCGTTGCCACGCTGCGAGCTCGGCCCTCATGCGCTGCACGACGTCGGGATGGCGCGAGGCGATGTCCGTGGTCTCTTTTGGGTCGGCGGTCAGGTCGAAAAGTTGCACGCCGGCGTTGGAGGTCGCTTTCTTCTTCGCCCCGTTCCGGCTCTCGGCGACCACGAGTTTGAAGCGGGTGTCGGTCCATGCGGCCTCGCCGCCAAAATCCGTCGTCTTCGCGACCGGATGCTTGAAGTTGTTGAAGAGAATATTCGCCTGCTTGGTCGTGGGCGTAGTACCGCGCGATCGCTCCTCGCTGACCCAGCGGCCGTTTTGGCTTTCTCCTTGCGACGCATATTTCCAAAAGCCGATGGGAGACGGCCGCTCCTTCATCGAGTCGCCCGCGATGAGCGGGCGCAGGCTGATGCCATCGATCGGTCGCTGCGGTGCGGGATGTTTGAGTCCCAGAAAGTCGAGTACGGTGGGCAGGATGTCGGAAGTGACGCACGCGGCGGACGACGTGCGCGGCGTCTTGATGACCGCGGGCCACTCGATGATCGCGGGTACGCGCAGGCCGCCCTCGTAGACGGTCCCTTTGGTGCCGCGCCAGCCGCCGTTGAAGGAATCCTGCTCGTTGGGGATGGGAATGCCATTGTCCGAGTTGAACCACAGCAGCGTCGTGTCGGCGACGCCGAGTGAGCGCAGCGCCTGACGGTACGTGCCGATGGCCCGGTCCATCGCGGTGATCTCGGCGAAGCGCCGGCGCATGTCCTCGCTGGGCACTTTCGAATAGAGGGCTACGTCCTCGGGCTTGCCGGAGTAGGGGCCGTGCGGTGAACCGAACCAGATGACGACGAAGAACGGCTTGCCCTCGGCCTGCACCTTCCGGGTAAAATTCACCGCTGCGGCCACGACGATTTCCGAACTTTCACCCTTGATAATTTCCGGCGTCGCGCCGTTGCGGCTGAGCGGTGGGTCCATCTCGAAAAAGTTGTCGTGCGAAAGGTACTCGTCGAAACCCATGCGGTTCGGATTGAGCGGCGAATCCTGCTTGACCGCGCCGAGGTGCCATTTGCCGAAATGTCCGGTGCGATAGCCGGCCTGCTTGAGAATCTGCGCGAGGGTGATCTCCTCGGGCCGCGTCGACCAGTTCGGCGCGAACGCCCCCGAACGGTTCGCGTGCCGCCCGGTCATGACACTTGCGCGCGTGGGCGAGCATACGGGTGACGCGGCGTAAAACCGATCGAGCCGCAGCGCCGTGCGCGACATCTCGTCGAGCACCGGCGTCTGCACGTGCGGATGGCCGTTGTAGCCGGTCTCGCCCCAGCCCTGGTCATCGGCCATCATCAGCACGATATTTGGCCGGGCGCTGGCAGCGGCGTGAGCGGGGACCGCGGCTAGGAGGACCGCAGTTAGAAACGGGAGGAGGCGTGCGAGGTGCATAAAATCAAAACCGTCCAGCGAGACCAAACGCGATCGCGGTGCCGCTGTTGCGACCGAGGGCCCTTTGATCCGGGATGCCGCGGTACTGCACCTGCTCGTCCCGGATTCATGTCAGGGAGTGAGTCCGGTATTACCGGAGATGTCGACGCCGGAGCACCCCTTGACGGGCGGAATGTCGCGGGCGGGGCCTTCGAAGCGATTACCTTGAATGACGATATTGGTTCCGCCTGGCATGAAGGTCATGGCGTGCTTGGCGTTAGGCCCGCTGATGAAACGGTTATTCCTGATGACCACGCTCCCGTAGGCGCCACCCGGTTCGTAGACCGTGAAATACATCTCGGCGTATTCCTCATAACCGCCGGTCAGGAAGCTGCGCCGTCCGCGCTTGGGGTCGGATTCGCACTTGGTCGTGTTATGCTCGAAGACATTATCTTCCATCGTGAGGTTGCGCGGCTGGTTAATCCACGACCCGCGGCCTCCGTTGCGGAAGGAGTTACCCCGGACCACGACGTCTTGGCAGGACTTTTCTATGCTGACCACTCGGGAGCCGTTGGTTCCGTCGACGACGTTGTTCGTGATGAGCGCTTGCTGGCAGAACTCCGCGAGGAAAAAGGCGCCCATGCGGGAACCGGTGATCTGGTTGCGGTCGAAGACGATCCGGCGGCTCTTTTGGATGTGCATCGTGTCGCCCAAGGCGCTCAGGGTGTTACCGCGGACGTCCACGTCTTCGCAGCCGACCAGATCGAGAGCGCCCTTGCCTGGGCCGGCGCCGTTAGGGGAGTAGAGGGCCAGGTGGGCGTAAAAGAGCTGGGTGACGAGCTTGGTCTTCGGGCCGGCCGAGGTTTGGAAGCGGATAGGCGCGCCCAAGGGCTTGTCGGCGATACGCACGTAGGTCGGGGTGCTCTCCACGACGAAATACTGGCGGCCGCGGACGAGGTTGGAGGGCAGAGTGTCTCCGAAGAAGCAGAGGGAATCGTAACCGCGGTCGGCTTCGAGTCCCTCGCGTACTTTGGAGAGGGGGAGTGGCTTCTGGTTGGCGAAGAACACGCGGTCATCGCCCGCCTCGATGCGAACGCCGTCGCGCACCAGGTCGTGACGGAAGTATTTTTTGGCATGTGCGTGTTCGGTTGGGCCGTATTCCTCCGGCCAGACGGTGATCTGCCAGAGGTAGCCGTAATCCCACATGTACTTACCTGTGCGCTCCAATCGGCAGTCAGTGACCTGGATGCCTTTCGCATAGGTCAGAACTTCCTTCTCCGTGCCTTTCTTTTCGGCACCGAGGACCGTGATGGCGGCACCGGCCAGGCCGTCGGACTGGATCTTCTCAAAGCGGAGGTTCTCGGTGCGGCCGCCGATGGAGGTCGTGATGAGGATGCCGCGGGTGTTCACGTTGGGCTCCCAAGTGTTGTCGGAGCGCGACTGGTCGAACACGTGGCCGACGAAGCGGCCGCCCCGCCAGGTCAGGTTGCGGATGTTCTCGCCTTGGAAGACGACGGCACGGGCTTTGTCGCCCATCTGTTCCGGGAGTCTGAACGCCGCCCCCTCGGCGATGATCGTCAGGTCGGACTTCAGCGGGATCGGCACCTTGCCGTCTAAGGCATACTCGCCTGGGGGAATAACGAGCGTGTCGCCTGGCTTAGCGGACTCAAAGGCGCGACGGAGGGAGTCGGGGTTTCCGGTTTGGGTCGCGCATCCGCCGAACAGCGTGCCGAGGAGCGTGAGCGACGTTAGGACGGAAGCTTTCATCAGGCCAGACCCTTTAATCGCCAACGGGGTCACCTATTGACTTGTGCCAACGCCGCCTTGAACGACGCCGCATTCGCTCCGCCACGCAGTCGGAACCGCCGCACATACTGACTGACACTCGCCGGCCGGCCCATCTTCAGCCGTTCCGCCAGCCAGACATTCGAGACCGATGACACGGCTTTCATCGCGGCCGCGAGCCGCACTTTGGGTTCCGCCGACTTCCGGGCCGGCAAGCGATCGAGCGCCACCTTGAGCCGTTTCGCCAGCCGGCCAAGGCGGTCTTCCCAGAGCAGGGCGCGCATTTCACGGTGTGCTTCGCCATCGGCTCCGCGCAACTCCAAGCCCCCGCTGCCCACCGCGCGGGCGGCGAATTCCTTCCGCAGGTCCGCCTTGAACTCGGCTGAACCAATCGCCCATCCACGGCTGAGCCGGCCGAATCGCTCTTCTCTTAATTTTGCATCTTCCTCGGCCATCACCCCAAGGTAATCAACATACCCGCGCCAGCCAGCGGGCGTGTCTCGCAAACCGCCGCTCTCGCCCAGGACCGTGTCTGCCACGAGCACCGCCGGCCGCTGCCGCGACCCAAAGAGCGCCAGGCTGCTCGAGGGATAATCGGCCAGTCGTGCCACCGTCACGATCTTCGCCCGCAGCGGATTCAGATGAATGTAGTGCGCCACCTGCGCCAACGCGTGCCCCGGTTCGACATGGAGCGCCTTGAACCGCCCTTGGAACGGCCGGCCGACCTCGTGGCGCAGCCGGTTGAAACGCACCGCCCACGTGCCTTGCAGCCATTGCATCCCATCGCTCAAATTCGGCTCTGCGGTCTCCACAGCCAGATGAAAATGGTTGCGCATGACCACAAACGCATGGAGCCGCCAGCCAAACCGCTCCGCCGCTTCGAACAGACAGGTCTGAAACGACTGCGCCGCGCCCTTCCTCGCAAACAGGTCGCGCCGGTAGTTCCCGCGATTAATCACGTGATAACAGGCCCCCGCCCACTCGATTCTCACCTTGCGCGCCATGACTTGCAAAAGCGCCAGAGCTTGCGCCGTCTGTCAAGAGTCAATACGTGACCCCTTTTGCCATTTCTAATACGTGACCGGTTGCCATTCCGAAGTCCAGCCCGACGAGCAGGCAATGGCACGCAGCGCCAAGTGAGGTTTTAAACCGAGGATCTCGATGATCGCTGTTTCGAATGAAGTTTTGCCAGCCGCGAACGTCGCGCCTGTTGCCTCACGCGATGATCTCCTTCAGCACGCCGGTGCTGTCGCCGTGACGCTCGGCATTGACGCCGATTCCGTGGAGCAAACTGAGCCAAACGTTGCACAGCGGCGTGTCCTTGGGTGCGACGATGTTTTGGCCGAGCTTCAGGCCAGCGGCACCGCCGGCGAGGATGGTGGGGCAGTTGCTCAACTCGTGCCCAGTGCGGATGTTGCTGCCGTACGCGAGCGCGAGATTGTCGAAGAGCCTCGAACCATCGGCTTCCTTGGTCGCCTTCAGCTTATCGAAGAACCCGGCCAACAACTCGCTCTGCGCCAGATCACGGCGCTGCGAGGCGTCCAGTTTCTCGCCGAGCGTGGTGTGGTAGTGGCTCATGTCGTGCGGATGCACCTTGACGCCGAGCGCGGTCAGCAGGGTGTTCACGGGCTGGCGGAAGGTCATCACGCGAGTGCTGTCGGTCTGCATCGCGGCGATCATGATGTCGTAGATGAGTTTGATCTCCTCATGGCCATCCACTTCGGGTTTGGGCGGGGAAATGGGCGCCTGGGGCTGCGGCACGCCCATCCATTGCTCTTCCTTGGCGAGTCTGGTCTCGATGTCGCGAATGCCCTGAAAATATTCATCTAGCTTGGCCTTGTCGTTTTTAGCGAGGCCGCGTTGCAGGGAGTTCGCGTTGTCGAGCACGGCGTCCAACACACTGCGCTTTTGCGCGAGCATGGCCTTCTGTTGCTCGATGGGCGTTGTCTCTTTGGCGAACAGCCGGTGAAAGGCCGCCACGGGGCCATTCTGGCCGCCGATGGGTTTGCCGCTCACGTCCCAGGCCATGGACAGTCCCGGTCCGTGGCCACTGAGATCACCCGTCTGGCTGCCGTTGAACTGCAACGAGGAAAACCGCGTCTGCAACCCGAGCTTCGCCGCTGCGACCTGGTCCGCGCTGATGCTGTTGTGGAAATTCTGTCCGGGCTCCGCGTAACGATTCGCGCCGGTGAGCCACAGGGTGCTACCCCAGTGGCCTTCGTTGGAGTACTTGTTCCAAAGGCCCTGCACGACGCTGAAGTCCGTCTGGTGGCGCGCCAGGGGTCGGAGGCCAATGGGAAGCTCGTAGTCCGCGCCGGACTTTTTGATGTCGGGATACCAGGTGCTCTCCGTGACGCCCCAGCCGAAGCCGAGGAAGATGATTCGCTTGGGCGGTGTCACCGTGTCAGCGGAGGCGAAACGGCGAAAGCCAACCGACTCTAGCACCGGCAGGGCGATCAGTGACGTGGTGGACTGGAGGAAGTGACGGCGGGTGAGCGAGGTGTTCATCAGGGAGGCGGCTGTTATTTGCGGGCGGTTACTTCGTGTGAAACTCTTTACTGGCGACCAACGCGTGAATGAAAGCCCGCATGCCGAGCTTCTCGTTCTGCGCAGCGTCGATCATATCCTTAATCAGCGGTTCGTCGCGGAAGCCAATCGGCCTTCCCAAGGTGTATTCGATCAGAACATGGCTGAAGCCTTTCGCAAAAGCCTCCGACTTCGCGGCGATGAGGTCGCGAAGTTGGAAGTAATCTTGAAAGGCGGGGCCGTGGTGCAGGGCGGAGCTGGCTTGGATCTGCCACGTTTTGCTGGCCCCTTTAACGGGTTTACCGGTTTCATTCATGACTTGGTAAGCGTCCTCGGTGCGCCATTGACCGACGGCGTCGAAGTTCTCCAAGCCAAACCCGATGGGGTCAATTTTACGGTGGCAGCTGGCGCACTGCGCATCCTCTTGATGCGCGGCGAGGCGTTCGCGCGTGGTGAGGACCTTGCCGGCGAGGCGCGTGATCTGCGGCACGTTCGCAGGCGCGGGCGGCGGTGGGTCGTTGAGCAGCTTTCGCAGCACCCAGGCGCCGCGCTCTACCGGACTAGTGTTATCGCCATTGCCACCCATGACGCTGACGGCGGCCATGCCGAGCAAGCCACCACGTGGCGAGTCCTTCGGCAGCGAAATTTTCCGAAAGGCATCCCCCTTCACGTCACTGATGCCGTAGTAATCCGCGAGCAGGTGATTGGCGACGACGTAATCGGCCTTCAGTAGATCACTGAGCGGCGCGTTGTGCTGCAAGATGTGCGCGAAGGTCTCATAGACTTCGTTCTTTGCGGCGAGGCGCGTGCTATCATCGAAACGCGGGAACTTCGGGCGGTTGACCTCGAAGAAATCGAGCCGGTCCATACCCAGCCATTGGAAGACAAAGCCATTCACGAGTTCGCGTGAGCGTGGGTCGTCGAGCAGGCGGGTGATTTGCGCGACCATCACGTCGGGCTTCATCAAGTCCGCGTGCAGCAGGCCTTCGTCCGGCGGTCCGCTCCAAAGGAAATAGGAGAGACGCGTGGCGAGCTCCGCATTGTTCAGCGGGCGGCGTTTGCCATCGGCCGCGGGCTCCGCGAGGTAGAGAAACATCGGCGAGGCCAGCACCACGGATAACGTGTCTTTCATGGCCGCGCCGGGCTTGCTGCCGGACTTCAGGAGAGTGTCGTAAATATCCGCGAGCCGCTGTTGGAAGCTCTCCGGCGGCTCCTTGCCACGAAACGCGACCTTCGCAAATCGCGCCATGGCGGCGTGCGCCTCATGGGCTGGCGGCGGTGGCGCTTTGTCGTCGAGCGTGAGTTCCAGCGCGGCGAGCGCGGGAGGCTGGGACTTTGGGGCGGCGTTCAACCGCTCAATCTCCATGTAGTCAATCCACAGCACGGCCTCGGGGCCGATGCCATTGCGCTTCACGCTTTCACTGCGTTTGCGTCCACCTTCCATATTATTGTCCCACGCGCCCTTCTCACGGATAAAAAGCGTGCGGTCACCAGAATCGGCCTGAAACCGAGTCAGCGTGAACGGCAGCTCCACGATTTGCGGCTGCTCCATCGTGCCGGTGATTTCAAACGTGGCGCGCACCATCCCATTGCGCGGATGCATGCCCGCTTCGAGGAAGCGCTGCTCGGGGCGAGCTTCTTTCGCCGCCGCAACGCGCACCCGCAGGACGTAATCGCCGCTCGCCCATTCATTGGGCACCGGCAGCTGTATAAAGCCGAGTGCCATCGTCGCCGGATGCATGGTCGGCGTACCGAGATACGCCCCGCGATCCAGCGCCGGTCGCGTGAGATAATATTCATGATACTTCTGCCAGTTCTCGCCCAGTGAACTGTTCGCCAAATCGGCGTCGTTCTCCCCCTTTTTATTGAAGCCGAATGTTCGTGGATCCGGAGCGCCGGGGATCTTGTCCCAAGAGCGGCGGAAGATGGCGTCATTCTTCGATTCCTTCTTCAACCCCGCCACGACCTCCGCATTCGCCGGCACGGCGGCGGCGGCCTCGACCGCGGCTTTCCACTTCTCCGCGCGTTCGCGGGCGTCGATGGTATAGGCGACATAGTCTTCCACTTTCCCGTTAGCCGCCTCGCACTCATAGCGCAGCCGGTTCGCACCATTGGCCGCCACGGCGCCCACCTGCCGGTTGGCGCCGATGTTGAACTTTGGCTCCGCTGCAATGGCAGGCTTGGACCTGGCGGTCTTGAGTTCGATCTCCAGCCAGTCCACCCAAATGGCCAGCACCGGGCCAATGCCGTTCTCTTTTTTGCCTTTGCCGAAAATGTCCCGCGTGACGAGGTAGTGATCTTTGCTGCCCTTCTCGCGGATGAAAAGGGTGCGGTTGCTCGTGTTCGCGTGATCCTTCGTCAGCGTGATCGGCATCTCGATGATCTGGGGCGAGTCAATGGTCCCGGTGACCTCATGCGTGCTCAGCGCCTTGCCATTGCGCGGATGGGTGCCGAACTCGATATAGCGACGCTCCCGCGGAGCCTCCGAGGTGGCCGCCAACCGGGCCCGAACAATGTAGTCACCGACCGGCCAATTGTGCGGTACAACCATCGTCACCACATCATTGCCGAGATCGTTGCCAGCCATGATCGTCAAATATGCACCCGTATCCAGATGCGGCATCTTCAGATAGTGCTCGTGGTACGGCCGCATATAGCCGGTCCCCAAAGGCGTACCGTAGCCGAGCGCGCGGTTGGCCTTGTCCGCATTGTTTTCCACCGTCCTGAAACCAAACTCCTCCGGCGCAGGGGCACCCTGGATCTTCGCCCACGAGCGGCGGAAGATGTCATCGTTCTTCGATTCCTTGCGCACTTGCGCGACAACCTGGGCGTTCTCGGGTCGCGCCGCCGCGTCATCCACCACCTTCACCCACCGCTTGGCCCGCTCCACGGCTTCGAGCTGCGCGTTATAGTTCTTACTAATGACCGGCAGTGAATCCTCCGCCTCGTATCGCAGCTTCCTTTCCTCGCCGACCGCCAACTGCCGCGCGAACGCTTCCTCCAATGCCTCACGACCAAGCGATTGGTACTGCTCGAACTGGTTCGCTGACATGAAGAGATTCTGCCCTGCCGTGTCAAAGCCCCCGGTGCCCGTGTCATTCGGTAACTCGCTCACATTGATCTCCACCCCGAGCAACTCGCGCAACGTATTCTTGTATTCGCGCCGGTTCAGCCGCCGCATCGTGATCACTCCTTGATGATCGGCCAGCGACCGCCGCGCCGCGACCATCACGTTTGACAGGTCATCCAGGAAGTCCGCCTTGCCCCCATTCGGCGGCTGCTTCTCGTCCTCCGGGGGCATGTCCCCAGAATTCATCGCGTTGAGCACCTTCTGCCACTTCTCCGCCGTCTCGACGCTGGTCAGGTCAAAGGGCAGCTCATCCGCCCGGAACGTGCCCTTCTGCTTATCCGGACCGTGACACTTCACGCAGTAGTCTTGCAGCAGCACCTTGTGCTTGGCCGCCATCGCCACGTGCGGCGCGGTCTCGGCTGCTTCCACGACCAGCTGCGCCAAGACCATGTAGAGAAGAGTCAGGATGGGGTATTTCAATGCATTCAAGGCCGGCCCGGGTTGGCTGTGATAAATACCAACGTTCCTTGATATATAGCTTCTCATTGCGAGAAGCGGAGCGACGAAGCAATCGAGCTGGATCACCACGGCGCGCTTCGCGCACCTCGTGAAGCGGTCATCAGTGGTTGCTTCTGCGGCAGGTTTCAGGATTAACGGATTTGGATCCATGGATCAGAGCTTACACAGCTGACCTAAAATTTAAGCGTCGCCGTCAGCTGCCAGTCAATGGGCTGCGGAAGGGAAAATCCGGTTGGGGTGGCCACCCGCGCGGCCGACGTATAGTCGTTGTCTTTTGGTCGTTGTACGGTGCTGCCGTACATCGGACCCCGACGGTTAAGGACGTTGTTAACCCGCAGGTCGACGACCAGCTCGCGTTTTTCCGCAAGTCGCAGTGTATAGCCGAAGGAGGCTACGACATTCACGCTATCACGCAGCCCGTAGACCTGCGTCAGGGCATCGACGTCGGGATTATCGATCGCCCGGGTCGGGTTGGTCGGATCAACAATCGTATCAGCACCGCGGTAGCCGATGATCGGAGCCGCACGCCATTGCAGGCCGCCGCCGACGCGCAGACGCTTCAGCCAGCCCGTCTGAAGGGTGTAGTCGGTGAAGAGGTTGGCGTTGGGCTGATCCTGAATGATGCGCCGTCCGATAACGAAATTATTCTGCGTGTCGATCAGGGTGTTCCACGCGGTGACCGCGCCGTTCACGTCGCGTGAGCGATCATTGATCGGGATGGATGTGTCGACCGTGGCCCGGTTCGCCGCGTCGATGAGCACGCCGGCGTCATTCACGATCTTCTTGAGGATGCCTGGCAGGTTTTCGTCCAGGTATTTTCTCGAATCTCGCTGCGTATTGGATTCGTAGGCCTTTGGAATTCCGAAGCTCGCCATCATACGCCAACCCTTCGTGATGTTGGCCGTTAATTCTCCCTCCATGCCCTGCGCCGTCCGATCGCGCAGGTCGGTAAAGCCGGGCAGTAGTGCAACCCCACGCTTGTTGATCCCGCCCGCGCTTTCGTCGCCCACGGCGTTGGCGGAAAGAATGGAATTCACGTTGCCCCCGATCGTATTGCCCACGAGCGAGTTCTTTTCCTTATTATTGTAATGGGTGATGCTGAGATTGATGCGGCCTTTGAGCAGGGCGAACCGCACCCCCATATCCACTCCACTAAGGACGGTCGGCAGGGCAAAGGACGTGTCGATGAGCTGGAGGGCCTGATTCGGGTTGAAGGTCTCCGCGTAATTAATAAACGGGTTGAACCAAGCCGTGGGTCGAAAGACGAACCCCGCGGTTTTCGTCACTTTACTCCGGATGATTTGCGGCGCATTGGTGTCGTCCTTGAAAGCGTCGCGGGCATACTGGGGCAACCGGTCGCCATTGGGAGCCCGGGGCCGCGCATCCGCTGTAATCGCCGGCCCGATAGCCTTTCCGGTCGCATCCTTGGGGATATACGTCAGCGCGGCCCAGCCCGCGGACGTCTGGGGCTTGTAAATGGGATAGGTCCCAGCCCAGTCGCCCGGGTAATCGCCTTGGAGGATAGACTGAGTGGAGTAGCTGCTATAGCGATCCCCGCGTACGCCTGCCAGCACGACCACGCGTTCGCCCCAGAAGCGTGCGTTCAGCGACGCGATCACGTACTGGTACCGGATGTTCGTTTGCGTGATGGAATCCGGCCGGTTGTTTTCCAGCGCCCAGATCGGATTGATCGTCTTGTCGACTCCGCTGATGGGGTCGATGAAACGAATGGTCTTCAGGGCCGCGATGGGATACGGCCGAGCAGTATCACCGAGATAGCTGCGGCGCCGGATCAAATCCGAAGCCGCCGTTCCCCAAACCCGACGGTCGGCATTCTGGGCGGTTGAAAGGACATAAACCGACTGGGCATCATAGGTGTCGGTCAAGCCGCTCTGCACACTGAAATTATACCGACCCCAGCGGTGCGCGTTGACGGGAACGCCCGCCGCCAGCCGCACTCCCTCGCCGTGACGCCAGACAAAGTTCTCCCGCAGCGTGGCGTCGCTGTAAGGTTGCAGGAACTTCGGGTTAGGCGTCCCGTCGGGCAGCAGCTTGTTGATATCAATTAAAATGTCGGCGCCTCCGCGGACTTCCAGCATGTGCCCCTGCTGATTGACGCGGTTGCGATCCGCGGCGAACTGCAGGTAGAGGTTCCCGATCCGGTGGTCGAGGGTGATCTGGAAATCATTGAATTTCTGCGCAATCATCGGCGTATCGGAGGACATCGAAAACGAGTCCGAGGGCAGTCGAAAGGCCGAGTTCGCGACGGCCTTCTCGAAGCGGTTGGCTGGCAAGTTAAGGGAATAGAGTAAGCTTCCGTTGCTGGCGTTGAAGGCCGGAAGGCTGCCTTGGACAACACCGGCAATCGGTACTTGGTTGTTCGCCGCCCCGGAAACGGTGATAGCCTGCCACTGATAGTTCATCACCGCGTTGACCGGTGAAAAGGGATAATACACCGGACCGACCCCGAGTCGATTGATCCCGCGGGCATTGCCGTCGGTGGGCAGCGATGTGACCTGCCCGGTGAACGTGGAGACGCCGTCCCAGCCGGAGAAAAAATCACGGATGTTAGGGGATGGGAGGCTGCGCTTCCAAGAGCCGACCTCGCCCTCCATTCGAAGGCTCGTGTTTTTACTCACTTTGAAAGTGGAGGTCAGAAATATTGCCTTCGTCTCCTCAAATTCGCGGTCGCGCCATCCCTCGCGGTGGGCATCGACCGCGGCCACGCGCAACGCCAGCCGTTCATTAACGGGAATATTCACGTCAAACGTTCCCCGCCGCCGGGACCACGAACCGAGAGTCAGTCCCAGCGTGGTGAAGCGCCGATCGAGCCGAGCCTGCTTGGTCGTCGTGCTGCTCATTCCCCCGAGCGAACTATTGCCGAAGAGAATCGAGTTGGGCCCACGGCCGAAGTCGTAACGCTCGACGGCATAGCTGTCGTTGGTTGCAGCATACGGGAAGAAGTTGCGCTGCGGACGCGTATTGGAGGTCAACTTTGCCCCACGGACGGTGTAATTGCCCGGTGTCCCGTTAACGTCGTCGGTCGCGCCGTGGCCGGCGCCGTTAACAATTCCCGCCGAGTTCGGGCTCCACTGGGCAGCCTCCTCCAGATTCACGATTCGCAACGCCGCGATGAACTCGCTGGTCAGGACCGAATATGCGACGGGCGTGTCCTTCAAATCGAGGGCCAGGCGTCCGCCGGCGAGAGAGGTTGCGGCCGCAAAGCCGGTGTCGCGGTCGGTGTTCACCTCGAAGGGGGAAAGCGTGACGGTTTCGTTTTTGGCAGGAGCGGAGGCCGTCTGAGCGTCGGTGGCGGGGCTGGCGGCGAGCCAGCCGGCGAGAAATGAGAGTAGATTACTGTTCTTCACAGGAGGAGATTCGTTGTGTTGGGGTTGAGAGGTCTGAAGTTGGTTGGGCTGCGCGGTGGACGAAGTGCCCGGCGGAGAGTCGCGTGAGCGGGCACCGGACTTGGCTTCACCGGGGCGGTCATTTTGGCCCGGGTTAAGGGCCGCCCCGGGGGCTTTTGGGCGCGGAGTTGCGGCGATACGAAAGACACCGCCCCGCTCGTCCCGCACGTAAAGGGTCGTTCCAGCCAGCATCTTCTTCACGGCTTCGCCGGGCAGGAATTCACCGCTGATGGCGTTGGTTCTCACTCCGCTGGCCGCGTCGCTGGAAAACAGCACTTCAGAGCCCGACTGCACCGAAAATACGCGCAGCGACTTCTCCGCCAGATCCGCCGGCACATCGAATTTTCGCTTTTCCGGCTCCCCGGCGGACACCCATGCGGCGGTTGCCATGATGCCAAGACAGCAGGCAAGGGCGCGGACCAAAACGGTCCGTCCGGCAATTCGGAAAGGAGGGGGCAACTGCACAGGGGTCTGGGTGTCGCGCCCCGAAAGAACTCGGGCCGCATCTTCTAACACGAACCGCAGCATCA
>CAMCHO010000113.1 GCA_945874455.1 Opitutus sp. GAS368 | reverse complement strand
TTGGAGGTCAAAGTGGTCGCGTTGCGGGCCGAGGCGGATACGCGGCGCGAAAGTCTGGAAACGCAGCAAGCGGAGCTGGACGAGAAAAAAGCGCTGCGGGCTAGACTCAACCAGCGCGTGCAGGATGCCCAGCAGGCGGTATTTGATCTGCGTTCGCAAAAGGAAGCGGCTGAAAATGCCGCCAATCTCGCGCAGATCCGCCGCAGCGGTCTCGACGACCGGCTCGCCTCGTCGCGGGACAATCTCGGTGAAATTGAAATGCAACTCCGCGAGGTGTCGGCACAAGTGGACACCGGGGCGCAGGACAAGCAGATGCAGTTGGGTTTGCTCGGCAGCAGTGATGCCGTGTTCCAGCAGCGCAACCGCGAGATGGCCATCTCCGATGGGGAGCTGAGCAAGCTCGAAGCGGAACTGAATCAGTCGAAGTTTCAGCTGCTCCAAATCGATAGCTCGGTGGCGCGTTTGCGCACGGACTGTTCGGGTTACGAAGTCGACCAGAAGACGAGTGCGCACAAGCACGAGTCGCTCGCGCAGGAAATTGAGGGTGTGCGGCAGGAAGTGACCGGTGCGACGCAGCGGGCGGCCGAGATTGATGCGCGGGTCGAGGAGTCGCTCGTGGAAAAATCGCGGGCGCACAACCAATTGGTGGCGGCCCAACAAGCGATCACCGATCTCACGCGCGAATTTCGCGAGGCGCAGCGCAAACTTTCTGAGATCGACCGCGCGCTGGCGCAGCGCACGGCGCGCTTGCGCTTACTCCAGCAATTGCAGGAGCGCTGGGAGGGATTTGGCGAGGGAGCGAAGGCGGTCTTCCAAGGCCGGCTCGATGCGGCGCTGGCGGGGGCGAAGGCGGTGCCGATCACGCAGGGCCTCGCCGTGCAGCCGGAGTTTGGTAAAGCGATCGAGGCCATTCTAGGATCGGCCGCGGAGGCGATCAGCGTGAGCGATCTCGGGACGGCGCAGCGCATCCTCGCGCAGCTTGAGACCGAGCAAATCGGCTCGGCCGTGCTGAATATCGCCGAATATCGCCAACCTGAGGTCAATGGAGGGGCGCTGCCGCCTGGGCTCGTCCCCGCGATTCAGGCCGTGAGCGATACCGATCCGGCGCATCCGGCGATCGGGCTACTGCGCGAGTCGTATATCGCGGAAGACTTGGGTGCGTTCCTTGATTTTTGGAAAGCCAACCCGACATTTTCCTTTCTCGCAGTCGTGACGCGCAAGGGCGACTTGGTCGACCGGCGCGGTTTAGTTTTCGGTGGTTATCACAGCTCGAAAAAATCTTCGAACAGCATTGTTCAACGCGAAATCGATCTGCGGGAAACCGCCAAGGCGCTCGCCGACGACCAGAAGGCGCACGACGATCAGAAGGCTGTCATTGACGGGCTCAACGCCAGTCTCGCCGCAGCGGAGCAGACGGTGGAGCAGGGGCGGGCGGACGTCTTGGCGGTCACGCAGGCCCTCGCATCGGCGCAGGCCGAGCAGCGCAATGCGCATCGGGCGGCCGAGGATGCAGGCAATCGATTGAGCCGCATGGAGGGCGATCTGGGCTCGCTGGAGCACGCGCGGAACGAAGCGCATGCGCGTTGGGAAAAAGCGCAGACGGGACTCGCGGAGGCGCACGCGGTGTCCGACCAACAGCGGGAGAAAATCCAACAGATGGAAACGCGGATCGTGGAGATTCGCACGGAGCGTGACATGAAACGGGATACGCTCGGGCAGGCGCGTCTCGAGTTGGCGGAGCGGCGACAAAAGGTTGAGGTGCTGGACCGAGGATTGGGCGAGATGGAACGGCGCCGGCTGCAACTCAGCGAACTCTTGATCCAGCGTCGGACGGAAATCGAAGCGTGGACGGAGCAGACGGCGCAACTCGAACGCGAATCGACGGAGCAGCGGGCGCGAGCGGCGCAGATTGCGGAGACGTTTTCAGTCGCCCAAGGACAGGTGGAAGAGGTGCGCGTCGGGCTCGTGGACGTGGAGCGGGGGATCAACGCTTTGGAGTCGGCCCAGGTGAGCGTGCGGCAGGAATCGGATGTTTCTCGCAGCCAGCTGGGCACGAACGAAATCAAGTTGGCGGAGAACCGGCAGCGGGTGCTGTTCCTCGTGGAAGAAGTGACGCGCGAGTTCCACACCAACGTCGGCGAGATCGATTGGCGGCAGCAACTCTGGCATGCCGATGATGAGCCCGAGGGCGTGAAGGTGCTCGACCTCGACGAGGACGAAGACGACGGGGCGGAAAGCCCGGAGTCGACGGTGGAGGGCGCGGCCAATGCTCCGGAGGCACCGAAGCGCCGGCGCAAGAAAAAGGACGCCAAGGGTGAGCCGACGGAGAAGGATTTGGCGGCGCTCGAAGCGACGGACTGGACCGCAACCAAGACGGAGACGGATGCGCTCCGGCAACGGCTCAACGGCATGGGTGCGGTCAACCTCGTCGCCATCGAAGAATACGCGGAGCTGAAGCAGCGCCACGACTTTCTGCTGGCGCAGGTCACCGATCTCACGACGGCGAAGGCGGAGCTGGTCAAGGTAATCGACGAGATCAACCAGACCTCGTTGCAACAGTTCCAAGTGACGTTTGAGCAGATCAAGAAAAACTTCGAATACACCTTCCTCACGCTGTTTGGCGGCGGGCGGGCGCATCTCGAGCTGATCGCGTCCGAGGATATTTTAGAGAGTGGCATTGAAATTGTTGCGCAGCCTCCGGGCACGAAGCTCAAGGGAATCACGCTGCTCTCTGGAGGGCAGAAAACGCTGACGGCGGTCGCCTTGCTCTTCGCGCTGTACATGGTGAAACCCTCGCCGTTCTGCTTGCTCGATGAGCTCGACGCGCCGCTCGACGAATCGAATATCGGGCGGTTTACGGACCTGTTGAAGAAGTTCGTGGGCGAATCCCAATTTATCATCATCACGCACAACAAACGCACCGTCTCGGCGGCGAGCACGATCTATGGCGTAACGATGGAAGAACGGGGCGTCTCGAAGACGGTCTCGATGCGATTCAACGCCGAACGGGGCGACATCGAGGCGAATCCGCAGAACATCGCCGAGTCGGTGCGCGGAGCGAAATTCGACACCGCCCGTTCTCCGGGGCGATGAAGCGCCGCCGCATCAAGCTAGTCTGGGGTGCTGCGGAGGTGATTAAGGGGCGGTGGTATGGGGGTGTGCTCGGTCTCTACGACCGGCGAGAGGGAAAGCGCGAACACGGGTTTGCGATCAGCGTGCGCGGAGTGATGAGTTGGGGGCTGGTCATGCTGGTGGCGGCCTATGTCGCGGGCACCGCGGCGCTGTGTGCATTTTGGCAGCGCAACCCGTATTGTTTGCTCACTTACGGCGATGCGTTTTGGTATCCGGTTTCGCGGGCGTCCGTCGCGGCGAAGAAAGGGCAGGCCTTGATCGCCGAAGGCCAGGACTTGTTGAAGGCAAATAAATGGGCGGATGGCGCGCGGCTGTTGCGGCAGGGACTCACCTTATACCCGGGCGACATGAAGGGGCGGCAGGCGCTGGCTAAATTTTACCTGATGGCCAACCAGCGGACGCAGGCGGTGAGTGTGTTGAGCGAGGGATTGGCGAAGGAGTTCCCCGGGAGAAGCTACTTGCAGAGTCTGTTTTCCGTCGCGGCAGAGGGTGAGGATTTCGACCTCATCGTCGCCACGATCGACCGCTTTCTGCCGCGCGTGAAAGGCGCCCGAGCAGACGTTGATCGCCGGTGGTTGGCGGCGCAGAAATTTACGGCGCTGATGAGGGCGGACCGCCTTGCCGAGGCCCTGGTGTTCGCGGAGTCCGAGGAACCGGGGGAGCAGGCCTCTGACCACCGGGTCTTAGCTTTACTTGAATTGGGACGCACCGCCGAAGCGGCGGAATATCTTGAGGCTTGGGGGACGCGGCCGGGGGCGGACTTGCAAGCGGTGCGCCGATTCCGGGTGCGCGACAGCCGCGCAGCCGGGCGACTGGACGAGATGGAGCGCGCGCTGGCGGAGCTGCGGGTGGCTGCGCCCGACGATCCGGGGCAGGCGGTCTATGGCATCGTGCAGCGCGCCCTCGCTGGCCGGGAGGATGCGGCGAAGGTCGCGCTCGAGGATTACCTGTTTCGTTTCGGCGGCTCGGCTGCGAACCTGAAAATGGCCGCGACGCCGCTGGCGGAGATGGGCAATCGGCTGTTGTTTGACCGGTGTCTGGTGGCGGTCCGGGAACGGGGATTTCCGCAGCGGGCGTTTCAGGTATTGAATGTACCGTTACACGTGCAGCGGGGCGAATGGGCGGAGGCGGCGACGGTGCTGGGGTTGATGAAGCCGTCGCCGGGTCAAACGGTGCCAGCAGCCGAGCAGGTCTGGCTTGAGTGGATGGGCCGACTGGTGGCAGCCGCGGCAGCGCCCGGGGAAGCCGTCCAGAGCTCGCTGTTGGAATTCTTACGGAGCCGACCTTGGCCGATGGCGGTCTTTCGCCCGGCTGTGGAGGCGCTGCGGCTGGCTGGCCGGATGGAGACGGCGCGCGAGGTGATCGCGCTGGCGGAGGTATCGTGTCCGGCTAGTCGCTGGCTGCAGACGCAAAAGGCCGGCGTTGCGCAGGACCTCGCCGCGCGTCGCTCGTCCGAGCTGACGCCGGTGCCGCCCACGGGTATGCCGCCCAAGGACGAACGCCTGTTTTTTGCCGAGCTGGAGAAACTGTTGCGTGAGCGAAAATGGGCGCAGGCGGAAAACGCGATTCGTGAGGTGCGAGCCGAATCGCCGCCCCCAGATTGGCTTGAGAAACGCGAGAGCGACCTGCGGTTGGCGGACGTGAGCATTCGGCAAGGGCAAGGGGAGATGCCTGCGATGCTGGCGTCGGCCCGGCTTTATTTAAACGGAGACGTGCAGCGTGCCCAGCGCATGTCGGAGCTGGCGCGCGAGTTTTTTGACGCAGGTGACCAACCCGGCGCGATCGCCCTCGCGCAGGCGGTGCTGCAAAGGACGCCGGACTACCCTCCCGCGCAGCGCCAGTTGGCGGCGTGGAAGCCGCGACCGGCGACGGCGCAGTGACCCGTTGCGGTGGAGATCCCCGATTATTTTTTCGCGACCGGCCGCTGGTCGGGAACCGTGGAGTTCTCGACGCGCGACGGGGTAACCGTTGCGCGCACACCTCGACGCGGACCAATGAACGCGCGCGCGCTCGCTCTGCTCCGTAACCTGCGCGCCAACGTCCAGTGGGAAAACGATTCGGAGAAAAACTGACTTCACTGCCCGTTACACCCAACGCCGATGGCACTGGCGGGTGGGGCTCGCCATTTGAATCGTGTCGGGTACGTGTTCGTACGTGTTCGATTCGCCCTGCCCCCCGTGCAACTCACATGCTCACCTGGTTGAAGAATTTTTTCAGCGTTCACGCTGACGTCGCTGGGGTCGGCGGGCTCGGGGAGCGATGGGCGGCTGACTGGTTGCAACGGGAGCGGGGATTTGTCGTCGTCGCGCGGAACTGGCGCAACCCGCGCGACCGCCGCGACGAGCTCGATCTGGTCTGTCGCGACGGCGCAGTCTTGGTGTTTGTCGAAGTGAAGGCCCGCTCCGCCGGCGCGCTGGTGCCGGGCGTTTACACGGTGAATGCGCGCAAGAAACGGGTTTTGCGCCGGACAGCGGAAGCGTATCTGGCTGGGTTGAGGGAGTCGCCCCGGACGTTTCGGCTGGATGTCGTGGAGGTGATTCTCCCTGGGAAAGACCCCGGAAAGGGTCGCTCGGGCGGTGCGAGGATTCCCGCGGCGGAAGCGATCCTGCATTTTGAGAACGTGCCGTTATTTCCGAAGTACTTTCGGGGCTGATGCCTCTCGTGAGGTCCGGTGGTCATTGCCCTTGCCTCATCCCTCGCGGAGTTAGAAAACGGTGGCGGTACTGAAGTCTCAGTAACCTTCTTCTCATGTCCGACTCACCACGTCATCCTTTCCTTCATGGGCTCAGTAAACACCGGGGCGCCCCGCCGACGGTGGTGGTCATCTTTGGCGCGTCGGGTGATCTCACCGCGAGAAAGCTGATCCCGGCGGTCTACAACTTGAGTATTGATGGTCTCTTGCCGGCGGATTTCTACCTCGTCGGCTACGGCCGCAAGCCGATCCCTGACGAGGAATTTCGCACGCTCGCGGCGGGGGCGATCAAGGAGTTTTCCCGCCGCGAACTCGATGCGGACGCGTGGGGGCGGGTCGCGGCCAACACGAGCTACGTGGCGGGCGGCTATGATGAGAAGCCCGCGTTTGACCGGCTCGCCGCCCACCTTGCAGCGATCGAAAAAAAGCTGGGTCGCGATGTGCAGCGTCTTTTCTACATCTCGACTCCACCGTCGGTCTTTGGGCCGATTTTGCAGAACCTCGGTGCCAGCGGGCTCGCCGCGAAGCACTTGGGCCGACCGCATCATGCCAAGGTGATCATCGAGAAACCGTTTGGCAAAGATCTGACTTCGGCCCGGGAATTAAACACCACGATTCGTTCGGTGTTCGCGGAGCACCAAGTTTACCGGATTGATCATTATCTGGGGAAAGAGACGGTGCAGGACTTGCTCGTCCAGCGTTTCGCCAACGCCATTTTTGAGCCGCTGTGGAATCGCAATTTTATCGACAGTGTGCAAATCACGGTGGCGGAGGAAGTGGGCGTCGGCACGCGCGGAGGTTACTATGAAGAGAGCGGATGTCTGCGCGACATGATTCAGAATCATACGATGCAACTCCTCGCGCTTACCGCGATGGAACCGCCGGGCTCCCTCGATGCGGAAGCGATCCGCGACGAGAAAGTGAAAGTCCTGAAAGCCATCCAACCGCTCACGATCGGGCCGGCCGGAGATGTGGCCCGGGCGCAATACGCGGGAGGCATGGTCGTCGGTAAACCGGTGCCCGGCTACCTCGAGGAAGACGGTATTGCCGTGCAGTCCGGCACGGAAACCTACGCGGCGATGCGGCTTTCAATCAATAATTGGCGCTGGCAGGGCGTGCCGTTCTATCTGCGTTCCGGCAAACGCATGGCTCGCCGGGTTTCGGAGATTGCCATCAATTTTCGGCGCCCGCCGGGGACACTCTTTGCGGGTGAGACGGCGCGGTTCGACCTCGCGGGCAATACGCTCTCGTTTCAAATCCAGCCCGATGAGGGCCTCAGCCTGATCCTCAATGCCAAGGTCCCTGGTCTCGAGACCCGCACGCAGCCGGTGAAGATGAGTTTCCGTTACGCGACGACCTTTGGCTCTAACACCGCTGAGGCTTACGAGCGACTCGTGCTGGATGCGATGGTCGGCGATGGTACCCTTTTCATCCGGGGTGACGAAGCTGAGGCGTCGTGGAAACTGTGCACGCCGGTGCTCGATTATTGGCGGAGTGTGGGGCGGACCGGTATGGACAGCTATGCGGCGGGATCATGGGGACCACCGAGCGCGGATGCCCTCCTCTCCAAGCAACAGCACATCTGGCGCCAGCCTTAAGCGAACCTATGTCCGCCATTTTCGAATCGCTGCCCGGCATTGAAGTCCCTGTAGGTGCGATTTCCGGCCATCTCGCTAGGCTGTGGACGAATGATCGTGCTGACGGCGAAGCCGCTGCCGACCCGGAAGGCGCGAGGGCCACCCAGCTCAACGTCGTGATGCACTTCGGGCTTAACACGACGCCGGAGGATGCGGCGGCGCAGTTTCGAGTCATCAGCGCGTTTTCGAAACGCTACCCGAGCCGCATTGTCGTGCTGTGTCCGCTCCGCGCGGACGTCGCGGCGACGGAACTGCGGGCGAAAGTTTTTGGGGAATGCCACATCGGCAAATCAAAGTCGGACAAGCGCTGTGTTGAATTTGTGATGCTCAGTTACTCCCGCAGCGCGCGTCCCTTCCTCGAAAGCGCGGTTTCAGTCTGCCTGTCGACTGATCTGCCGCTCTACTATTGGGCGCATAGTTTTTCGACGAGCAGCGGGCTGGCGGATTATCGCTTTCTTCTCGGCCGCTCGAAACGCGTGCTGATCGACAGTGCCCGCTCGCCGGCCGATGCGTTGGGCTTTCCGTGGCCCAACGCTTCCGCTCTGCGGGATCTCGTTTATTCTCGGCTTTTGCCGGTGCGTCAGGGCATCGGGCAGTTTCTCTCGGTCTATCCGCCAGCGTTACTGGTAGAGGGCCTGCGCGCGGTGACGATTCAACACGCGGCGGCGCTGGTGGCCGAAAGCCGTGTAGTGAGTAACTGGTTAAGTCGGCGTCTCGCGGCCTGTGGAGCGGATCCGGCGCGGGTCAATTTCGTGGCGGCCACGAGGCCGGCCGAGCTGAGGGCCGGGCTCGTAGTGAGTTTCGACTACACGACCTCCGGACGTTTCTTCCGGTGGACGGGCGATTTTGCGGAGGGTCAGGCGCTGTTTGAGGCCGACTTCGGGTCGGGCCGCACGACGTTGGCTGCCGCGACGAGTCTCCTGAATCCAGAGAACGCGCTGAGTGAAGCCATGTTTTTTTGAGCGAGGTACCGACCAGCGACGCGGGATTCACAGCGTGCTTTTCACCTGCTGGCGTGCGAGCCACGGATCGACTTGGGTGAGTAAAAACCGCGCCCAAGCGCCTCGCAGGCGGAGGGGCCACGTTTGCTGCTCCCGCCAGTCTTTCAGTGTGATTTCACGGGCTTGGTGCAGGTCGCCGACGAACGCCGCCCGCGCTGCGTCGGTGAGCGCCGCATCGTCGAAGTGAACCATGAATTCGTAATTGATGCCGAGTGAGCGGGCGTCGAGGTTGGCGGTGCCGGCAAACACCGCATCGTCGATGATCGCGAGTTTCGCGTGAAGGATCTGTGGTTGATATTCCCAGATGCGCACTCCGGCTCTGAGCAACGTGCCGTAATAGGTGCGGGCGGCGCGTTGCGCGAGCGGGACATCGGTCTTGCCGGCGAGGAGCAAATCGACGACCCCGCCGCGTCGTGCGACCCGACAGAGCGCTCGCTGCAGGCGAAATCCAGGTAGGAAATAGGCGGAGACGATGCTGACGTGCTTCGCCGCGTGCAGCGTCCGCAGAAGCTGGTGGCGAAACTGATTTCGCACCAAGCGCGGGCCACTGAACAGCACCGGCCCCTCGGGCGGGTAGCGTCGGGGCCACCGTAGTAAAGCGCGTCCCACGTGGCGCAACAGCCCGTGACGCAGACGGTGATCGCGGAACAGACTGTCGAAGGATTCGGCCAGTGGGCGGAGCGCGGCAGGCGCGGACAGTTCAACCCCGAAGTCGCGCCAGCCGCGCGTCACGCCATCACCATCGTAGGCGTGGGCGAGGTTAAAGCCGCCGATGATGGCCGTCGCGTCGTCGACGACGAGGAGTTTGCGGTGATTGCGGAGGGCAAAGTAGCGCGTCGAGAGGGGATTGAAGATTCGGGCGCAGCCGCCGGCCTGTTCGAGTCCGCCCCAGTACCCGGCGGGCAGCTCGGCAGACCCGACGCCATCGACGAGGATGCGCACGTGGACCCCGCGCGCGGCAGCACGCGTGAGCGCCCCGCGGAAGCGGTCGCCGACCTCGTCGTCGCTCCAGATATAGGTCTCGCAACGGATGGAAACACGCGCCCCTTCGATCAATGCGAGCATGCGCCGGTAGGCGATTTCGCCGGTGGCCAGCCAGCTCGGGGGCACGGGCGCGAGGGGCGTGGTGACCGCGGAAAACATCCCGGTGAAGCGTGCGCCGGTTTCGGTGGTGGCGGATTCAGCCCACTACACGCAGCACCGCATACGTGCGCTTGCCTTTGCGCAATAGGACGTATTTTCCGAAGAGCAGATCGTGGGCCGTGACGACGCGCGCCGCATCGGCGGCGCGAACGTTGTTTACGGAGATCCCGCCGCCCTCGATATCCTTGCGCGCCTGACCGCGGGAGGGCGCGAGGCTGGCGTGGACGAGGAGGTCGAGCAGGGGAGTGCCGGGGGCGTCGAGCTTGGCGCGTTCGAAGTCCTTGGTCGGGATTTCTCCCACGACGTCTTGGAAAACGGCGTCGCTCACGCCGTCGAGACCACCGCCAAACATGATCTCGCTGGCACGCAGCGCGTCGTCGCAGGCAGATTTTCCGTGGACGAGGGTGGTGACTTCACGAGCGAGCGTTTTCTGCGCAGCCCGTGCGCCCGGGTTGTTTTTCATCTCGGTGGCGAGGGCGCCAATCTCTTCCTGCGAGAGAAACGTGAGCACTTTGAGCAGTTTCACGACGTCGGCGTCCTCGGCTTGGACGAAAAACTGGTAGAAACGATAGGGCGTGGTGCGCACCGGATCGAGCCACACGGCACCGCTCGCGGATTTACCGTATTTGGTGCCGTCGCTCTTGGTGAGCAAAGGAAACGTCAGGCCCCAAGCGGGCACGCCCAGTTTCTTGCGGATCAGATCGGTGCCGGCGGTGATGTTACCCCATTGGTCGGTGGCCCCGACCTGGATTTCGCAGTGGGCCGATTGGCGCAGGTAGCAAAAATCAAAGGCTTGGAGCAGCATGTAGCTGAATTCCGTATAACTGATACCGCCTTCGCTCTCGAGTCGTGAGCGCACACTGTCTTTGGCGATCATCTGGTTGACGGAGAAATATTTTCCGACGTCGCGCAGGAATTCAAGAAACGTGACCGGGCCCGTCCACGAGGCGTTGTCGACGAGACGCGCGGGGTTGGCGGGCGCTTCGAAATCGAGGAACCGGGAGAGCTGCTGTTTGATGCAGGCGATATTGTGCGCGACCTGCTCGCTGGTCTGAAGGTTGCGTTCGGAGGATTTGCCCGACGGATCGCCGACCATGCCGGTGGCGCCGCCCGCGAGGGCGATGGGAAGGTGGCCGAAGAGTTGGAAACGGCGCAGGGCGAGCAGCGGGACGAGATTGCCGACGTGGAGGGAGTCGGCGGTCGGATCAAAACCGCAATAGAGTGTGGTCGGGCCCTCGGCCAGGCGCTTGGTCAGCGCGTCAAGATCGGTGCAGTCGGCGTAGAGGCCGCGCCAGTGGAGTTCGTCGAGGAGCGTCATTGCGAAGAGGGAAATTAAACGGGCCGGGAGAGTGGGCGCGCAAGAGTGTTTCTGCGCATGCGGACGCGTGAAAAAGAAAGACCGCCGCAACGCGGAGAAACGGTTTGCGGCGGTGGCGGCCGCGCCTCAACGTGACTTTTCGAGCTGTGCGACAACCGTGCGGCCCTCGAAAAACAACCTCACCACATTCCTCCCATGCCTATTGCTGTCGGCTCCCAAGCTCCTGATTTCAACCTCAAGTCGAAGACCGCGGACGGTCTCGTCGACGTCAAGCTGAGCGCCAATTTCGGCCAAAAACAGACCGTGATCCTTTTTTTCCCGCTAGCCTACACGGGCGTTTGCACGCAGGAAATGTGCGACCAGACGAGCGGCCTCCCCGAATATGAGAACCTCGGTGCGGCGGTTTATGCGATCAGCGTCGACAGTCCCTTTGCTCAGGAGGCTTGGGCCAAGACGAACAAGATCGGTGTCACCCTGCTTTCCGATTTGAACAAGGAGACGACCAAGGCCTATGGCGTCCTCTTCCCGATGTTGGCTGGGATCGGCGATACTTCGGCCCGGGCGGCGTTTGTGATCGGTCACGATGGGGTGGTGAAATACGCCGAGCAGACCGCGACGCCGAAGGATTTGCCCAATTTCGCGGCGGTGAAGGCGGCGCTCGCCAGCTGAAGATTTCCCGGGCGGGTCACCCGCGACCCGCCCTTTCTGTCTCTCTTTCCGCATATTTTTCATGAGCCTTCCGAATCCCTTCAATACCCTGCAGACGTTCTCCGCCAACGGAGTGTCGCACAAATTCTATTCCCTGCCTGCTCTGGAGCAGGCCGGCTTTAAGGTTTCGCGCCTGCCGGTCTCGATCCGCCTCGTGCTGGAGTCGCTGCTGCGCAATTGCGACGGCAAGCGCGTCGCCGAGCCCGCCATCCGGGACCTCGCGGGTTGGAATGCGCAGGCCCCGCGCACGGAGGAGATACCCTTCGTCGTCGCGCGCATTGTATTACAGGACTTCACCGGGGTGCCGCTGCTGGTCGATCTGGCCGCGATGCGCTCGGCGGTCGTGAAGCTCGGGAAGAATCCGAAGATCATCGAACCGCTCGTCCCCGTTGACCTCGTCGTCGACCACTCGGTGCAGGTGGATTTCGCGGGCACGCCCGATGCTTTGGCGAAGAACCTCGATCTTGAGTTTACGCGAAATCGCGAGCGCTACGAATTTCTCAAGTGGGGTATGCAAGCGTTCGATACGTTCAAGGTCGTGCCGCCGGGCATCGGCATCGTCCATCAGGTGAACTTGGAGTATCTCGCCAAGGGCGTACTCAGCGATCGCGAGGGAGTTACCTTCCCGGACACCTTGGTGGGGACCGACTCGCACACCACGATGATTAATGGTCTCGGGATCGTGGGTTGGGGCGTCGGCGGCATCGAGGCCGAGGCGGGAATGCTCGGGCAGCCCGTTTATTTTCTCACCCCTGACGTCGTCGGCGTGCATCTGACTGGTGCGCTCCGCGAAGGCGTCACGGCCACGGACATGGCACTCACGCTCACGCAGATCCTCCGCAAGGCGAAAGTCGTCGGGAAATTCGTCGAGTTTTACGGACCGGGAGCGGCGGCGCTGCCCGTGGTTGATCGCGCGATGATCGCCAACATGGCGCCCGAATATGGTGCGACGATGGGCTTTTTCCCGATCGACGCCGAATGCTCGAATTATTTACGCGCCACGGGCCGCGACGAGCAGCATGTCGCGCTTTACGAGGCCTACTATCAGGCGCAGGGCCTGTGGGGCATTCCGCAGCCAGGTGCAATCGACTACTCGCAGAACCTCGCGCTCGATCTCGCCACCGTGGTGCCCAGCGTGGCCGGCCCCAAGCGTCCGCAGGACCGCATCGAGCTGCCAAATTTGCAGCGGGAATTTTTCGCGGCCTATCAGCGCCCGGTTGCGGAAAATGGTTTCGGCAAGATGCGCGCCGACTATGCGAAGTCCGTGAAGGTCGAGACTACGGCGAAGAAAAAAGCGAAGCTCGCCAGTGGGTCCGTGGTCATCGCGGCGATTACCAGTTGTACGAACACCTCCAATCCGAGTGTCATGCTCGCCGCAGGCTTGCTGGCGAAAAAAGCGGTGGAGAAAGGCCTGAAGGTAAATCCCGCCGTGAAGGCGTCCCTCGCACCCGGCTCCCGGGTGGTGACCGACTACCTTAAGAAGACCGGTCTTCAGACCTACCTGAACAAGCTGCGCTTCAATACCGTCGGCTACGGCTGCACGACCTGTATCGGTAACTCCGGTCCGCTCGACGCCAATATCGAGGAAGCGGTCGTGAAGAACGACCTCATCACCGCCTCCGTGCTCTCGGGCAATCGCAACTTCGAGGCGCGGGTGCATCAGAATGTGAAGTCAAACTTCCTGATGTCGCCGCCGCTGGTGGTGGCCTTCGCGCTCGCCGGGCGGGTCGATCTCGATCTTTCCTGCGAGCCGCTCGGCACCGGCAAAGACGGTGCACCGGTTTACCTCGCCGACATCTGGCCGACGCTGGAGGAAGTGCGCGACACCATGCAGGCCGCGTTGAAGCCGGAAGTCTTCCGGAAGCTCTACAAGAATTTTGCGGAGCAAAATCCAAAGTGGAACGAGATCCCGTCGTCGACGGGCAACGTTTACACGTTTGATTTGAAATCAACCTACATCCAAGAGCCGCCGTTCTTCGCGGGCTTCTCGATGCAGCCCGGCACGATTCAGCCGATCACCGGCGCGCGTGCGCTCGGCATCTTTGGCGATTCGGTGACCACGGACCATATCTCACCGGCTGGTGCGATTAAGAAGAGCTCGCCCGCCGGTCGTTTTCTCGTGGAGAACGGCGTCGCCTTCGAAGATTTCAACTCCTACGGCTCGCGGCGCGGCAATGATCGTATCATGACCCGCGGCACGTTTGCCAATGTGCGGATCAAGAATCTGATGCTCGGCGGCGAAGAAGGCGGGAACACGCTGGGGGCCGACGGGGCGAAGACGTCGATCTACGATGCGTCAATGGCGCACCAGCAAGCGGGCACGCCGCTGATCATTCTTGCCGGGCAAGAATATGGCACGGGTTCATCGCGGGATTGGGCGGCTAAGGGAACGAACCTCTTGGGCGTCAAGGTCGTGGTCGCGCAGAGCTTCGAACGTATCCACCGTTCCAATCTCGTCGGTATGGGTGTGCTGCCGCTGCAGTTCAAAGAAGGCACGACCGCGGCGTCACTGCTGCTCGATGGACATGAGACCTATGACATCGTCGGCCTCAGTCCGGATATCAAACCGCAGCAGGACCTCGTGCTGCACATCACGCGGAAAAACGGCGAGGTGCTGGATGTGCCGGTGCGCTGCCGCATCGATACGCCGATCGAGATCGATTATTACCAACACGGCGGAATTTTGCCCTACGTGCTCCGTCAAATTGTTGCTAAAAACTGAGTGGACTGGAACGCCCTCGCCCGATTCGAGTGAGGGCGATTTCGCCCGATCGAAAGATATTTTCGCAAATCTGTGCGTCGCACTTGCTGAGTGACGGCCCGAGCGATCGCGCTTGAGCCGTTCTCCGGCGAGTCGATTCTGCTCCCCCCTCTGTTCGCAATGTCCGTGCCCGCCGCCAAGCCTGTCTACCTCGTCGATGCTTCGTCCGACCCCGTGGTCGTCCGCGTCGACGGTCGCGCATGTTTTCAAAACAGCGGCTGTCTGCGCGATTTCATCAGCGAGCTCCTGCGGCAGGGCCGGCGACGATTCGTGCTCGATTTCCAGAACTGTGTGAGCATGGACAGCACGTTTCTCGGCGTGCTGGCGGGTGCCGCGCTGGAGCTGCGCAAGACGGTGCCGCGGGGCAGCTTGGTCTTGGCGCGGGTGGGTGAGCGCAACTTCGAGCTGATCCGCAACCTCGGCCTGCATCGTCTGTTGATTGTGGATGCGGGGGACTTTACCCAGTGCGTGAGCAAGTGCGACACGGTGTTGGCCGGCGTGCAGCCCACGGAATTGGAGAGTGCCCG
>CAMCHO010000112.1 GCA_945874455.1 Opitutus sp. GAS368 | reverse complement strand
GTCGCGAGGGCGGTGGTCTTCGGCCACGTTTTTTCGATGATGTAAAGTTCGTCCATGGGCGTGACCCATTGCTCGGGAAACCCGCGCATGGCGGGATGGTTCTTAGCGGCGGCGGTCGGCGTGACGGTGTAGCGGGCTTGGTGGTCGTGCTTGCGGCTCGTGACGCCGAGGAATTCGCGCCAATCATCGATCGCGAGGGTGCGATAGGTATGCATCGCGCAGTGAATCACCACGGCGGGCGTGCCACCGCGGTGCGCGTTGGTGATCTTGCGGGTGTAGTCAGCATCGGCGAGGTCGGCGAAACACTCGTTGTGGACAACGACATCGTAGGGCTTGGCCCAGTTGGGGTCTTCGTAGAGTTTGATCTTCGCATTCTTGGTTGAGCCGCCTTCGTTGACGATGGTCCAGGTGATGGGCCCGAGTTTCTCGGTGGCCCCCGTGAGCGCTTTGGCTTGGAGGCCGTAGTCGTGGCAGCAACCGCCGGTGATGAGCAGGGCGCGAATGGGCTTGGGCTCAGCCGCAGAGACGGGTGCGGAGAAAGCAACTGCCGAGAATAGGAACAGGGAGATGAGGTGGGTTTTCATAGGAAGGAGAGGGAGCGTTAGGATTTTTTCTTCGGAGTGGAGGGGGGCGGCGGTGTGCCGGGTGGCAGGACTTTGCCGAGGGCATGATCATCGGGATTGAGGCCGCGACGGTAGCCCTTGAAGGAGTAGGGTGCCGGGGCGTATTCATCGACGAAACGAACGTCGGTTTTGGCGGGGATCTCGATTGAAAAGCCCCAGAGGACGGCGTTGATGACCATCCGGCGGAGCCCCTCGTTGGAGAGGTCGGTGGCGGCTCCCATCGTGGTGCAGAAAACGCGGTTGGTTTTGCCGTCGGAGTTCCGATTGATGCGCGTCCAGGCGACGGGCATCATGGGATCGTTGATACCCTGTTCGATGCCGTCGACGTGGCGTTTCTTGCGCTGCTGCGTGTCGGGGGCGTCGGTGGGCTTCATGCCGGCGAGCACTTGGCCGCGGACGAGAATCTTGGAGCCGGCGACCGGATGCGTTTCGTAGGCACCGGAGTCGCCGAAGATGTCGCTGACACCGCGAAGGATGGGGTCGCTCTCGGAGCCGGATTCGATCACGCCGCGCGTGGCGCCGCGTCGGTTGGCGCCCCAGTGGCTCACCCAGTTTTCGCCGAGGACTGCACGGCCGAAGTTATTAAACGATTTGTAACCGCTCGGGCTGTCGGCGGGGAAACGAAAGGCATGGGTGCTGGTGCGGAGGGCGACGATGGGGATGCCACGGGCGACGGCGGCGGCGAAGCGCGCCATGGCGGCGTCGGGCCACTGCCGAAAACGAAGGCCGAGGATAATGCCGTCGGCCGAATCGAGGGCCTCGGAGTTGGGGACACTCTGGTTGTTGTCGGGATTAATTGTGCCGTCGGGATTGAGCGCGAAGAGAACCGTGCAACGGAAGCCGTGACGTTGACTGAGAATTTTCGCGAGCATCGGCAGGCCCTCCTCGGAACGATACTCCTCGTCGCCCGTAAGAAACACGAGGTGGCGACCGGCACCCGGGCCGTGGGGGGCGGCCGGGAAGGCGATCGAGGTGGAGGCGGCATACAGAGATGGAAAGAGAGCGTAGGTGCAGATGAGCAGGCCGGCGAGGAGACGCGATAGTTTCATCGGTGGAGTCGATTAAAGGTGGGGCGTAGCGGACGGGGAGATTGGGAAAATACGGCGCTTGGAAACCGTCGCGCCGTCAGATGCCCCAGCTCCAACGCTCGGATTGCCAGGTGTAACCGGCGTCCGCACGGGCCACGCGGCCGAGGCCGGGCCACGGGAGATGAAAGCCGTAGGAGCGTTCGTGGGTGGTCGCGAGTTCGGCGAAAATTTTCTTGCGCGTGTCGACGGCTTGCGCCGGCTCGTGGTCGTAGTTGATTGCCCATGACGGGTTCGTGAACATGAGCGTGTGGTGGTGCGCGGCGTCCATGAAGTGCAGGAGCGATTCCTTGCCGGAGCGGAGGCGGAAGAGCGCGTGGCCGGCGGTGTGACCACGACCGGGAACGAACGTGACCGCCCCACCGAGGAGGGCGTCTCCGTCGCGGTGGAGCTGGAGGTTGGGCTGGAGGATGTCGAATTTGGCGCGGTTGCTCTTGATCATGCCGGGGAGGGGGCCCTTGGCCCGCAAGGAACGCGAAAAGTCGGGTTCGGGCGAACGCCAGAAATCGAGCTCGTCGCGCAGGCAGTGGAGAGCGGCGTTGGGGAAGGTAGGTTGGTTACCGGTGACGAAACCGTTGATGTGATCCCCGTGCGCGTGGCTGAGAAAGGCGTGCGTGACTTTTTCGGGGGCGATGCCGATGGCGGCGAGCGAGGTCTTGAGCCAACCGCTTTCGGGGTTTTTGCCGGCACCGAACCCTGCGTCAAAAATGGCGATCTCATGGCCGAGCTTGGCGACGAGGATGTTCACGTAGAGCGGGAGCACGTCGGTCCGCTCGCCACGGGCCATAAGATCGGCCTGCATGGCGGGGCGATCCGCCGCAGGCTCCATCAACCCGAGGCCCTCCTTCAATGCTAAGTTGGCGTCGCTGATCGACCAGGCCTCGATTTCGCCGATGGCAAAACGGTAAGCAAAAGCGTTACGGATTGGTGGTGGGGACGAAGCCGCGGGCGCGACGATGGGCTCACCAGAAAAAACGGGATGCGGCAGCGTGGCGGTGGCGAGCGCGGCGGCGACGGACGTAGTGAGAAATTGGCGACGAGACGATTGCGGGGGAGGTGAGGTAAGCATGGGAACGAGTTTCGGCCTCAACGGGTGAGGCGATAGATGAGGAGGGCGGTGCGCTGCACGAGCTCGGGGACGCTCTTGAGGTCGGCCCATTCGGTGGGAGCATGGGCGCCGCCGCCGCGGATGCCGAGGCCATCGAGGGCGGGCAGGGGAGGAGAGACGAAGGCGATGTCGCCCGCGCCGCGCGCACGCGGGTCGTAAGCGGTGATTTCTCCGAAGCCGAGGTCGCGACTGGCTTGGTCGAGTTGGGCGAGGAGCCCCCGATTGGCGGCGGAGTCGGGCATGGCGGGATAGCCATCGCTGAACGTGATCTTCGCCGACGTGCGCGGAAGATTCTTCGCGACGATAGCAGTCATTTTTTCTCTGGCGGTCGCGAGTTGTGCGGCGCTCACGGTACGGAGGTCACCGCGGATGAGCGTGCTCTGCGCGGTGATGTTGGTCTTCCCGGCTGTCGTGCCACCGGTGCGGTTCAGAGCGGTCTCGGTGCCGCCGACGATGAGAGCGGGATTGAGAGTCAGCCCGTCGAGTTTGCGGAGTTCAGTGTAAAATTCTTGGAGAATGCGCGCGGCTTCGTAGACGGAGCCGGCGCCCATTGCGGAGGAGAAAATCCCGGACGAGTGGCCCGTGGCTCCTTGCACTTCGATCTCCCACGACGTGCTGCCGCGACGGGCGATGGTACCCGTTTTCGCGATGGCGCCCTCGAAAGCGAGAGCGAGGTCGCTGCGCTTGGCGGCGTCGAAGAGGGCTTGGCGAGCGACTTCCACGGGGCGGCCCACCGCCTCTTCGTCACCGGTCATCACAACGATGATCTGGGTGTCGGCCAAGGCACCGACGGTGTGGAGTGCGCGCAACGCGTAGATGATCACGAGGTCGCCGCCCTTGATATCGCTGGTGCCAGAGCCGAAGGCTTGGTCGCCGTCGCGCCGAAAGTTTCCGCCGGGCAAGACCGTGTCGAGATGGCCGATGAGGAGCAGGCGTTGGCCCTTGGTGCCACGGTGTTCGGCGACAAGGTGACCGGTGCGACCATTCGGCGCGGGAGATTCAATGAATTTTGTGTCTAGGCCGAGCGCGGCGAGTTGGACGTTGAAGACGTCGGCCATTTTTCGGACGCCGGCGAGATTCTCGGTGGCGCTGTCGATTTGGACGGCCTGCTCAAGGTCGCGGGCGAAGTCACCGGACTGCGCGCGAACGGCGGCGACGATTTTTTCTTCCACGGGTGAAAGCGCCGCGTGTGACGTTGCGGCGACTGCGATGAGAGTGATCCAGCCGGATAAGAAACGGAGTGGCATACGCGCAGCGGAGCAGACGGTGTGTGGCGAGTCGAGCCGAGGTAGCCGTCGAACTCGAATTGATCAGCGGACTCGAAACGGATTGAGCCAGCGGAGTCGGCGCAGATGCCTGCGGTGGGCGAGCTTTTGAAGACGAAGGACGCGGCCGGTCGCGCTTCGCCGCGAGCGGGCCGGCCGGCGGCGGACTCCGCGGATAACCCAGCGGAGCAGCCATTTTCCCTCGTGAGAGATGCCGGCACCTTCGTCGGGATGAAGCCTGGTCCGTGTGAGTGGCCGTTTGACTACGATCGGCCATGGCGAGATCGCAGCGCGTCCGTGCAGTCGGTCGCGAGGGAAACATCCTCGCTTCCCGGAGCTCGTTTGCGCTGCAATGCGAGATGGTGTTACCCCCACTGCCCTCAAGAAATAGCGACCAGCCCGCCCGCCGGAGCCGACGACTCTCGGTTGCCGTGCTCCTCATCGCGCTCGGAAGCGGTTGGGGCGAGACGCCGGGGCGTGCGGCGGGCGAACCCGAGCCGTTATGGGCGTATGGCTTTAGCACTCCACCGGCCCCCGGCGACAAGGCGGTCCCGCAAAGTCCGCCCAGTCGAGCGCTCCGTCCCAACGAGGACCCGGTGGAGCAAACCAGGCTCCGGCGCGTCGCGGGAAGCAGCGCGATGTATTCTTGGGTGGATATTCGCGACCTCGGCAACGTGATCGATTGGTTTCCCGGTGATCATCCGCCAATGCCCCAGATCATCGCGCACGGTTCCCCCAGCTTGGGCAACGCGGCGCGCGGCTGCGCGTCGTGTCACTTGCCGACTGGGAAAGGTCGTCCTGAGAATGCGTCGGTTGCTGGCTTGCCCGTCGCGTATTTCATCCGACAGATGGAGGATTTCCGCGACGGCCTGCGCGTTTCGTCTGATCCAAGAAAACCGAATACGCCGACGATGATGTTGCTGGCGAAGGCGATGACTGCCGCCGGATGAGTACGGCAGCGGAATATTTTGGCGCGATGCAATGGACGCCGTGGACACGCGTGGTCGAGACCGACCTCGTGCCAAAGACGCGGATCGAGGGAAATCTGTTTCTGACACTCTCCAGCGCCCGCACCGAGCCCATTGCGGGACGAATCATCGAGACGCCGGAGGACCAAGAGCAGTCCGAGGTCTTGCGGAATCCGCGGTCCGGCTTTGTCGCCTACGTGCCCGTCGGCAGCATCAAGCGGGGCGAGCATCTGGTAACGACGGGAGGGATGAGCGTGGTGGAAGGGAAGATTGTCCCCGGCAAGACGGTGGCGTGTGGCACTTGCCACGGGCCTGACTTGATGGGCTTGGCGGATGTGCCGGGCATCGCCGGACGCTCGCCTAGTTACTTGGTGCGGCAGATGTATGATCTGCAGCAGGGGAAACGAAGAGGCGCGTCGTCACCGTTGATGCAACCGGTCGTGGCTAATCTGACCGGGGAAGACTTCGTGGCGATCGCGGCCTACGTGACCTCCCTCGCGCCGCCCCTTCCGGCCAAGTGAGCGCGCGCTCTGGATCGCATGTTGAGGCGAGCGAGCGGCGTAGTTTGGGCAGACGCGAATGAGTGATGGCCTCGCGCGCGGAGGGAGCACTTGAGCGCGACCAGCCTGGCTCGAACAGCTGCGGTCGGATGGAGGTTTCGCTGAGGCGGGCGTCGTTGCGTTTCCCCAATGGGGTTCGCTCCGGTGGTGCGCGCGGTCGGTGATCGTCGGCTGACGCCCGCGTTGGCCAAGCGTTAGCCAAGCATTCGGAGCAGCGCGAACGCGCCTCCCGGCTCGGTCGCGTCGTTGCCCTCTCCGTTGGGAACGATGGCGCGAAAAATGAAAAACCCTGGTGCGCTCCGGCCTCTCCCTCACGGACGTCGAAGAATGCCATGAGCGCGCCGCGCAGCACAGGGCGCCCGTGTGGGCCTTACTGGCTAACGGAGTTGCCGTCTCCGGACGAAAAAATGAGTGAAAAAAGTGTCACGTATTACGCGACACTCCCTCTAAAGAACTGCGTTTTTTGATCAAAAATATCGCCAGAAAATACTTGTAGCGGGCCGGTTGGCTATGGCGCCGCACGCGCCACATGATACAGCCACTCCCGCGCCCGTTGGCGTGCAGGCACGTCGCACAGGACCCACCGCGCTGAGTGGTTGGGATAGGGTAAATCGACAAACGTGAAATCACCGGTGACGCCGCTCGCCGCGAGGAGGGCGGCGGTTTTTTGGGTGCTGAGTTCGTGACTGATAAAGAGTGGCCGTGTGCCCAGCCGCCGCAGGCGCTGCGGCCAGGCGCTTTCGTCGGAGGCGGGATGTTTGAAGACACCTTCGTAGTGGCTGTGAGCGAAGAAACCGCACCAGAGCTGCGCGATTTCTTCGTCGTGCAGCCCGAGGTAATTGCACGCGATGGCTCCGCGGGAGAAGCCGGCGAGCACCACGCGCTGCGGGTCGCCGCCGAAACGGCGACAGACGTCTCGCACCGTCGCGAGACAGTAGCGCTTCGTCTCGGCGACGTCGCCCCACCACTTGGTGGCATTTCGTTTCTGTCCGTCATGGCTTTTGACAAACGGTAGCGTGATCCACAGAAAACCGCGGCCGGCGCTGAGTCCGTAGCCCAACAGACAGCCCTCGACCGACCCGTCACTCGTATCGCCGAGGCGGTTGGCGTAGCCGCCGTTGCCCGCGTATTCGACGATTACGGGTAGGGGCGTTGACTGCGGTTTCCACTCTTCGGGTAAATAGAGCGTGTGGTGTACCGCGGTCGCTTCCCAGCCGGGGGTGGTGGCCCGCACCCGTTTTCCTGCTGCGGGCGCGACGGCCTCCGTCGGTGGCACGGTCAGATCGGCCGGTACGTCGTTCAGATTCGTTTGGGCCATCGCGACGTGAGTCAGGAAACTCAGGAGAAGAATCGTGTGCCTGCATGAGTTCATGCGGCGAAGTTGAGGGGCGCACCCGCCTATGACGAGCTCGCGGAGCGAGGCCGCGGTCTCGGGTTTTTTTCCTGTGCGGTGTGCGTTCGAGTTCAACCGTTCGGAGGCGCGCACAGCCTTTGGCACTTATTCGCCGAGAGGGCAGGCCGACGAGCGGCGGCCCCACGGAAAATCGGGGTTCGTCCGCGCTTGAACATGCCTGCGCAAGAGACCGACGGTGGAGCCGGTGGCCGCGGTATGCGACGGTCAAGGGAGCGTTGCCCGTTGACGAGGACTACGGGAAACCGGCCGAGGACAAACCGGGAAAGATCCGCAGGGCGTTCTTGTAGTAGAGTTTTTTGAGAACATCGTCGGAGAGATCCAAGCCGTAGAGTTTCCAGATGCCGTGGTATTTGCGGATCGGATCGAAGTATTCGTCATCCGTTTCGAGGAGTCGGAAGTAGGTGTGGTATTCGACGACGTTGTACGCGTCTTTGCCGAACAGCACGCGATCCTGATATTTGGTAAAGAATCGTTTCGCCGCGCGGGGCTGCCGGCCCAAGTCGCTGGTGATTGCACCAATTTCCACGTAGACGTTGGGCAAGCGGTCCAAGAGCGCTGCGAGCCGATCGAGGTTATTCGCGAGCCAACCCATGTGGGCGTTAATGAAGGTCGTCTGGGGATGCCGCGTGAAGAGGTTATGCTGCTCGGCGATCAATTGCTCCCAGGTGTAGTTGGTTTGCCCGGATTGGTTGCGCCGGGTTTGAATCTTCAGCTCGAGCCAGCGTTCGTTGTTTTTATCCATGGGCTGGAAGAGTCCCCAAGGATCGGCGGTATGAATGAGGACGGGGATACCATACTTCGCGCAGACTGCCCACACCGCGTCGAAGCGCGGGTCGTCCACTTTGATGCGGCCCTGGCTGTCGCTCAGGGTGGTGCCGAACTGCTTCCAAACCTTGAGTCCGATCGCCCCGGCTTTGATGTCGGTCTCCAATTGGGCCGCCGCGCGCTGCGAGTAATCTGGGGCGTCGAGATTTGAGGTGTCGATATTGGTCATCACCGCGAAGCGCGTCGCACTGTGCGCTTTCATGGCGGTCACGGCATTGGCGACCCATTTACCGGAGCCACCGTTGACGGGCGAGTTGATCAAGATGCCCATGTTCAGGCTGTCCATATCTTCGATCAGCCGTTTGAGGCGATCCGGCGTCACGTCGCGCTGGTGATTGTGGACATCGATGAACGGGAACTTCGCGCGGGTTGGTTTGTGCTCGGGGACGCGAAGGGTCGATTTGGGTTCGAATTCTTCGATGGAGATGCTTTGGGCAGCAGCGACGGTGACGAAGCAGAGGAGCGAGAGCAGGAAACGGTGCATGGGATGAAATGAGTGAGGGGCGAGGCGTGAAGAGCTAACCGTGCTGGCAGGATGGAAGTGGTCGGCGACGCCGGTCAATCTATGTGTCGCCGAGCGAACCAACGGAACGTCCGTGCGTGGCCTGAGCTCGGAGAGATGCACGCGCCGGTTTTCAATTTCCGAGGCTTGAACTCAGCGTGGGGCCGTGTGTGCTCCGCGCGTGCTGACCACCATCCGTCGTGCGGAGTACGCCGAACTCATTGGGCTTTTTCTTCTTCAAGGCGCAGCGCTGAGCATGTGGTTCGTGCCGCTGAGCTCGGTGCTCGCTGCCCATGGGTTGGCCCACATCCGACCGTACGCATTCGCGACCTCGGGGGTGGCGGCGTTTGTCTCACCGTTGTTATTTGGCGCGGTGGCCGATCGACACGCCTCGCCGGTGAAGGTGTTGAGGTGGTTGGCCCTCGCCACCGCGATCGCGATGGCGCTGGCGAGCACGGCGATCCACCTGGGGGCTGGGCCTTGGGTCGTGCTCGGGTTGATTTTGCTGCACGCGTTTTGCTCGTCACCGACCTGGAGTATTGCGTCGACGATTGTCTTTGCTCGGCTGGCAGATGCGAAGAAGGAGTTCGGGCCGATTCGGGCCATGGCGACGCTGGGCTGGATGGGTGGTTGTTTGCTGGTGAGCGCGCTCGGGGCGGATCAGTCCACCTTGGCTGGATACGGAGGGGCGGTGGCTTGGCTGGCGGTGAGTGTCTTTACGTTTTGGCTGCCAGCTCTCGAGACGCCGAAGGCGGTGGAGGGGCTGACGTGGACGCAGCGGCTGGGCTACGATGCGCTGACGCTCCTGCGCAATCGCGACCATCGCGTGGTGTTTCTCACCACGGCGTTCTTCACCATTCCGCTGGCGGCGTTCTATCCCTACACGCCGCCAAACTTAAAGGAACTCGGTCTCGTACATACGACGGCCTGGATGAGTCTGGGGCAAATCACTGAGGTGATCGCGATGTTGGCGCTCGGGACGCTCTTGCTGCGTTGGCGGCTGAAGTGGATTTTGGCGTGCGGGTTGACGCTCGGGATGGTGCGCTATGCGCTCGCTGCGATGGGGACGCAGTGGGGAGTCGTCGCGGGTGTCGTGCTGCACGGGGCCTCGTTTACTTTGGTGATTATCACCGCGCAAATTTACCTCGATCAGCGAGTCGATCCCGCGTGGCGCGCGCGCGGCCAAGCCCTGATGGCACTGATGAACAGCGGGCTGGGGAGCGTGATCGGCTACCTTGGCACCGGTTCGTGGTTCGCGGCCTGCACCACGAACGAGCGGACGCACTGGACGCTATTTTGGGGCGGACTCTCGGCGGCGTCAGCCGTCGTCCTCTTGTTTTTCCTGGCGATGTATCAAGGCCGCGGCCGGCGCGAGGGCACGCTGTCGTGAACCCCCGCGCTGCCGGTTTCCGCGCAACGGATCAGCGGCTCGGCGCTCGAAACATCTCGTGGTCGCGCTTGCCGCCGCTGAGGACATAGGCGGTGAGGTCGAGTACCTCAGCTTCGTTCATCGACGAGAGCAGCATGGGCGGCATCGGCGAGACTTTCGAAGGTTCGATGCTTTTCACTTGTTTGCGATCCACGGAGACGCGCTGATCGGGATCGGACAGGTCGGTGTTGATCGTCACGGTGTCGCCGTTGAGATTGACGACGGAGCCTACGACGGTCTCGCCGTTATTTTTGGTGAGCACGGAAGGCACGAACTGTTCGTTGATTTCTTTGCTCGGGTTAATGATCTGGTCGAGGAAGTCCCGCGGACTGTAGCGACCGCCGGCGCCCGTGAGGTCCGGTCCGGTCATGCCGCCTTCGTTGCCGAAGCGGTGACAGGCGAAGCAGGCAGCGGCGCCAAACATTTTGCGGCCATTGTCGAAGTTGCGGCCTTTCATCCCGCGATCAGCCGCCGAGGCGAGTTCATCGAGCGTCCAATTCTTGAAGGTGCGCCCGGCGAAAACATCGCCGAAATTTTCGATCGCGCTGCGCCGGGTAGATTTCTTGTCGAGGAGTGCGGCGAACGTGGTGTGCTCCTCGGGCGTGAGGGTGGCGACGGCGTCGTTGCGAATGAACTCGATGAACTTGGAAAAGCTCGAGCCACCGCGGAAATTGGCGGCTTTCAGAAACCATTCGAAATAGGCGGAGCGGGTGGCGGTCGTCCAGCCCGTGGCGAGCACGCGGAGCGAGCGGGCGTATTCGATCTGTTCCTCCTGGGTGGGGGCGGCGGCGATCAACGCCATGGTCTTTGCCGCGACCGTTGGCGAACGCAGATAGACGAGCGTTTCGCAAAGCAGCCAATTGAGTTCGGGCGTGCTGGCGGGAAACAGCGGGTCGAGTTTCGCCAACAGGGCGGCGGTGTCTTTGCCGGGCAGTAGATCGAAGCGGTGGAGGGTGATCTCGGCGGTGCGCACCAGCATGGCGCGACGTTCGCCGTCGAGGGCTTGCCAATCCGCGGCGACGAGTGCTCCCAAAATTTTCTTACCGAGCTCGGTGTTCACGGGCGGGCTGTCCTTCGTGCGATGAGGTGGGCTGATGCCGCCGACGCGGGCGAGGCCGAGCAGGGCTTCCATCCGGGCGGAAGGATTCTTTTCGGTGAGCGCGCGGTCGGCCCATTGCGCGCTCGGGACGTGTTCGATGGCGGTGCGCGCGGCCCAGCGGATGAAGCGGTCGGCATGGCCCAAGTGCGGCCAGGCGACGGCGAGTGCCTGTGGATCGGCTTTACCGTGCAAGGCTTCCAATCGATGACGGAGATCACGCGCCGGACTGGTGGTCGGCTTTGCGGCGACGAGTGCGGTGGACTCGGTGCCGGTGTAGGTGACGCGATAGAGGCCGGACTGCACGCGGCGACCGCCGATCGCGAAATACATCGCGCCGTCGCCGGGGTGGATGACGGCATCCGTGAGCGGCAGGGGAGCGCCCGAGAGAAATTCTTCGCGCACGGCCCTGTAGGTCGAGCCGTCGGGTTCGAGGTGCACGGCGTGGAGCTTGCCCCAGCTCCAATCGAGGATGAAGAGTGCGTTTTGGTAACGGGCGGGAAATTTCGCGCCGTAGCCGAAGGTGGTGCCGGTGGGTGATCCCGGCCCGATGTCGATGACGGCTGGAAGATTGTCGGAGTAGAAACCGGGACGTTTGCCGGCTCCGTTGCGCCAACCGAACTCGGAGCCGCTAACGACGTGATTCAGGCGCGTCGGACGATACCACGACGTGTTGAAGTCGTATTCCATGTCGGCGTCATAGGTGAAGAGCTCGCCGTCGCGATTGAGAGCGGCGTCGAAGATATTGCGGAAGCCGGACGAGAAGACCTCGAAATCTTTTCCGTCGGGTGAGACGCGATAGATGATTCCACCCGGAGCGAGGACGTCGCGCATGAACCCGCGTCCGTCAGGCATGCGCGGAAGGAGGTGATCTTCTCCCCAAATCGCAGGCACGGGTGAACTCGCGGCGGGGGTGGTCAGTTTCGCGCCGTTACCACAAATCAAATACAGGCCCTTGCCGTCTGGCGTGAGTACGACCGCGTGCACGCCGTGGTCGCCGCGGGCCTCCATGCTCCGCAGGAGTTCCACCTTGTCGAGTTGATCGCTGCCCGGTGAATTCGAGATGCGATAGAGGCCGGAAGGAATCTTGTTTTCGTAGTCGTTGACGCCGACGTAGAGGGCTCCGAAGGCCCAGAGCATGCCGTTGATCGCGCGAATATCGGTCGGGAGTTTTTCGATTTGCTCGCGCTTGAGGACCTGGCCTGCCGGCGGCGGCGTGAAACGATAAAGTCCGCCGAACTGGTCGCTCGCGAGGATGCGGCCCTGTGGGTCGACACAGAGATTCACCCACGAGCCCTGTTCGACCCCGGGCACCGAGTAGATCAACTCCACGCGGAAATCTTTCGCCGCTTTGATTCGGCTAACCGGCGTCGCCTTATTTTCCCCGATGGCCGGGCCGACCGTCGTAGAAGCGGGGGCTTTGCCAGCTTTACCGGCTTTACCTGCCTTGGGCGCATCCGCGGCGGTGGCGACCGCGGCGCAGGCGACGAAGAGCATCAATGCGCGAGAAGCGCGGACGATAAACGATGGGCGATGGTTCATAAGAGTAGGGGAAGTCAGCGGAACAGGGTGCAGAGATCGCAGAAAAACAAGACTCAGGGTGTAATCGGGCCGTAGTCGAGCCCGGGTTTGCCGTTGGGCCCCACGTCCGAACCGCAGGTTGTAGGGCCGACGATGCGGGGTGGAATATTTCGTGGATCCGCGACACTTGCGTGCCCGCCGTTGAAGGTTAGCCCTGATGTCCGCTTACTCCCATCCATGAACATTACGCGCGCCCAGACCAACGGTACGAAACGGGGACCGGCCGATTATTTTACCGGGGTCGTCTGGTTGGATGAGGTCACCGCCGCCCCGTATTCGTCGGACATGCGGGTGGTGATGGTCACGTTTGAGCCCGGCGCGCGGACCGCATGGCACACGCATCCGCACGGCCAATGGTTGCACATCACAGCGGGCGTCGGGCGCGTGCAGATAGCCGGCGAAGCGGTGCGCGAGGTATTGCCGGGCGACGTGATTTGGTTCGAGCCCGGAGAGCGGCATTGGCACGGTGCGGCGCCGAACAACCGGATGGTTCATCTCGCTGTGCAGCGGGCGGACGAGGCTGGGAAAACGGCGACGTGGCAGGAACTCGTGAGCGACGCCGATTATCTGCGCGGTGGAGGTTAGGGCCGCGCTGCGACGAGCTGCGACGAGCTTCGATCGCGCTACACTCGTATAGAGCCGCGCGCGGAACGCTTCCTCGCCGCAAATAATTTTAGGGGGCTCGTCGAACCGAGACCCCGGCTTGGTGCGCGCGTGGCGCTCTCCGCATGGCGGGAGGACGAGGACGCGCTCATCGCCGGCCTGCGATGACCCCGGGAAATACCGCGGGTCGTCCCATTGGAGTTTACGGGTATTCGTCCGACACGCGCAGAGCACTCACACTCACGCAGAGCACTCACACTCACGCAGAGCACTCACACTCACGCAGAGCACTCACACTCACGCAGAGCACTCACACTCACGCAGAGCACTCACACTCATTGACCGCAGTCGGGAAATACGGGAAAAAAATCGATGGGACTAAAAATCAAATGGAACGATGACCGGGTGCGCGGCGCGACTACGGCTTTGCTGCTCATCGGTCGGGACCGTCTGAGTCGCGGTGAAACGGCTGATCTGATTCAGGCGTCGCTCGCCGTCTACCGCCAAGATCCCGTCGGCTACAAACAAGACAAGGCCACCTGGGCGGGGGTGGAGGAGCTGGGGCCGCTCACGAATCCCCTGCACGTGGCGTATTATCAAAAACTACTTTTGGCCGTCGAACGAATCGTGCAAAAAATGGTCGAGGGAAAGCGGCAGTTCAACAGTTTGGCCGAGCTCGATAATTTCCTCATTTTCACCTTGGGACGAGTGCACTGAACCCTCGGAAGGACGGTGAAAACGGCTTTCTCCGGAGCCGGTTCTTGAGTGGGAAGTCGGTCCGAAGTCTCTCGTTGACGCCGGCGGGGCCGATCCCTGAATCTTTTGGCAACATTTTCCCTGTCGTGGCGTCCAACGCCGCATCCTTCCATCACCGAATGAAACATCTTCGTCTCGCCCTTCTCGTCTTCGCTGCCAGCGCCGGTCCGTTGTGCGCGCAAGACGAGCAACAGCAACGCCCCCCGACGGAGATCCCTGATTTTAGCAACCTCGATGACTACATCTACGAGCCGAAGAGCGTTTTGAGCTTCGGGTTTCGTCTGCTGAGCGGGGCCAAGTTGTCGTTTTTTGGTTCCGGTCGCCTAGGCACTAACAACACCCCGGGCGCTGCGACCGGGAGCCTCAATCGCACCTATCACGACGGATCCGTGGGCATGGATGGCCGCTTCGCACCTAGGGCCGACACGAGCGGAAATCCCGTTTTGGACCCCGATTCTGGTTCCCAGATTTTCGATCCGATCGCGCCGGATGGCCGCACCAACACGTGGAGTTTCCAGAATTCCAGCCAGATCACGGCCGACGGATTCATGGCGTTCCACACCTACAGCGCAGACGTCATCGATACGGGAACGCGGAAGTCGGAGGCCAACTCGAACTTTGGTATGGAGGTCGCCGTTTCCCGGGACATGGGGAAACTTTTTGGCAGCCGCGCCTCGTGGCAATTGATCGCCGGCATGACGCTCAACGATCTTTCCGGGACGACCTCCGACAAGATGCAAGCGCGGCTGACGGCGTTGACCGATCTCTACTCGCTCAATGGCGAGGTGGCTCCGATTGCCCCTTACAGTGCGCCGAGTTCCGCCACCGCCAGTGTCCTCGATTCCGCCGGGAACCCAGTCCTCAACGACGACGGCACGGCCCAATCGGTCACGACGGATACCACGATCTTTCTGACTAACCAGCCGGCGGATCGGTCCAACAAGGTCACCACCGATGCCACCAGCGTCGAAGCACGGTGGAAATTGAAGGGAGCCTATTACACGTTTCGAGCCGGCCCGACCGTTTGGGTGCCGCTCTTCTCCCGGCTCCGCGCGAGCGTGGGGGTAGGTGCTGCCCTGATCTACGCGGGAAGTACCTACAGCGTCACGCAGACTTACACGCCCGAAACCGGC
>CAMCHO010000111.1 GCA_945874455.1 Opitutus sp. GAS368 | reverse complement strand
CTGTTTCGCCTCGCTCCCGACCCTGCCGACGCACCTTCGCGAGCTTCGCTAGGTTTTGGGATGGTTTACGGGTGCCTGAGTTTCGGGGTGGTGAGCACGCTGGCGTATTCAATTTGGGCGTTTCGTTTGGTGCCAGGCACGGTGGGCCTGTATGCGACGACGGCCTTGGTCTACCTCGGTTTGGGCGGGCTCGCGCTCAGCCGGTTGGTCGCGGCGCCGGGCGCGGCTTGGCGTTTCACGTTGTGCTTCGCGACGGTGTTTCTGGCCTACGCCGTGGGCTGGTGTGTGTGTTGGTTCGGACTGCGGGGAAAGTTTCAGGCCGATCTCTTGGGAGCGGCGGCGGGACTCGCGGCGATGACGTGGTTGCTGCAACGTGCTTTTGGACGCACGACCGGTTTTTTCCCGCTCTTTGGCTCGCTTCTCGTGCTCCACAGCGTGGGCTACTACGCGGGCGAGCAACTTTATGCCGCCTTCCGCGGCATCCCTGGTCGCCTGCTTTGGGGCGCGGCCCACGGCCTCGGTTTCGGCGCGGGGCTGGGTTACGTGCTTCAGCGCTGCCAGTCGCACCCCGGTGCCCACGCAATCGGCGCGCGTCCGTCCGCCTTGTCGGAACGTATCTAGATTTGTTCCAGCAGTCTTTTCCTTTCCGCGCACTCCTCACATACCTTTTTTCACTATGCATGTCTCCCCAAACTACGACGCCATTATCATTGGCGGCGGTCCCGCGGGTGCATCGACCGGTGCCATCCTCGGCGAATACGGCCATCGCGTGCTGATCCTCGAGCGGGAAAAATTTCCCCGCTACCATATTGGCGAGTCGCTGATCCCGTTCACGTTTCAACCGCTCGATCGGCTCGGCATGATTCCGCAGATGCGGCAATCGCACTTCGTTAAAAAATACAGCGTGCGCTTCGTGCAGCCGGAAGGCGGGCGCTCGCAGCCCTTCTACTTTTCCACCCGCTACGACAAGAATACCATTGCGCAATCGTGGCAGGTGCTGCGGTCAGAGTTCGACCAAATGATGCTCGACAACGCCCGCCTGAAGGGTGTCGAAGTCCGCGAGGAAATCAAAGTCACGCGCCTCTTGCGTGAGGGGGACCACGTCGTCGGCGTGGCGGCAACCGATGCGGCGGGATGCGCCCACGAGTTTCGTGCTCCCATCACTCTCGACTGCACCGGCAAAGAGGCCTTCGCCTCCCAGGCAAACGGTTGGCGGGAGCGCGATCCCTTTCTCAATAAGATCGCCGTGTGGACCTACTACCAGGACTCGAAGCGAGCCGAGGGCATCGATGAGGGCGAAACCACCGTCGCCTTCATCCCTGACAAGGGCTGGTTTTGGCACATCCCGCAGCACGGTGGCATGGTCAGCGTCGGCGTCGTGGCCGAGGGCAAATATCTCACGCGCGACGGCGTCAAAGATCCGGAGGCAATTTTCCAACGTGAGATCGGCGAAAACGTGTGGATCAAAGACCGTCTGTCCGTCGGCCGGTGCACGGGCGAGTATTGGGTCACGAGCGAGTATTCGCGGCACTCGCGCTATTGCGCGTCGCCCGGTCTCGCGCTCGTCGGTGATGCGCTCGCGTTTCTCGATCCCGTTTTCAGCAGCGGCGTCATGCTGGCGTTGAAGAGTGGCGTGCTGGTTGGTGAGACCGTGCACGCCGGCTTGGTCGCCGGAGATCTGTCCCCAGAGCGTTTCGCGACCTATGGTGCCACGATCCGCGCCGGCGTCGAAAACATGCGCAAGCTCGTTTACGCGTTTTATCAACCGGGCTTCTCGTTCAAGCAAGTTGTCGAACGGCATCCCGAAGCCGCCGCCGACATCACTGACTGTCTGTCGGGCGACGTGAACAAAGATTTCTCGCGCCTCTGGAGCCAATTCCGGGAGCTCGTTCCGCTGCCCGAAGATTTGCCTTATGGCGAGCCGTTGGTCTCCGCCGCCAGTGCGGTGAACTAAGGCCGACGCAATCTCGACCGGAATCTTGGTTTGGCTGACTTGCCGTTGGAGCACGGCCTGCGGCTTGAGTCGAGTCGCTCCACCCGTCCAAAGAAAAACGCGAGCGATCTCACGGCCTACTTCTTTGCGGGTAGGCGCACCCACAAGGCCGCGAGTGAGAGGAGCGCGACGACGGCGGCCAAAGCGTAGAATACGGCCGCATACGAGCCGGTGGCGGCGTGGCACTGCGCGAGGAGCAACGGGCCTACCGCCGAGGCCAGCACCGTCATCATCTGTGCCGTGCCGACGATGCGACCTAAATGGGCGCGACCAAAAACCTGCGCCCAGATACTGAAGAAAATCACGATCACGAATCCGCCCGTGAGGCCCATCACGACTGAGAACGCGTCCACTTGCGCGAGCGTCGTGAGCGAAGGCAGGGCGCACAGCGCCATGCCGAGCAGCGCCATCGTGAGCGCCATGAGGCGATTCATGCTCCAGCGCACAGCGAGCCAGCCGCCGAGGAAATTTCCGACGAGTGAAAGGAGGGCCACGATCACGAGACTGCGGTGATAGGTCCCCGCCGCGAAACCGCGCTCGGTGAGGATTGACTCGTTGAACAAGCCCACGCCTGAAGCCACGAGGTTGTAGGTCGAACTCGCGAGGGCGAAGACCCAGAACGCCGGCGTGCGCAGGGCTTCGCTCCACGTCATGCTCACCGTCGGTTCGGCCGTCGCCGGCGTCGCCGTATTCTCCCACGCCAAGCCACACTCTTCCGGTCCGCGGCGGGCCAGCCACCACGCGATCAGCGCCAGCCCGGGCAGCAGACACCAGCCGATCAGAGCCCACGCTGTCCGCCAGCCTTCGCTGACGACGATCGCACCGATGATCGGAAACGCCATCATGAAGCCTACGCTCAAGGCCACGGAAAAAATTCCCATCGCCAGATTCAATCGACCGCGAAACCACTGGCCGACCATCGTGACACTCACCACCGAAAGCGCGCTCTGACCGAGGCCGCGCGATAACACGAGCAAGCCAAACATGGCCGCCACCCCGGTCGTCACACTCATCGCCAACACGACCAGGCCCAACATCACGGCAATCGCGGTGAGCACGATCCGAGTGCCGATCTGATCCTGCAGGCGACCGACGCCGATGCAGCATAACGACCCGAGCAGCGTCGCCCACAGATTCATTGTGGCGAACGTCACGCGGTCGAGCTGGAGATCTTTTAACAACGATTCCGTGATCAGGCCCAGCCCCTGCGTCCGACCTGGCAGCGTCCCCACCATCGCGAGCGCCGCGAGGCCGACCACGACCCAACCATAGTAGAAGCGCGTGCGGGACAGCAGCGCGGGCAAGCGGGAGAAGAGGGCGGCGGTTTGAGTCATGAGAGGGATGTTGCGACGTGGGGGCGCGCAGGAAAGTGAGCGGAGTTACCCGCTGCAAACCTTTCAGTTGCGGCAAGGCCTACACCCCGCACGCTTTCGCGGGTTGCCCTATGCACGCGTTAAAATTTCTCACCCGCTTTGCCGTTCTAGGACTTGTTTCATTTTACGATTGTGGCTGCGCTCAAGAGGCGAAGCCCTTCGCTGGTCTGACGTTTCACGCCGCGCCGAAGAGGTTGCCCGCGGGCGCGATCACTGCCGATTGGCCGCACTTCCTCGGACCGAAACACGACGCCACGACCTCCGAGACTAAGCTACTCGGCGTGTGGCCGGAGGGCGGACCGAAGAAAATCTGGGAGCTGACGACGGGCGAGGGCTACGCCTGTCCGGTCTTTTCCGCCGGTCGACTCGTTTATTTTCACCGCGTCGACGGCAAGGAAACTGTCGACTGCCTCGATCCGGAAACGGGTCGGCGTTTTTGGCGTTTCGACACTCCGGTCGCGTATCAGGATCGCTACGGCTTCAGCCCTGGGCCGCGCTCCAGTGCGGTGATTGACGGTGATCGCATCTACGTCGCGGGCGTGACCGCGCTGCTGCATTGTCTCGATCTCAAAACGGGAAAACTCCTCTGGCGCCGCGATCTGACAGCGGACTACCAAATCCCCCAATATTTTTTCGGCTACGGCCCGACGCCCTTCGTGTGGAAAGATCGGGTGATCGTGAACGTCGGCGGGAAGGCGCGCGACGGGACCTCGGGCACCTGCGTCGCGGCGTTTGATAAGCTCACGGGGAAAACGCTCTGGGAAGTCGAAGACACCTGGGGCGCCAGTTACGCTTCGCCCATCGTATCCACGATTGGTGGACGCGAGGTCGCGCTCGTGATCGCCGCCGGCGATAGCCGTCCGAGCGCCGGCGGGTTGCTCACGATCGATCCGCAAACGGGCAAAGTTTACGACCGCTTTCCGTGGCGCGCGAAAGTCTTCGAATCCGTGATCGCGGGCACGCCGCTCGTCGTGGACTCCACGCGCGTCTATATTTCCGAAACCTATGAGAAGGGCGGCACGTTACTGGAGTTCGACGAGAACCTGAAATCGAAGCAGCTCTGGACGCAGCGCGGCTTCGGCCTGCACTGGATGATGCCGCTGCAAATCGACGGCCACCTCTACGGCTTTGCGGGCCGCAATCCGCCCGACACCGAGTTCAAGTGCCTCGAGGTGGCCACGGGGAAAATTGTGTGGAGCGACGACACGCGTTTCCAGGAGTCCGGGCGCACGCAGAGCTTTTTTCGAGCGAGCCTGCTCCAAGCGGGTGAACGGATTTTTTGTCTCGGTGAGGACGGCCTGTTAGCCGAGTTCGCGCTCACACCCAAAGGCGCCGTGACGAAACAGCGCGTGCGCCTGTTTCAGGCTGCGTCGACGTGGACGCTGCCCGCCCTGCACCGCGGGCTCCTTTATGTCGTGCACAATGAGCGCGACGCGCTCAGCGGGTCCCCCGCGCGGTTGATCTGCTACGATTTCCGCGGGGAGTGAGCGGTGCGGATTTCGTAACACGAAATCGTATCGAGGTAGCGCAGGTAGAGGCGTCCGTCGAAGATTACGGGATGGGCCCACGCGTTGCGGTCGCGGGCCTCAGCCAAACGGAAGCGGCCGCGCACCGCGAATGTGTTTTCCGTCGGCTCCAGCAGCAGCATCCAGCCGTCCTCGGCGAGGGTGTAGAGCCGGCCATCGGCATACAGGACGCAGCCTTTGAGAAATTCGGTGGTCTCGTAGAGAAGCTCACCGTTGCGCGCGTCGATGGCCTGCCAGCTACCGCGCCGCGGATAGGTCGAGCCGTAAAGCCGCCCATCGACGTGAACCACGCCGCCTTGGCAGCTGTCGAGCGCGGTTGTCCACGCGTCCGCTACCCCGACCGGCTGACCCGCCCCAGTCGGCGCGAGCAATCGATAGAGTTGGCCGGGAGAGCCGTGCGGCGCGGCCATGAACACTGATTCGCCGACCAGGACCGGCGAACTCGCCAGGACCGAATACGTCGTGGGGCGCGGCCGGGTCCATTGCAGGATGCCGCTGTCGGCGTCGGCGCAATACAGTTGGCGTTGGGTGCAACCGATCAGAAGCCGTCGGTTGGCGAATTGCACCAGAATCGGCGCCGCATAGGAGGCGCTTTCGAGTTTGTCCGCCGCCGGATCGAGCTGGGGAATTTCCCAGACGACCGCTCCCGTGCGGGGTTCGAGCGCGACGATCATGGCGTCGCGTCCACCGGCCGTCGCATACACGGCGCGTTCGTCCACCAGTAAGCATTCGCTGAAACCCCACGTGATGTTTTCCGCCCCGAAGCGTTTCATCAAATCCACGTTCCAAACCTCTTTTCCGGTCGCCGCGTCGAGGCACGCGATGCGGCCGTGGGCGTTTTGGACATAGAGCAGCCCGTGGTGGTAGGTGACGGAGGTGCGGGCACCTTGATATTGATTCAGCCACGCGTCGCCGTGGCGCACCGACCACAAGAGCTTTCCGCTGAGATCGTAGGCAAGCACCCGCAGCTCGGCGTCGAAATCACCGGTCACGTAAAGGCGACCCCCGCCGATAATCGTCGAGGAAAAACCGCGCCCGGCACCCTTTGCCGACCACAGCAACTCCGGCCCGCCTGCGGGCCAGGTCGCGAGCAGCCCGCGCTCGTCACTGATCCCATCGCGGCGCGGACCGCGAAATTGCGGCCAGCCCAGCTCGAGCGAAGCGATGAGTGTCGCTGACGCTGCGAACGCGGGATCTCCGCCGGCGACGCATGCCGCTAAAAAGATAATCCGCCACGCCGCGTTCATTTTTCTCCGATGCACCAGAGATACTCCTGCCGCACGTCGCCCTTCTTGGCACTGCGCAGGTAGATGCGATTGCCGCAGATCGCCGGGCTGGCCAGGGCTTCGTCGCCGAGTTGGTTTTGGCTGAGGAGCTTTCCAAATTTTTGCGCGGACGCCTCGAACACGGACGTCACGCCCCGCAAGCTGGTCGCATAGAAACGGTCACCCACCAAGACCGGCGAGGCGTAATAGTCTTTATCTACTTTCTCCCGCCAGACCTCTTCACCGGTGTCGGCTTGCCAACACACCGCTTGGCCGGTGTCCAACATGGCGAACAGATATCCGTCGCGCACCAACATCGAAGGCACGTAGAGGCGGACATTGTTTTGCCAGGCGATCCTGCCGGAGCCGTCGGCCTCGACCGCCGTCATGTTGTTCTTGGGATAACCTCCACTCACAAAAACCCGTTTGCCGTCGGTTACGGCCATCACGACCGTTTCGTCGGTCGAGCCCTCGATCTCCCAAAGTTTTTTCCCGGTGAGCGGATCGAAACTCGCGACGAGACCGCAGCCGCCGAGGATAGCTTGCGTGCGGCCGGCGACTTTGAGGATCGCGGGAGTGGGGTAGTTCGCGACCTTGGGGCGATCTTGCTGCCAGATGATTTTTCCGGTGCGTTTGTCGAGTCCGACGAGTTTGCCGCCGCCCTTGTGGTCCGCCGCGACGAGCAGCACCGTTTCGTGCACAACGGGTGAGGAACCGAAACCTTGGTGCGGGACATAGCCGGACACGCGCTGCTGCCAGAGGATTTTCCCGGACGGATCGAGCGCCGTCGCATGGATCGCCTTGTCGTGGAGAAAATTCACGTAGAGCCGTTCGCCGTCCCACGTGACGGATCCGGATGCCTGCGAGGTGTTGCGGTGCCCGATGGTATCGAGCGGGCCGCGGTGGACGACTGTTTCCCAGAGCGGTTTGCCGGTGGCTCGATCAAAACAAAGGACAAATTGCTCCTGCTTAGTTTCGTCGGCGCTCGTCACGTAGACGTGATTCCCCACCACGATCGGTGTGCTGTGACCCCGTCCACGAATCGGCGCGCGCCAGACGACGTTTTCCGTTTCAGTCCATTTCACCGGCACCGTTTGACCGGCGGCCGCGTGGCCATCGGCGGTCGGGCCGCGCCAAGCCGGCCAGTCGGTGCTGGGCGCAGCTGGGGCGGCCAATGAGCCGAGGAGGAAGGAAAGCGTAATGAGCGCGGGAGGAATTTTCATGGGGAGGAGGTGAGGGGAGGAGTTGGCCGATTCGGGTGGCTTCGGCAAGCGCGCGCAATGATTTGGGCGCTACGGAATTCTCTTTGACCGCGAATCTTCTGCCACCTCTGCTTCGTCAAGTGCCCGAATCTTTCCGATCAGCCCATCCCCTGACCCCATGAAATCACTGCCCCGCGCTGCGCTCCTGAGCATCGTCATGACTACGAGCTACGTGCTCACCGCGAACGCGCAAGAGTGGACCCGCTTCCGCGGGCCGAACGGCACCGGCATTAGCACCACCAAAGGTGCCCCAGTTACCTGGGGGGAAAGCAGCTTTGCTTGGCGCGTGCCGATCGCGGGTGCGAGCCACTCGCAGCCGGTCGGTTGGGGTGACCGGTTGTTCCTGTTGACCGCTCTCGCTAACGGGAACGAGCGCGCGATTATTTGCGTGCGCAAATCGGACGGGAAGGAATTGTGGCAGAAGAGTTATCCGCTGCCGATGGCGCGCTTGGGCAATAAAAATACCGGCTACGCCAATACCTCCCCCGTCGTCGACGCCGAGCGTGTCGTCGCCTGTTTTGTTTCGAATGATCACTTTTGGGTGCGCGCCTACGATCACGCGGGTACAGAGCTCTGGAGTCGCGACCTCGGGACATTTGTGGCGCAACATGGGCACGGTGCCTCGCCGATGATTTACGACGGCAAGGTAATCGTGACGAACGATCAGGACGGCGAAAGCTCGGTCGTTGCGCTGGATCTAAAGACCGGTGCCGTGAGGTGGAAGTCTCCGCGCGCGCCCGGCCTCAATCCCAATATCGCCACCGCTTACGGCACGCCCATGACGCATCAGCGCCCGGACGGCTCGATGGAATTGCTGCTCACGAGCCAGTCGCACGGCGTCTCGAGCCTCGATCTGCTCACTGGCGCGCTCAACTGGGATTCGCCCGTTTTCGATAAACGCATGGTCGCCTCACCCGTCGTGGCCGGCGATCTCGCGATTGGTAGCTGCGGCTCGGGGGCCGGCACGGGAAACTTTTTGTCGGCCATCAAGCTCGGGGGCAAAGGCGACGTCGGGAAGACCCACGTGGCCTACACGCTCCGTCGGGCGACGCCTTATGTGCCGACGCCGCTCTATTACGAAGGTCGCCTGTATCTGCTGAGTGACGCCGGTTTCGCGAGTGCGATTGAGGCGGCGACGGGCAAGGAAATCTGGTCGGAGCGCCTGCCGCGGGCCGAGTTCTTTAGCTCGCCGGTGTTGATCGATGGAAAGATCTACTGCGCGAGCACCAAGGGCGAGATGATCGTTCTGGCGACCGGCGATACCTTCAAAGAACTCGGGCGCAGTCCCCTCGGCGAAGGCACGCACAGCACCCCGTGTGTCGACGGTGGTCGGATCTACGTGAAGACGTTTACCCACCTCGTGTGCATCGCTGGAAAATGATAAAACCTATCGACCCATTCGCACTCGTAGCCCTGCTCGTGGGAGCAGGGATTGGTTCGTTGACCAAGGCCGTTCCGTCCCGCCTCTCACGAGGCGGGCTACCCTTGATTACGCTACTCACGTTGTCTTCGCTCCGCGCCGATGATTGGCCCATGCTCGGCGGCCGGCCGGACCGCAATATGGTCTCGGGCGAAGTCGGTTTACCCGTCGAGTGGAGTTTCGGAGGGAAAACTCCGGCCAAGAATATCAAGTGGGTCGCTCCGCTCGGGAAGGTCACTTTTTGCGCGCCCGTAATCAGTGGCGGTCGCGTCTTCATCGGCACCGATAATGACGTCAAGGATCACGCCGAACAGCGCGGTGTGATGAAGTGCTTTGCAGAGAGCGACGGCAAACTCCTCTGGGCGGTCACCCACGAAAAGCTCCGCAATCCCAGCGAGGACGACGGCACCATTGGCGTGACGTCCACCCCGTGTGTGTCCGGCGAGAATATCTATTATGTGAGCAATCGCGCCGAACTCGTCTGCCTCGCGGCGCGGGACGGCAAACTGATTTGGTCGATTGATATGCGCGCCACCCTCGGCGTAATGCCGAACCAAGCGTCGTCGTCGTCGCCCCTCGTGGTGGACGGGCGCCTGTTTGTCGTCACCGGCACCGCCGCCGACTACAAGACCGGTAAGGTTAAGAACCCCGCCGCCCCCAGCTTCCTCGCAGTCGATGCGCAGACGGGAAAAGTTTTGTGGCAGGACAACTCGCCCGGTTCTCGCATCATGACCGGCCAATGGGGCTCGCCTGGATACGGCGTCGTCGAGGGCGTGGCGCAAGTTGCCTTCCCAGGCGGCGACGGCTGGCTCTACAGTTTCGCGCCGGCCACCGGTAAACTCCTCTGGAAATTCAACGGCAAGGCGCACGAAAAAACGCTCCCTTCGGGCGAACCGGAGACGCTGTTTCAGTTTCTTGCCGCGCCCGTCTTCGTCGGTGATCGAGTCTACGCCGCCATCGGTGAACCCGAGGCGGGCTCCGGCGCGGGTGCCCTCCGCTGCCTCGACGCCAAGCAGCGGGGCGACGTCACAAAAACCGCCGAGGTTTGGCGGCTCGATGGACTCGATTTCAGCGACAGTATTTCGATGCCCGTCGTGCATAACGGCCTCGTTTACGCCGCGGACACGCCCGGCTACCTTTCGTGCCTCGATGCGGTCAGCGGGAAAAAACTGTGGTCGCACGACGTAAAATCCAACATCTGGGGCTCGCCGCTCGTCGCCGATGGCAAGGTTTACATTCAAAGTTCCGAAGGTGCGGTATTTGTGTTCGCCGTCGGCCGGGAGAAAAAACTCCTCGTGACCAATACCCAGCTCCCCGATCTCCAGCACGGCACCGCTGTTGCCGCCAACGGCGTCCTTTACATTACCGGCCAAAACCAACTTTTCGCGTTGGCCGCCGGCAAGTGAAGGCCCGGCATCCGCTGCGGCTGTATCCATTCCACTCATGAGACCTCGCTCCCTGTTCGCCGCATTATTATTGGCCGCCTGTCCGCTGCTCAGGGGTGAAGACTGGCCAGAGTTTCGCGGACCCACGGGGCAGGGGACGTCAACCGCGATCGGACTGCCGACCGAGTGGTCAGCGACCAAAAATGTCGCGTGGAAGGTACCCGTGCCCGGCGCGGGTTGGTCGTCGCCCGCGATCAGTGGCGGTCGTATTTTTCTCACGACGGGAGTCCCGAATGCGTCGGGTGGAGTGTCGCTGCGCGCGCTGGCGCTCGACGTGGCGAGCGGGCGGGCGTTGTGGGAAACGGAAGTTTTTTCGGCGACTGAAGCGAGCGTGAAGCCCGTGCACTCGAAAAATAGTCCGGCCAGCCCGACCGCGATCGTCGAGGGAGATCGGGTTTATCTGCACTTCGGCCACCACGGCACCGCGTGTCTGGATCGGGCTGGGAAAATTCTTTGGCGAAACCACTCCCTCCGCTACGATCCGTTGCACGGCAATGGCGGCTCGCCGGCGCTCGCGGGCGATCGGCTCGTGTTCAACTCCGATGGCACGAAGGATCCCTTTGTCGTCGCGCTCGAAAAAGCCACCGGCGAGGTCGCGTGGAAAGTGCCGCGCGGGATCACGGTGAAATCGTATTTTTCGTTCTGCACGCCGCTCGTGATCAGCGTGAATGGACGTATCCAGATTATCACGCCGGGGAGCGGTGCGGTGTGGGCGCTCGACCCGAAGGATGGCCGCGAAATCTGGCGGGTGCGCTACGGCGAGGGCTATTCGGTGGTGCCGCGACCAGTGTTCGCGCACGGGTTGCTGTTTATCGCGACCGGTTTCAACCGCGCCGATCTGCTCGCGATTCGGCCCGACGGCGCGGGCGACGTGACCGACACGCATGTCGCGTGGCGCACGACCAAGGGCGCGCCGCTCACGCCGTCGGTCGTCGTGGTCGGGGACGAGCTCTACGGCGTCGCCGATAGTGGCATCGCGACCTGCTGGGACGCGAAGACCGGAACCGTCCACTGGCAGGAGCGGATCGAGGGCAACTACTCGGCGTCGCCCATCGCGGCCGAAGGTAAGGTATTTTTCCTGAGCGAGGATGGCGTCGGTACCGTCGTGAAGGCGGCGCGCACGTTTGAGAAGATCGCGACAAATAAACTGGAGGAGCGCGCGCTCGCCTCGTACGCCGTCGCGGACGGGGCGCTTTTCATCCGGACGGCGGGGCATCTCTATCGGATGGGGCGCCAGTAGTCATCTCTGTGCATGAATCACCGTTTCGCGACGTTGGCCTCGTCGTTGGTGATCGGAGTCGTCGTGCTCTCCGCGCAGGACGCCGGATCGGCGTACTGGCCGCAATTTCGGGGTCCGAACGGTTCCGGATTCGCGGCCGATGCCAAGCCGCCGACGAAGATCGGGCCCCACGAAGGCGTGGTGTGGAGTGTAGCAGTGCCGTGGTCGCCCTCTTCGCCGTGCGTGTGGGGCGAGCGGATTTTTTTGACGACTTTCGCGGACTCGAACCTCGGTCACGCCGGATGAAATCCCGATTGAACGGCGCGACTACTGGCGCGGCGTGGATGCGAATCGCGACGGCAAATATACGAAGGAGGACTGGGAAATCCGGAAAGCCCGCAACGCCCGTGCCGAGAATCTGCTCATTGCCGTGGCGCCCGGCGGTGCCGGTGACATTTCCGCATCCCACGTGGCGTGGAAATACCGGCAGGGATTACCCTACGTGCCGTCGCCGCTTTTTTACGATGGCCGCATTTATTTCGTGAGTGACGGCGGGCTCATGTCGTCGCTCGACCCGCAGACCGGCGAGCCGCATTACGCTCAGGAACGCCTGACCGGTGCGCTGGGAAGCTATTACGCCTCGCCCGTGGCAGCGGACGGCCGCATCTACCTGGCATCGCTCCTCGGCAAACTCACGGTTGTGAAGGCGGGCGGCGACAAGCCGGAGATTTTGCATCAGGCGGATTTTGGTGAACGCATCCTCGCGACGCCGGCGCTCGTGGGCGAGCGGCTCTACCTGCGCACGACGACGAAACTCTGGGCATTTGGCCGATAGGCTGCGCAACGCCGAGCCCCTGAGGCGGGTGCTGCGAAAGCGCCGCCGAAATCTAGGGCGCATGGAGGTGAAGCGATCGTTGGGCACAAAAAAGGGCCGGCCTTTGAGGGGCGGCCCTTGCTGAATTCGGCGGTTGGAAGCAGCCGATCGTTTCGGATGAAGCGCAACGGCCTACTCGGCGACTTTGAGGTCGGCGAGTTTCCAGCGGGGCTTGCGGGTCTCGTGGGCGATTTCGTTGAAGGCGGCGATCTCGGCTTCACTGAAGAGAAGACCGGCGTTCTTGGCGGTGCGGGCAGCGGCGGCGGCTTCGAGCTGGCCCGGCAACATGCAGGCGTCGTTGCCGTGGCCGAGGATGTCGGCGATGACGGCTTTGATGTTTTGCTGCTGGTTGCGGCCTTTGGCGAAGGCGCCGGCGTTCATCGCGTCGGGGTGCCAGACTTGAAAGAAGAAGGCGCAGGTGCCTTTGTCGTCGCCGACTTGATCCCAGCGGTTGCGGAGGGTGGGGAGCGAGCCACCGATGAAGGCGCCGATGATCTCGTTCATGAGCGCGAGGCCGTAGCCCTTGTGCGCGCCGAAGGGGATCAGGAATTTCGCCTGCGCGGGGTCGGTGGTGGGCTGGCCGTGGGCGTCGACGGCGGCGTTGGGCGGGAGTTGTTTGCCTTCGCGGAGGAGCTGTTGGACGCGGCCCATGGCGACGACGGAAGTGGCCCAATCGATGACGATGGGATAGCCGATGGCGTCGGTGGTGGGGAAGCCCCACGAGTGGGGATTGGTGCCGAGGGTCGGAAATTTCCCGCCGAAGGGGACGACTTCCGCGAGGGCAGCGGTGCAATTCGTGTAGGCGATGTAGCCGCGCTTGGCGGCGTCCATCACGTAGCCGCCACCCCAGAGGTAGTGGAAGGCGTTGTCGACGGAGACCATACCGACGCCGTATTTATCGGCGAGTTTGATGGCTTCCTCGATGGCGGCGTAGCCGGTGGCCTGGCCGAGTTTTTTATTGGCGTTCCAGACGGCGGCACCGCGGAAACGAGTTTTTACTTTTTCGATCTTGGCTTTCGGCACGCAGCCGTGGGAGCCGGAGCCGAAGACGTGATCGAGGTGGAGGGCCTTGAGGGCATTGTGGGTGCGGATGCCGTGGCGCGAGGCGTCGGCGCAAAAGCGCGCGCCGGCTTCGGCTTCGGACTTTGAGTAACCGCGTTTCTTATACGCGGCGGCGACGAGGGCGTTGTGTTGTTCTTCGGGTACGACGTAAAAAGTTTCCATGGGAATCGGAATCGTTGAGAGCGGAGCGTTGAGAGTTGAGAGTTGAGCGGGGGAGTTGAGAGAGGTAGGAGCGCGCTTGCGCGCGAGGAATCGCCCGCAAGCGGGTTCCTCCACGAGGGTCAGACCACGCGTTTGACGGGGACTTCGGGGTTGATTTGGGCGAGGGGTTTTTCGCCGTGCATCGCGAGGATGAGGTTCTTCACCGCGGCGGTGGCCTGGCGGACGACGCTCTCGTAGGTGCGGGAGCCGATATGCGGGGTGCAGACGACGTTCGGCAATTTGAGGAGCGGGTGATCGGGAGTCGGCGGCTCTTCGTCGAGGACGTCGGTGCCGTAGCCGCCGACTTGTCCGGACTTGAGGGCAGCGACCATGTCGGCTGTGTGGACAATTTCGCCGCGGGCGCAGTTGAGGATGAGGACGCCCTTTTTCATCTTCGGGAAACTTTTCGCGCTCATCAGGTCGCGGGTCTCAGGCGTGAGATTCGTGTGGAGCGAGATGTAGTCGGAGGCGGCGTAGATTTCGTCGAGGTTGGCGGCCCGTTTGACGTTGTGCGCAGCGGCGAATTGTTCGTCCCAATAAATGTCGTGCGCGATGACGCTCATGCCGAAAGCGCGAGCGCGGATGGCGACTTCTTTGCCGATGCGGCCGAGGCCGATGATGCCGATGGTTTTTTCGAGGAGCTCGTGACCGGTCTTGCGTTTCCACGTGTTCGCACGGGTGGAGTCGGTGTGGAAAAGAAAATTCTTCTCGAGCGCGAGCAGGAGGAGGAAGGTATGTTCAGCGACAGTGGTGTGGTTGACGCCGGGAGTGAAGAGGAGAGGGATGCCGAACTCGGTGCACGTCTTCACGTCGATCTTGTCGACACCGATGCCGTATTTGGAAAGGACCTTCAGTTTCGGGAGCGCCTTCTCGAAGACCTTGCGGGTGATGAGATCGTCACCGCAGATGTAGCCGTCGATATCACCGACGAGGGCGAGGGTGTCGGCCTCGTTGAGGGGGCCGCGGGCGCGGATGATCTCCCAGCCGGTGTCGGCGAGGAGCTGGTGGTGCTCGCCCGGCGTGTCTTGGAACGAGGTCGTCGTGAGGAGGATTTTAGTCATGAGAGCGGGAGGAATAAAGAGAGAGGGTCGCACACGAGTCTGCGGAAAGTGAAGCAAAAGGTTCGTCATGTCGTGAGGCGGCTTGCACGGAGCGAGCGGTGTGTGCATTGCGTCAGGTTCGATGAAGTTGTTCACCACCACCACGGCGTTGCTCAAACGCAAGCTCGGCGCCCGCGTCGTGCGCACCGATGACGAAACGCGGCGGGCTGCCTCGTTCGATAGCAGTAAGATTCCGTTTCTGCCTGAGGCGGTGATTTTTCCGAGCCACGAAGCCGAGATCGGGGTGTTGCTCACGCTCGCGAACAAGCACGGTGTGCCGGTGACGACGCGGGGTCGTGGTACGACGCTCACGGGCGCGGCAGCACCGGTGCGCGGAGGATGGGTGCTCGACATGCTGGCGCTGAGCCAAATCGAAATCGACGAAGAGGCGGGGATGGCGCATGTGCAGTGTGGTGCGAAGGTGGGGGATATCCACCGCGCGGCGGAGGCGAAGGGCTGGTTTTATCCGCCCGATCCCTCGTCGAAGGACTACTGCACGATCGGGGGTAATATCGCGTGCAACGCCGGTGGGATGCACGGAGGTAAATATGG
>CAMCHO010000110.1 GCA_945874455.1 Opitutus sp. GAS368 | reverse complement strand
GTGTTGTTCTGCGCGGTGATGACGGGCTTTTCCATGTCGTCGAAGAAGACAGTGATCATCCCCGTTGCGGTGTCATGGACGAGCTTGAGGCGGTGCCAGCGGTCGGGCTGCCAAGGGGTGCCCTCAGTGCGCGTGGCCGTGATCGGCTTACGGTCGGCGTGGTCGACGAGGTGAAGGTGGTGATGAACCCCGTCGGCCTTTTCGCCCAAGTGGGCATAGTAGAATCGGGTGTCCTCGGAGCGTGCGAAGGCGAGGCACAAATCATTATTGCCCGCATCGAATTTCGTGAGCTGACCCTCGACCGTAAGGGTGAACGATTTCCATTCCGCGGTCTTGAGCCACGCGAGGTTGAAGGGACTGCGCACCTTCGGCTGATGGATTTGCTGTCGTTTCAAAGTGAGTACGGACTGGCCGTCTTCTTTGCTCCAAGTCCATGCGGCGGGATCGGCAAACCCCCAAGCCTCCGGCGTATCGAGAGGGCGGACGGGATCGGCGGCGAACAGGAGATGGGCGGATAAAAAGAAGCAGAGGACGAGTTTCATACGGAGGCGGTGAAGGCGCGGGAGTAGGGGAGCGACTCGCCGCGAGTGGGGCAACGGTCGTTTTTTGAAGTGGAGTGGATTTCGGTTTTGGATGGGGCTGCGCGCGGATCGCGCCTTAACGCACGGATGCGACGATCCTATCGGCATCGTTACAGCTCAATCCCGCAGCTCACACTGACCACAGATTACACCGACAAAACGAATCCAGACGACCGTGCGATTTTTGGTTTTTTTCGCGAGGGGTGACCGCGAGGAACCGCGAGTGGATGGCGTGCGGCGTGCGGGCCGACGCCGCTACCCGGGCTAGCGTCAAGGCAGTTCGTAGACTTCGATGAGGGCTTCGCCGACGGTGTTGTTAACGCCGGAGATTTGCACGGTGTAGTTGCGCCCTGCGGACAGGGTGGCGACCAGTGCGGAATCTTTGCTGCCGGTGGGTAAGGGGAACGCACCCGCCGAGGCGATGACGGGCGCGAGCGAGGCGTCCCAATTGTCGTTGTTGGCGACCACGCCGGTGGCGTCGTTCAGCTCCAGCTGAGGATCGGCGAGGACGGCGGGAACTCCGAGGGCGGATAAAGTCGGGCCGACGGCGCGGATCAAGACGCGTTGCGTGCCCGTGCCGGAGACGGAGAAGCCGGCGATGAGGATGTTGGCGCCGGTGCCGACCCGATTGCGCGCGGAGAGATTAATGACGCGCACGGCGCTGCCGGTACCGGCGTCGTAACTCTCGATTAAGACGGTGCCGCCAGTCGAACCCGTAGCTTGGAGGGTGTGCGGGCCGCTGAGGGGAATGAGGAGTGCGGCGTCGCGACTCGCGGTGGTGAAAGGAAACGCACCGACGGCGGCGAAGGTGACGGCGAGCGAGGAGGGCCAATCGTTGTTGAGGGCGATGCGCGTGGAGTCGCGGTAAAGTTCGAGGCGGGGGTCCGGCATCGTGCCGGTGAGTCCGAATCCGGTGAGGGCGGGACCGGCGGCGCGCAGGAGGAGATCTTTGGCACCGCCGTTGACGACGAGGCCGACGATGACGGTTTGGCCGGTGGCGAGGGTGGTGCGTACGGAGAGGTTGGAGAGCCACGCGGAGGGATGGACGACGAGGGGTGCGGCGAGACTCGTGGTGGTGCCGAGGCGATTCGTGAGGGCGACGGTGTAGTTGCCGGCGTGAGCGGTGGTGACGGCAGGCAGCGTGAGCGACGGGGCGGTCGCGCCGGGAAGAGCGGTGCCGTTAAAACGCCATTGGAAGGAAAGGGGCTCCTCTCCGCGGGCGGTGACGGAGAAGGTGGCGGTGGCACCGGCAGTGGCGGCGAGCGGAGCGGGTTGAGCGAGGAGCGTGGGGGAGTCCGCGAGTGTGGTCGCGGTGACGGGCTGGTTGATGGAGATCTGACGCGAAATGGGTGCGCTGGCGGTGTAGCCGGCTTTGGTGGCTTGAAACGTGAACGAGTAGGAGCCGTTTGCTTGGCCGGCGGGCACGGCGGAGCGGAAGGTGAGTTGTCCGGTTGCATCGGCGGGCAGCGAAGTAACGGTCGCGGTGGTGTTGCGCACACCGTCTTGGATGAGCAGAGACGGCGCCATGACGGGGCGTCCGTCGTGATCGGTGATCGTGAGCAGGAACTCCACCTCCTGTCCCCACGCGCGCATCTGCGCGGTGGAAGGAGTGACGGTGGCGAGCACGAGAGTCGGGATGGCGGTGGCGAGCGTGGCGGTGGCTTCGTTGGAGAAATCCGCGGCATCGCCCGCAGCGTTGTACGCGGTCACACGATAAACGTAGGTGGTGCCGGGCGTCGCGGTGGAGTCGCGGAACGAAGTGAGATTCGCGGCGACCGTGGCGACGGATGACCAAGGGAGGCCTGCGCCGGATTGGCGCTCGATGCGGAAACTGGTTTCGTCGTTGGAGCGGTCGGCCCACGTGAGGTTAATGGAGGTGGCGTCGCTTGCGGCCAGCAAGGTGGCGGGAGCGACCGGCACGGTACCGACGAGGTATTCACGGATGCCGTCGCGGATGGCGGTGGCAACGATCCGCTTGAAACGGTCGACCTGCAGCGCGGCGTTGTCGGGTGTTGGGCGATCCATAAACGCGACCTCGACGAGAATGGCGGGGCGGGTGGCGACGGCGTTTTCTCCGTAGGTCCCGGCGGCGCCCTTGACGCGGCGGTCGACCCACGCGGCGTCGTAGTCGCGGCGAATCGCGGTGATGACGGCGGCGTGGACGACGTCGGCGAGGCGCTTGCTCTGCGGAGCGGAGGCGTTGTTGGTTTCGTACCACGTCTCGGTGCCGGTGCCGAGGCCGCCGTTGTTGTGGACGCTGACGAGCAGCTCGGCGTTGAGGAAGTTGGCGTAGCGCGGGCGCGCGTTGATGTCTTGGCCGAGGTGGCTGCCGCCGGAACCGTTCCAGACGGAGTCGGGGACCCCTATCGCTTTCAAGTGGTAGCGCGCAGCCTCCTGCCATTTGGGGAAACCGGACTCACCGAGGCCGGCGTTGCGATCGAGATTGCGGGTGGAAGCGACGTCGGCGCCAACCTCGAGGAGCGCCGCGTAGAGATCGGTGACGATGTCGTGGTTGACGAAATCTTCGACGATCCCGAAGTACGGTGTGCGTTGCAGGACCCAGCGTGAGGTGTCGTTTAAATAGTAACCGTGGCCGGGGCTGATCACCACGCGGCGTCCGGCGAGCGGCAGGGGATTGGCGTCGGCGAGCGGCGGAGCCAGCAGCGCGAGCAGGAGTAGCAGTCGGATGAAAGCGGCGTGGTGAATGGACTCGTCGTAAGCAAAGCGAACGACGGTGCAAGCTCGGGTTGGGTCAGGAAGCGTCGCGGCTTACGGCGACGGCAGGCCGAAGTCGATGCGACACGGGCGACATTTCCGGCGCACGGCTACGAGGTGGATTTGCGGTGGCTGAAGGCGGGGCTGGCGGGTGGCGCGCGCTTGAAACGACAGGTCGGCAAGTCACGGTGATGCATGAACCCGAAACGACTGTTGGGTCGAGGGGTGCTCCTGCTCGTGGTACGGGCCAGCGCGGCCGAAGTCACGATGCCTGCTTTTAAAAAACAGCATCTCGATAAATTCCACTCGAGCGAGGGAGCGGCCTTCGGAGCGATACATTCGGAGATCTCAATCGCGACTGGAGACCCGATAGCGTCGACGGTCCGTAGTGGTGGGAGGGGCGGACTTCACCCAGCGGCACGAGCTCTAAGCACCGAAGACCACGATCAAGGTCAAGGAAACGGATGGGATGCGGCGGGAGCGTAGGAGACGCCACGGGTGGAATGAGTCGATGCGGCCGATCGTCCCGTGTTGCTGGAAATTTCGGGAAATGACGCGCGCCGGCTGGCGGGGAAAATGGGATCAACCGAGACGATCACGCCGGTGATCATCGATCTCGCGCCGTGAGCGGGGCGGGCAATTCGTGTGCGCGTGGTGGACGCGCACGCGGGTGGCGCATGGGGGGCCGTAAACTTCGACGACGTTAAGTTCTGCTCAACGCGGCCGATCCATGCGGGCGCAGTCGAGGTGAAGTCGTCGCAAATGCCGAGGCGGGCGGTCAGCTGGCGCGCGGGCGGCGGACAGGGATGACGAGGTCGCGATGGCGAAAGAAGGCGAGGACGATGGGCGTGGCAGCGAGCACGGCACCGGCGAGCGACGGCCACAGCAGTCGGTCGAGAAAAAATCCCAGCAGGGCGAGGGCGGGCGCGACCAAAACGAAGAACAGCGAGAGGGTGCGCAACTTGGCGGCAAAGAAGAAGCCGATGAGCAGGCCCAGAATCGCCACGCTCGGGGGCACGAGCACGAGCAGTGTCCCGGCCACGAAGGGGATGGGGGCGACGCTCTTGCCGGGGTAGTGGAAAAAGAAGGCGATCATCATGACGCAAAAAGTGGCGAGCGTCAGCGGGACAACCGAGTCGGCCCAGGCAGCGTGCCTCGCGTAGAGCGGCGAAATGGTGGCGAGTTGGTCGATCGTCATCAGCACGCCGATGGACCCGAGCAGTCCGCGGGCGAGGTCGATCCAATGGCCGGAGAAACGGAGCAACTGCTTGACCATTCCCCAACGGCTGCCGTTGCGGCGCTCGATCTCGAGTTGGTGAAGATCCCGGTAGCTATGCTTCCGACTATAGAAAGCGGGCAGCGGCACGAGGAGTGCGAGCGCGGAGGCGACGAGAATCAACCCAGGGAGAGTCATGGCGTACGGAGTGCGATAAAGAGCGCTGGGGAATTGGGGGGCGCGCCTCAGTCGTCAATCCTCGGGGTGTTTTTAAGAGAAAATCTTTGGGTTCAAAAGATGGGAGCGTTGAATCAATTAGCCCGTGAGCTAAACGACGGAGGTAGCGAAGTTACTGTATAAATGGATTCAAGCAAGGGATCTAGACGTTCGCGCTAGGTTTCGGACCGCTGCCGAAATCAACGGACGTGGGTGGGATCACTGACGTCGGTGGGGAGTGGGCGGGGTCCCGGCGGGTTGACCGAGACGATCTCGGAGGGGAGGGTGGCGACCTCGCGGGGGATGCCGTCAGCAACGGCGGCGAGGAGCGAACAGAAGGCACTCGCGAAAGCGAGCAGGCGAGAGCGGATGCCGAGACGACTCAGGCGAAAACTACTTTGAGCGGAAGGCGGGGCTGAGGATGACGTGCTCGATGAGATCGCGGAAAGGATAGGCGGTGGGCTTGGTCGCGGCGAGGATCACGTCGATGGCGGGACGGTCGAGGGGTTCGATGCGGCGGCCGCAGGCATAGGTGAGGAGGCGCGTGGTGAGCATCCGGGCAAACTGATCTTGGCGATCGACCAAAATGCGCTTGAGTCCGGCGACGTCGCCGAAGCGTTGGCCACCGGGAAGTTCACCGGATGGGTCGATGGGCGCGTTTTTTCCGTAGGTCGGGCGCCACGCGCCGATGGGATCGTAGTGTTCGAGGGCGAAGCCGAGGGGGTCGATCTTGCGGTGGCATTCGTAGCAGGAAGGGTTGTCGCGGTGCTTCGTCAGGATTTCGCGCATGGATCTGGCGCCACGGATATCGGGGTCGATGGGGGGAACGTTGTCGGGCGGAGGCGCGGGCGGGGTGCCGAGAATGTTTTCGAGCAGCCAGACGCCGCGGGTGACCGGCGAAGTTTCGACGCCGTTGGCGCTGACGGTGAGGATGCTGGCCTGACCGAGGAGGCCTCCGCGCTGTGTAGGGTTAACGGGGATACGGCGGAACTCGTGGCCGGTGGCGCCGTCGACGGCGAGGGGGAAGCCGTAGAGGCGGGCGAGGGGGCGGTTGACGAATGTGTAATCGGCGTCGAGGAAACGGACGATGCTGGCGTTGCGGTCGAGGAGGTCGCGGGTGAAGAGCTGCGTTTCTCGTTTCATCGCAGGCTGGAGATCCTGCGCGTAGTAGCGGGCGAAGGTGCCGCGGTCGGGTGCCATGTCGCCGAGCGTGCGGAGATTGAGCCAGCTATCGAGGAGGCCGTGGACGAAGGCATCGGCGCGGGGACTGGCGAGGAGGCGGCGGGTTTGGGCGAGGAGTACGTTGGGCTGGACGAGTTCGCCGGACGTGGCGAGGCTGGTGAGTTCAGCGTCCGGCGTGGTGGACCAGAGAAAATACGCGAGGCGCGCGGCGAGGGCGTGGGGGTTGAGTGTGCGCGAGGACCCTGGCCCGGACACGGCAGGGCCCTCCGTGCCACCCTCGGCGAGGTAGAGGAAGGCGGGCGAGCAGAGGATGGTTTTGAGTCCGTCTTTGAAGGCGTCGAAATCGGTGTGGCCGGATTGCCGTCGGCGGTCGACGACGGCCACGAGGCGGTCGATTTCTTCGGGGAGGACGGGACGGCGGTAGGCGCGCGTGGCGAACGACGTGAGGATTTCGCGCGTGCGGGCCGGAGCGAACGGCGTATCGCCGAAAATAGCGTGCTGGCTGGCGGTGGGCCACAAGGGGTTGAGCGGGCCCCGGATTTCCACTTCGTGAATGCGGATGTGCGGCGGGAATCCGTGGCGTTGGACGACGACCCGCGTTTCGACGATGCCGGTGGTGGCGCGCACGTCGACGGGGAAAGCAGAATTGTATTGGCGGAGGATGCGATTCCAGGCGTTGCGAATGCTGAGCGCGCCGTTGGGGAAGGTGAAACGCGGCGTGAAGCCGCGGTCGAGCCACACGCGAAAAGTATACCACTCGGCGACGTCGTCTTTGACGATCGTTTCACCCAACTGCGGTTCGATAGGCTGCGGTTGATGGAGCGGGCCGACCGTGGCTTGGCCGGCGACGATGCCGAGGCGGAACGGCATTTCCGGATCGGTGCCAAAAAGGCCGGCGTCGTAGGGATGGCGGCGGTTTTTGGCCTCGGCTTTCACGCGAATCTCGTAGGTGCCGTCGGCGGGCACACCTTGGGCGAAGGCGAGGAGAGGGCCGTAGGCACCCTCGTGTTGCGTGGACTGCGCCGACTCGTAGAGGCACATGTAACGGAAATTTTGCACGCGACCGTGCGAGTAGCGGAGCTCGGGCTGTTGCTGGAAATTATCGGTGAAGCGCCAAGTGCGTTCGCGGGGCGGCTCCGGCGTGGACAACGCTTTCTCAACGATTTGATCGGCGGCGTCGACGTATTGGGCGAGGAGATACGCAGAGGTTTTCAGGGCGTCGCCGATGTTGTCCATATGCTGGACCGACTGGTCGCGGGGAAACTTCGTGGTCGGGTCGAACATCGCCAGGTTGAGTGCGAAGAGATCGCCCACCGTATTGAGATATTCGCGACGGTTCAGACGGCGGAGGACGGTCTGGCCGCCGGTGCTGGCGAGGCGGGTCTGGGCGTCGGCGGCGAGTTGGGTGAGGTGGGCGACGACGGTGGCGATGTCAGCGGGTGCGGGGTGTAGCTTGGCTTTCTCGGGCGGCATCTCACCGAGGTTGAGTTGATCAATGATGGCCTGGACCTCGATCAGCGTGTCGGCATTCGTGATGGGTAACGCGAGGTGGTCGAAGCGGCGCTCGCCTTTTTGTTTTTCGGGGCCGTGGCAATCGGCGCAATACGTGGTGAGGAAAGTGCGAATTGCGGGAGTGGCGGAGTCTTGGGCGACGAGCGTGAACGGGCAGGACGCGAGCGCGGAGCAGACAACGCCCGCGAACCAGCGGACGACGGTGGAAAGGCCGGCTGCACTGATCATGTCAGGCGAGATCGAGGCCGCGGAGGGTGCCGGTGCTGAGTGCGAAGCGATTCGTCTCCACGCCGAAGCGTTGCAGCAACGTGAGGTAAAGATTTGCGAGCGGCACGCGACCGGCGCCACTGGCGGGGTAGGCGCGATGTTCGCCGTGTTTGAAGCCGCCGCCGGCGAGGATGATAGGAAGATTCGAGTTAGTGTGGGCGTTGGCGTTGCCCATGCCGCTGCCGAACAGAACCATCGTGTGATCGAGGAGGTGGCCCTGGCCGTCTTTGAGGGATTTCAGTTTTGCGAGGAAACGGGCGAATTGCTGCATCTGGTATTTCTCGAGCTGGAGGAGGCCGTTGATGTTTTCTTGCACCTGACCGTGGTGGGAGAGCGCGTGATAATCTTTGCGGAGACCGAGGGCGGAGGCGTCGAAGCCGCCGGCGATTTCGAGCGTGGCGATGCGGGTCGAATCCGTTTGGAGCGCGAGGGCGATGAGATCGTAGAGGACGGGGAGATCGGAGACGAAGCCGGCGTTTGCCGGCTCGGGCATGCCGGGTGCCGGTTTGGGGACATGGGCCCAGCGTTTGCTGAGCTCCATCTGACGTTCGACGTCGCGGACGGACGTGAAGTATTCGTCGAGTTTCTCGCGGTCGCGGGTGTCGAGTTGGCGGTTGAGGGATTTCGCGTCGCCGTGAATGGCGTCCAGGATGGAGCCTTGGAGGTGGAAACGGTCGGCGGAGCGGGCGAGGTCGTGAGCCCCCTCGGTGATGAAGAGTTTACGGAAAAGTTCCTTGGGACCGGGGATGGGTGGGACGCGGGTGCCGCTACGCGTCCAACACATCTGGCAACCGCCGTGGAGACCGTCCTCGGAGCCGATGGTCAGGGCGGAGAAACGCGTGGCCCCGCCGATGGTTTCGGCGGCGCGTTGATCGACGCTGATGTTGCCCTCGGGCATCGATTTGGCGTCCATGCTGCGCACGCCGCTGAGGTAGGAGTGAATGGCGAAGTGTCCGCCCTTGAGACCGTGATCGAGTCCGGAGAAGAGCGAGAAATCGGGACGGTGGACGGCGAGTGGTTGGAGGAGAGAGGGCAGCGCGAAATCGCGGCCGGTGGCGGTGGGGAAGAATTCCGGTTGGTAGAAACCGAGCATGTTGCCGATGGCGACGAGGCGCTGCGGGCGGGCCGCGCCGATGGCGGCACCTGGTTTGCTCGCGACCCCGAGACCGGCGCCGAGCACGCGGGACGAGAGCGATTCGAGCAGCGGGAGGGCGAGGGTGATGCCGGCGGCGCGAAGGAAGTAGCGGCGGTTCACAGTCGGGGATGGCGTGGTCATTTTCGGAGGGCGTGACGGAGGGGAGGACGGAGCGGCTGGTTGCCGGCGGCAGGCGTGGATCGAAAATCAGGGGAAGATCTTTTGCGCACCGGCGACGGCGGGGCGGACGGTGCCGTCGGCGGCGAGGAGGGGCTGGGGATGGGTGACCCGGCCGAGGGGGCGGACGCCGGGGCCGATCCCATCGCGGCCGAGGTCGGCGTGCGAGGCGTCGGCAATGGCGGTGAGACGGGCGACGAGGGCGGGGTTCTGCGTGGCGACGTTAGTGGCTTCGCCGATGTCGTTCGCGAGGTGGTAGAGTTCGCCGGTCGCCAGGTGGAGTTTCCACGGACCGTGGCGCACCGCTTCGAGGAGCAGCCCACGGTGATAGAGAAACGTATCGCGCGGTGGCATGGCGGGGGCACCGGTGAGCACCGAGAAAATATCCACGCCATCAATTTTTCGATTGGCCGCCAGCGGAGCGCGAGCGAGCGCGGCGAACGTCGGAAGCACGTCGATCATGGCGGTGATGGCATCGGTCGAGGAGCCGGCGGGAATCTTGCCGGGCCACCACGCGAGACCCGGGACACGGATACCGCCCTCGAGCGTGGAGCCCTTGGCGCCGCGGAGAGGGAAATTGTTCGCTCCCTGGCCAACTGGGCCGCCGTTGTCGGAGAAGAAGAGAACGAGCGTGTTGCGATCGAGCTTCATCGCGCGGAGGGCGTCGAGGATCTGACCGACGCTCCAGTCGACCTCTTGCACCCAGTCTCCGAGGAGGCCGTTGGGTGATTGGCCGCGGAAGTCTTCGGTGGGATAGCGTGGGAAGTGGACGGCGTTGTGCGCGAGATAGACGAAGAACGGGCGGTCTTTCGCCTGGGCGTCGCGGATGAACGTGATTGTTTTCTCGGTGTAGCGGCGGACGAGTGGGACCTGGTCCTCGGCGCGGATCCGGCCGATCACGGTGTCGTTTTCGATCAAGGCGAGCGGGGGCTGGGCGGTGCTGCGGATACCGATGCCATCGTCCGAGGCGGCGGGGGTTGGCTGCTTCTTCGGAGCGGCATTCTTCGCGTTTGCAGCCTTCGTGGCTTGGGCGGCGTTGGGCTGTTTACCGAAATCGTTTTTTGTGCCGTCAGCGGCGGGGCCCATATCGTTGGAGTAGGGCAGGCCGAAATAGTAATCGAAGCCCTGGCGGCGAGGGAGGAACTCGGGTTGATCGCCGAGATGCCATTTGCCGATGGCGGCAGTTGCGTAACCGGAGGAACGGAGGACGTCCGCGACGGTGTGTTCGTCGGGGTGGAGGCCCACGGCGGCGTTGGGAAAAAGGACGTGAGGGATGGGGAGCGCGCGTTTTGGGTAGGAGCCGGTCATGAGCGCGGCGCGCGAAGGGGAGCAGACGGGTGCTGCATAGTGGCTGGTGAGCTTGCGACCCTCGGCGGCCATGCGGTCGAGATGGGGCGTGCGGTTGTTGGAACCGAAAGGGCCGATGTCACGGTAGCCGAGATCGTCGATGTTGATCAGGACGAAATTGGGGCGCGGCGTGTCGGCGGCGGATGCGGCCGCCACGAGGAACGGCAGGAAAACCGTGGCGAGCAGGACGAAGGCGAGAGGAGATTTTCGCATGGAGGGGGAAATGAAATATCGGAGGGGTGAAATCGCTGATCTGCGCTGATTTTTCGGAGGCGGTAAGCGGAGCGAGGGTGGGCGTGATTCGTCTAAGCGGCGAGGCGTGGGGAGCGGGAGCGGTGGCGCGTAAACGGTGGATTCTTGATGAGCGGAGATGGGCGACGATTAGCGGTTCACCGGCTGGAGAACGTGGGTCAGAGTTTCTTTTTCCCGTTTTTCCCGGCCTTACCAGCTTTCGTGCCGGTGGTATCGCGGTCGAGCAAATCGGGAAGTGGGAGGTAGTCGAAATCGACGATCATTTTTTCTGCGAGGGCGGTGCGGAGTTCGAGTTCGATCGCGTGCACGGCGTTTTGGCCGCTGAGGTTGTTCAGTTCCGAGGGATCAGCGTCGAGGTCGTAGAGTTCGTAGACGGGGCGCGGCGTGGTGAAGTAGGTGGTGCGGAGGCCGGCGGCGAGTTTACCCTGCTCGTTGGCAGCGGCCATCTGCGTCCAACCTGCGCCGCCCGCGGAGTCGACCGGTGAGTAGGGCACCCACGGCGTGCAGTTGTAGATGAATTTGTAGCGGTCGCTCCGGGCGCTGCGCGAAAAATCATTCGCGGAGCTGCGCATCTGGAGCGTGACGGGCGCGGTGCCGTGTGGTCCCCGCTCGACGAAGATGTATTTGCGCGGGGAGTACGATGAATCGCCGCGCAACAGCGCGGCGAAACTCCGGCCGCTCATCTTCGGCCCCGGAGCGAGGCCGGCGGCGGCAAGGATGGTCGGCGCGATGTCCTCGCCGCTCAGGAGTGTGTGCGAATCGCCGCCGGGTTTCACGATGCCGGGCCAGCGGATGACGAGCGGGACATTGGAGCCGGGATCGTAGAGGGAGCCTTTGCCGTGGGGGAGCGCGGCGCCGTTATCGCCGGCGAAGATGACGAGCGTGTTGGCCGCGAAGCCGCGCTCGGCAAGCAGATCGAGGACGGCCTTCATGCTGCGATCGACGCGGTTTACCTCGCCGCAGTAGTCGGCGAGCTGCGCGCGCATCCCGGGCAGATCCGGCCAGTGCGCGGGGAGTGTGAGCTTCGCGGGATCGGGCCGGTCCTCGGCGGAGGGAGTCCACGCGTGGTGGGGATCGCTGAAATTCAGCCAGAGGCAGAAAGGTTTATCGGCGGGTTTTTGCCCGAGGAACTCGCGCATCTGCTCGATCGCCGCGGCGTCGGAACCGGTACGCAGATAATCGACGCGTTGCGCAAATGTTCTCAGGCCGTGCTCGGTGAGGAGGCGGGCGGTGGTCTGGGCGTTGGCGGGGTTGGAGCCGTCGAGGTGATAGGACCGGCCGCAGACGCCGGTGAAATAACCCGCCTGCGCGCGGAGGATTTCGGGGAATGTGATTTCGTCGCTGGGGAGAGGCGAGGAGAAGCGCGTCATGCGCGCGGCGACGGCGGAGCGGCCAGTGAGGTAACCGGCGCGGGACGGCACGCACTGAGGTGCGACCGTAAACAGGCGGTGGAACTTCATGCCCTCGGCGGCCAGTTTATCGAGGGTGGGCGTGCGGACGTTGGGGTCGCCGTAGCAGCTCAGGAATGGGTAGCTATGGTCGTCGGAGAGGACGAAGAGGATATTGGGCTTCGCAGGCGTGGCCGCGCTGAGGAGGCCAGCGGTGAACGTGAGAAGCAGGGCGAGGAGGGTGACGTGGAGGCTCATGGCGCGGGGAGTTCGGGGCAGTGATGGCCGCGGAGGCCCTCGGCGCAAACCATCTCTAAGACCATGGATGCACACCGAGTGTTCTCCGTAAGCCTCAGTAGGCGGAGACGCGGAAGAGGGCGGCGGGGGCGCCGCTGGCGGGTCGGGTAAGTTGGACGGTGAGGCGACGCGTGCGTGCGGGCGCGGCGAGTGTGAGCGCGGCTTGGCTGAGGTGTTGCTCGCGGATCTCGCCGACCACGCGGCTGGTGTCGTCGAGGACGCGGAGGGCGGGGACGCAAAAGGGCGCGACGGTTTCGGGGTTCAACATCAGCACGGTTTCGAGCGGGTGGTCGAAGTCGGCGTCGAGGTCGAATTCGAGTCGCGAAATCTCGACCGGCTCAGGCCACTCGAGCGTGAGCGTGGGTGTGGCGTCGGTGAGGGCGGCGAGCCAGACGTTGGGTTGGTTGGTGGGACGGCTGAAACCGTTGCAGAGATTTTCCGGAGCGAAGAGGGCGATCGGAGGCTCGACGCGGATGGCGAGGTTTTTTCCACCGGGCCGGCGCTGCGGTATCCAGAATTCAAAGCTTTCGATGCCCGTGCCGGGCGGTGGCTCTTGGCGCGGGGATTTGGCAACGGCGCGATTGAACTTTTGGGTGACAGCGAGCACGCCGGTGAGGCGCTGGTCGCTGAGATGCGCAGTGATCGCGGGATTGGCGGCGAGGCAGACGAAGGCGTAGCGGGGAGCGTCGATCGACGAGGGAAATTTGAGCGTGACGGCCTGTGCGGCGCCGGCGGTGAGCGCGACGCGGAGCGTGGCGAGGGTGACGTCGGGCGTGTGGTTATTGAGTTTTGAACTCACGCGGAGTTCGGCGACGAGTTCGGTAGCGGCGGCGACGTCGAGGGTGAACGTGACAGCGGGCATCGGGCCGGGTGCAACGGGGAGGAGCATGGCCCAAGCGTCGGTGAGCGGAAGACGGTCGGAACCGGCGGGGAGTTCGGAGAGTTGATAGGTGGAAGAAGCGGTGACGATCGCGCGGGCGGCGAGGTCGGCGCTATCGCGGAGCTGGACTCCGGGAATGAACTGGCCGGCGCGGATGAGACGGCGCTGGAGCTCGGCCATGCGCGCGGGGGCGACGAGATCGCGCGGGGTGAGTTTGTCGCGCGCGCAGAGGGCGGCGGCGAGGCCGACGGCTTGGCCGCTGTGGGCGCAGGTGGCCATGACGCGGGTGGAGCCGAACGCGATGTGCGTCGCGCTGGTGATGCGGCCGGCGAGGAAGAGGTTAGAGAGGTTGCGCGAGTAGAGGCTGCGATAGGGAATCGGAAAAACGCCCTTCGCGTGCCACTGTTGGCAACCTGGTTTTTCGCTGTAAACGCCGGCGGGCGGGTGGAGATCGATGGACCAACCGCCGAAGGAAACGGCGTCGGGTTGCGGGCGTTGCTCGATGAGGTCGCGCTGGGAAACCATGAAATCTCCCTCGAAGCGGCGGCTCTCGCGTTTGCCGGGGATGGTGCCGACCCATTCGAGGGTGAGGTTGGCGGCTTCGGGAAACTTGCCGGAGTTTTTAATGTAGTGCCACACGCCGTACGCGACCTTCCAGAGCTCCCATTTGATTTCTTCGGTATCGTGCACGGTGTCGCGGAGACCGCCGTATTCGATCCACCAGAGGCGGCAGCCGAACTCGGCGGCGTTAAAATCGCGGAAGCGCGGGACCGACGTGATGTCTTGGAGTGCGTAACTCGGCGGCGTGAATTTCACGGGCCGGCCGGTGTCCTTGGAGTAAAAATAAATCGAGTGGCCGAGGAGCTCGGAGTTCGCGACGGTGGGGGCGAAGGCCTCGTCGAACTCGGCGGCGGCTTCGGCGCCGATGCGGAACGCGGCGCCGGCAAGGAAGCCGACGATACCATCACCCGAGGCGTCGACGAAGAGGGGCGCGGCGAGTTCGTAGGCGGTGGAGTTTTGCGAATTGAAGGCGCGGACGGCGCGGATGGTGTCAGGGCCGGATTTCTCGAGATCGTGAACGGCGGTGTTGAGGAGAAGCGTGAGGCTTTTCTCGGCGATGGTTTTCTCGAGGAGAATGGTGTCCCAGATGAGCGGGTTGCCCTCGGGGTTGCGGTATTGGTTTTCGAGGAGGAACTCGTCGATGACGCCGCCCTCGCGAGCCCAGCGGTTGTTGTTACCGAGATGGGAAGTGGCGCCGAGGACCCAGAGGCGAACCTCGCTGGAGGCGTTGCCGCCGAGGACGGGACGGTCCTGGACGAGAATCACCTTGAGGCCGGCGCGGGCGGCGGTGATGGCGGCGCACGTGCCGGCGAGACCGCCGCCGACGACGACGAGATCGGCGGTAAGATTCTTTTGGGTGAGCGCGCGGTGCGCAACGGGAGGGTGGAGGAGCATGGGAGCAGGGCGGAGAGGGGGAGAGGCGGAGAGATTGAGAAATTGAGAGAGGGAGAGAGGGAGAGAGGGAGAGAGGGAGAGACGGAGAGAGGGGGAGATTGAGAGCGGGGGAGACGCGGTCAGACGGTGCTTGGGCGCGAGCGGAGTTGCCAGGCGAGGAGCCAGGCGAGCGGGTGCAGGAGTAGCATGAAGCCGAAGGCAGGATCGTAGGACGTATTGGTCACGAGGGAGCCGACGGCTTTGTTCATCATCAGGCCACCGAGGGAACTGCCGGCGGCGATCACACCGAAGGCAAAGGCGAGCGAGCCGCGGGGGACGAGATCGACGACGAGGGCGCTGAGATTGATGAGCCACGCGAGATGCGCGAGGACGGCGACCATGCCGAAAGCGAGGACGAGCCAGAGCGCGTCCACGTGCGGGATCACCGCGCCGAGCGGCACGAGCACCGCGCAGCCCAGCATGATCCACAGGCGGCTGCGGACCGGGGTGGTGCCGCGCGCGATGAGCAGGCCGGAGAGCCAGCCGCCGGCGAGGACGCCGACATCGGCGGCGAGGTAAACGACCCACGTGACGCTGAGGGATTTCTGGTCGAGGCCGCGCGCGTCATAGAGATATTTGGCGAACCAGAACTGGAAAAAATACCAGACGGGGTCGGTCAACATGCGGGCGAAGATGAGGAGCACGACCTCGCGGCGGAGGAGAACTTGGTGCCACTTACCCCAGGTGGCAGCCGGGGCGGGGACTGCGGCCGAGGGCGTGATGGCGGCTGATTCGGCGACCTGACCGGATTCGATCACGGTACGTTCCTCGGCGGAGAGGCGGGGGTGTTCGCTCGGGCGGCGATAAAGCCAGAGCCAAGGGATCAGCCAGAGGAGGCCGGCCGAGCCGGTGACGATGAAGGCAGCTTGCCAACTGTGCCACGAAGCGAGGCCGACGATGAGGACGGGCGCGAGGGTGGCGCCGACGGTGGCTCCGAGCGTGTAAATGCCGATGGCGAGGCCGCGCTCCTTGGCGGGGAACCA
>CAMCHO010000109.1 GCA_945874455.1 Opitutus sp. GAS368 | reverse complement strand
GCTCCGCTGGCTCGGCCACCACCAGGGTGATCTCCCGCAACGCATGCGCGGGGAGGCTCTCTGTCATTGGGTTCCAGTTCATCCCACTCTCTCTTGGCGCTCCGCGCGACAATTAGCCAGAAAAATCGGTAAACCGTTATCACTTCCCTGCGCTAGTCGCTGAGCAGTGCGGAACCCTGGCGTGGGGATGATACGGTCGTTGTCTGTCTTGCGTGCGCTGAGGCGGAGTGCGGTGTTGAACGGTAGCTTTGCCGAGAGCGCGCCATAAGTGGCGTGCGTTTTCGAGCCGATATAGAGCCGACGGTAATTTTGAGTTTCGTCGAGAGAGACGAAGCGGAACGCGAGTTTCTCCAGGCCGTAGCTCGCGTCGAACTCTCCGCGCTGGGAGCCGAACTGATCGATGCGCGAGGTCGCGGTTGCGGACGTGAGCGGGTGGCCGTCGCCGCGGGCGAAGCGCGCCTGTTTCGAGCCGGTGTTGGCAAAACCGCCCGCACCGCTCGCGCCGAACAGCAGGGCATTCGCTCCCTTGATTACCTCGACACGCTCGGTGTCGAACATGTCCGTGATGCTGGTGCGGGTGGAGCTGGCGTTGAATCCGTCGCGGCGCGTCTGGCCGGCGGTGAGCCCGCGCGAGCCAACTTGGGCGACGCTGAAACGGTCGCCGGGCTGATTGTTGTTGGAGTCGCTGTCTGGCGTGGCGAGCACCATGCCGACGCCCGCGCCGTAGCCGTTGAGCAGATCTTCGACCGTCGTCGCGGCGACGTCCTGAATGAACTGTTCGGTGAAAATATCGGCGGCGACGGGAGTCTTGAGCAGCTCCATATTGAGGCCGCTGATCGAGTTGGAATTAAGTGCGCCGTAGCTGGTATCCTTGTCCGTGCGCACCTCAAACGGCGAGAGTGTGACCGTGGTTTCCTTCGCCGGGGCGGCGGCTCGCTGGGCGACGGCCTGCGGTGAAACGACGGCGGTGACGAGACAGGCGAGTGCGGTGAGGAACTGATTGCGGGTCGATGGAGGCATGGTGGTTTGGGGTCCTGGGGAAAGGCGGTCGCGGCGCAGACAGTGGCGGAAGGTAATGAGGTGAAAAACACGCGAGCAACCGAATTGATCCCTGAAGCGTGACGGGATAAGAAACTGGACTCAGCGGCTCGCGACGAAGCGATCGACAGCGCCGCGTTCGCGTGCTCGGTACGCACAGAAATCGACGCGCCGGATCTTGCTTCGTGACACTCGCGGCGACGGCCTGAGCCAGCGCGCGCTGCTCTACAGTAGGTGTTCTTGGGTGGAGACGGGGGAAATTCGTGTGCTCATCCCCCCGTTCTGCCGCGCCTCGCGTCGTTGGTCAGGTCGATCTAACCTCTACTCCATTTCTCCACGACCCTTCCCTCCGCGTTTACTCGCGGGATGTATCAGCCCTGCCATTTTGGCTCGGCCCGGGCTGGGCTGGGTGATTTCTCGGCTGGCGGCGAGAGGTGACGTGAGCAATTCTCGTTAACGTGCGTAAAACGAGGCGATCTTCTTGCTGGTCGCGACTCAGTCGGTGAGTGGGTGAGAAAATCGGTTGAAAGGGACACCCCGCGGTTCTTTCAGGGACTGAAGCCCCGGCCACTTTCTTCGCGGGACCGATTGTTGAGAGATGCGCTCGGGCGCCCGGCCCACGGTCAGGACCAGTTGAAATTAAAACTAATGCTGATGCGTTCGTCCGGGACGCGGTTGGCGGCGACTTCGTGACGGAGCCAACTTTCGAAGAGGATCACGTTGCCCGCTGCCGCCGGGTACGTGATGTGCGGCCGGTGGGCCGGGCGGGCGGTGGGGAGTTTCGGTGGAGCGGCCATGAACTTGCTCAGGCGCGGATCTTCAAATTTTAGGCCGGGGCAACCGCGCGGGGTGACGACGTAGTAGGTGCCGCTGATAAACGAGAGCGGGTGCAGGTGCAGGGAATGCGCGGTGCTCTCCGGCATAATGTTGACCCAGCAGTCGGTCATCCGGACGGAGCGGCCCCGGAGATCCATGTCGAGCGTGCGGGCGAAAGCGCGGACGTGCGCAGTGAGTTTTTTCTCGAGGCCGGTGAACGTGCTGGAAAAGCGGTGGAGCTCGTTCATCGAAGCGTAGCTGGTGTAGCCGCCGGGGTAATTTTTGGCGGACCACTTGCGGCCGGCGGTGTCGAACTCGCGGAGTTTACGGCATTCGTCGGCGAGCTCAGTGTTCAGGCGCGCGAGCGAGGCGGGAGATCTCTGGAGGGGCTCGCAGTAAATGAGCGTGGGAAAATGGGCGCGGGTTGGCATAGGCGAAAGAGGAAGGTTGCGGCCGGAAATCCGGAAGGCAGCCCTGAAATGGGCGACGCGACCGTTCGGCGAGAGGTTGATCGAAGGGGTGGCAGGGCGGCGAACGGTGCGCGTGGCGTTGTTGCGAATCACGCGGAGTGGTGGCGGGGAAGGTGGCGGTGAGATCCGCGATGGCAAAACAATGCTGGCTGTGCGTTCGGGGCGAGTGGGCACCAATCGCCGCGACTTTCCGTCGCCGGATCTTTCCGGCTTTGGGCGCGAGTATTAATTGTTTTTTTAGAAAAACGACCTAGCTTCTCGGAACTCATGAGCAGCGTCACCGTGTCGCCCCCCGTTTCCAGACCGCACGCGTTTGCCACCGTATTTGCTTTGCTCACTCCGCACATGGCCGAGCTCGATCGGTTTTTGAGAGGACAGATGACTTCGTTTGAGCCGGAGATTCGGGGGATGGCTGATTATTGCATTGATACGTCGGGTAAACGCATTCGGCCCGCCCTCGTGTTTCTGAGCGGTTGGCGTGGTCCGGGGGCGGTCACGCCTGACCTCGTGCGAGTCGCCGCGGTTGTCGAACTCGTGCACCTCGCCACGCTCGTCCACGATGACATCATGGATGAGGCCGATGTCCGTCGCAGTCGGAGGACTGCGGCGCGGGAATTTGGACCAACGGCGGCGGTGCTGCTCGGAGACGCGCTGTTCGCCCACGCCTTGCACCTCGCCACGCAATTTCCCACGACGGAAATCTGTGCGGCCGTCTCCGATTCGACGCGTAAAGTTTGCGCCGGCGAAATCGTGCAAACGCTGCGTCGGGGATCGACCAACGTCACGCGAGCGGACTACCAGCGGATCGTGGACCTGAAGACGGCGGAGCTCTTCCGCGTGTCCTGCTTTCTCGGCGCGCGCTTGGCTGGATTCGAAGGGGGCTACGTGGAAGCGGTGAGCCGGTTCGGACGACATCTGGGCATAGCTTATCAAATCTATGACGATCTTCTCGATTTCTTTGGGGAAGAGACGCGCGTGGGCAAAACTCTCGGCACTGACCTCGCGAGTGGTAAACTCACCCTGCCTCTCTTGATTCTGCTCGAGCGCCTGTCCGCCGACGAGCGGACGACGCTCACGGCGGAACTGGCGGGGGGAAGTCCCCCGCAGCCCCTCCTCCGCCTTGGACAGATGAGGGAACTGGGCGTTTTCGCCGCCGTGTCGCAGGTCGTGGAGGCTGAAATCGCCGCCGCGATCGGTGCGCTGCGGGCGTGGCCGGACGCCCCCCCGACTCCGCTGCTGCTGGGGCTATGCGATGTGCTCCACGCGCAAGTCGCCAGCGTCCGTCCGTCGGGCTGAGGAAATTCACCCTTTGTTGAATTTCCGTTTGCACCACTGCGCCTGCCGCGATTCGATCCGGTCGTGATGGACGCCATCAAAATCCTCGGCTCGAAGACGCTCGTCGCGTCGCCTGAGCGCCAGTTGGAGGCCGATTCGGACATGCAAATCGTCCATCGGGTCCAGGCAGGTGATGTCGCCGCTTTCGATCGCCTCATTCTCAAATATCGCGAGCGCGTTTTCAGTATTGTCTACCACATGACATCAAATCGCGAGGATGCGGCCGACCTCACGCAGGAATCTTTTATCAAGGCGTTTCAGTCGATTCAGCGCTTCGGCGGGCAGTCGTCGTTCTTCACTTGGCTCTATCGCATCGCGGTCAACTCGACCCTGAGTCACCTCCGCAAGGGTCGCCTCCGTTCGTTTTTTAGCTTGGAGCGGGTGGACAGCGATGAGCCGGTTTCAAAGGAAATCATTGATGCGCTGACGGATAAGACGGATGCTGATCGCGATGCGTTTGTGCACGAGCTTCAGGAAAAATTGAACGATGCGATGCAGAAGTTGTCTACCAAGCATCGTACCGTGGTTACACTTTTTGAAATCGAAGGCCTCAGCCATCAGGAAATCGCCGATGTCATGGATTGCTCCGTGGGCACGGTGCGTTCGCGGCTCCACTATGCGAAACAACTGCTCCAAGCGGAGCTCCAGCCCTATACGCGCACATGATAAATCATGATAGGAAGCGTCCTGTGACGCTCGAAGACATCCTCCGGCTCAAGCGCGCTGAACGTCCGTCTGCGGAATTTTGGAGCCAATTTGATCGTGAGCTCAGGGTTAAGCAGCTCGCGGCGCTCGTTGAGAAACGGCCGTGGTGGCGCACGATTTCTCTTGGTTGCATCCTCGGTGGAGTCCGGCGGTTTCATGTGCCGTTGGGTGCGACGGCGGTGCTGGCGGCGACCCTTTTCTCGGTTCGCGATTTCCAGGCGCCAAAGTCCTCGACCGTTGTCGTGCCTTCGTCGGCCCGCGTACTGCAGTCGGGTGGCCTGACCGTGGCGTCGGCGGTTTCCATGCGCGAAGTCCTCTCGGACCACGCAGAGCCGGCTCTGATCATTGTCACCGGGCCAGCCCTGGATGCATCCCAAGATTTGGCCCCGGTGGTGCCCCCGTTGGTGCTGGGGGCTGAGCGCACCGCTGCGAGGGCGGGCGGTCAGTTTGGATCCATGGTCGGAGTCGCTCCTCACGCTGAAGAACCCTCGGTGTTCGTGTCCTCGCATGGCCGCGGCGCTGTTGAGAAGTTTACGGAGTTGCAGTCGACGGACGCGCTGCTCTCGCGGCGGCTGCTGAGTCCGGCGCGTGGATTTGAGACCCGCGTGCTCCCGGCGCGGTCCAGGCCCGTGGAGCCCTTGGCCCAAATGAAAGTGCCGAGTGGTTCCCGCCGTTCTAACCTGATTGCCTCCGCCACGCTCGCAGCGACGACGGGTCCGGTGATCACGAGTGAACGCTCAGCCCGAGTGTTGTCGGATGAGCGCATCTACGATACCAGCAGCCGCGTGAACGCCCGCGGGGCTGGTGTGCTCGTAAAATTCTGAGTGGTGGCGAAAGACTGATCTTCTTGGGTGGGGGTCAGGGTCCGTTTTGGGAGCACCGCCAAGCCCCACCGACGCGTCAAGGGATGGTGGCTTACCGCGGAGAATGACGCTCCGGTGCTCTGAGTCGCGCTGAGATTGTGGGGTGGTGCTACTTCTCGCCGACGCAGATGCCGCATACGTCGAAGAAGAAGTCGTGGCCTTTATCATCCACGAGGATGAAAGCGGGAAAGTCTTCCACTTCGATGCGCCAGACGGCTTCCATGCCAAGTTCGGCGTATTCGAGTACCTCGACTTTTTTGATATGGTTCTGCGCGAGGATGGCGGCGGGACCGCCGATGCTCCCGAGGTAAAATCCGCCGTGCTGCTTGCACGCGTCGGTCACCTGTTTGCTGCGGTTGCCTTTTGCCAGCATGACGAGCGAACCCCCATGCGCTTGGAACAAGTCGACGTAGCTATCCATGCGGCCGGCGGTGGTCGGGCCGAACGAGCCGGAGGCGTAGCCGACTGGGGTCTTGGCCGGACCGGCGTAGTAGACGGGGTGGTTCTTGATGTAATCGGGCAGGCCTTGGCCCGCGTCGATGCGTTCTTTGAGTTTTGCGTGCGCGCTGTCGCGGGCGACGATCATGGGGCCTGTCAAGAGGACGCGGGTGGTCACCGGATGGTGCGAAAGCGAGGCGCGGATTTCCGCCATGGGGCGGGTGAGATCGATGGCGACGGAGGACGCGTCCTTGAAAGTGCGCAGGGACTCCGGGATGAAACGGCCAGGATTCATTTCCAGCTTCTCCAAGAAGACGCCGTCCTTCGTGATCTTGGCCTTGATGTTACGGTCGGCGCTGCACGAGACGCCCATGCCGACGGGGCAACTGGCACCGTGGCGGGGCAGGCGCACGACGCGGACGTCGAGGGCGAAGTACTTCCCACCGAACTGCGCGCCGATTTTCGACTGCTGGGCGATCTTGAGCACCTTGGCCTCCATCTCGAGGTCGCGAAAAGCGCGGCCGTGCTCGTTACCAGCCGTGGGTAGGGCGTCGAGATACTTGGTGGTCGCGAGCTTGAGGACCTTCATGCACGAATCTGCGCTGGTGCCACCGATGACGAACACGAGGTGGTAAGGCGGGCAGGCGGCGGTGCCGAGGAGCTGCAGTTTGTCGCCGAAGAATTTTTCGAGACTCTTGGGGTTGAGCAGCGCCTTCGTCTCTTGAAAGAGAAATAATTTGTTGGCGGAGCCGCCGCCTTTGGCGATGAAGAGGAATTCATACTTCGCGCCTTCGCTCGCGTGGAGGTCGATCTGCGCTGGCAAATTGGTGCCGGTGTTGACCTCTTTGAAAAAATCGAGGGGGGCGACTTGGGAGTAGCGGAGATTTTCCTTGGTGTAGGCTTCGTAGACGCCCTTGGAGAGAAACTCCGCGTCGTTCGCATCCGTCCAAACCTGTTGGCCTTTCTTGGCGAAGATCGCGCACGTGCCGGTATCCTGGCACATCGGGAGAATTCCGCGCGCGGCGATCTCGGCGTTCTTCAGCAACGTATGGGCGACGTAGCGGTCATTATTGGACGCCTCTGGGTCCTGGAGAATGGCGGCGACTTGCTCGAGGTGTTGGGTGCGGAGAAAGAAGTTCGTGTCGTGGAAGGCTTCCCGCGCGAGGTAGGCGAGCGTCTCGGGTGCGATTTTGAGGATCTCGCGACCTTCAAAGTTGGCGGTGCTGATGCCCTCTTTTGAGAGCAGCCGATACTCGGTGTCATCGGCGCCGAGGGAGAGGAGTTCCTGATAGAAAAACGGGGGCGTAGGCATAGCGTGAGTTAAAGGAGATGGGAGGGGCGGTGTGTAAAGATGAGTGGGGAACAACGTCGTTTCATGAGACCGCTGGACGTTTGTCGAAACGTGGACTTGACGCCGTCACGGTTGGCCGGCCATGGCCCGCACGACGTCCCGGAAGCGTGGCAGGTCGGCCGGGGTCGCGACTTCGCCGGGGGCCCGGCCCCAGCCGCTCGCGCTGGGCCACACACCGCGCACGAGGAAGTTTTCGTGGGCGGCAGTCATGCTGGCGACGTGCAGATAGTCTTTCTGCTCTTTGGGGTCGCGCAGTGCGGTGACGAGTTCCGAAGGGATGGGAGTGATGCGTCCGCTGGAGATGTGCGCGAGGTTGTTGAGCGCCACGAAGGGGCGTGAATCGACTAGGCTCGTCGCGGGGCGCGGATTTTCCCCGCGGAGGTAGGCGTAGTAGTCGAGGTGGTTTTCGATGAGGGGATCGAAAGGTTCGAGGGTGATTTTTTCCACGCGACCATCGTTCCAGCGGACCTCGATTTGGCTGCCGACCGCGTAGCGAATGACCGCTTTCTCGCACAGCACCATTTCCAAGTGGGTGCCGTTGCCGGCGCAGGCGTGGGAGAGCGCAAAACGCATCGTGACACCTGCGGTCGTATCGGCTTCGACGAAAAAAGTGTCTGCGCCTTCGATGGCGTGAGCGCGGTAGAGCTCCGCACGGACGGCGGCGAGCTGGGCCCAGCTGAAAAGTGCGGATTCGCCCGTCCAGAATAACAAATTGTGCACGAAATGCGCCATCGCGTTGCCGAGACACGAATCGAGTACGACCTGCCCCTCCATCATCAGACGACCGGCCCAGTTGTTGCGCGAAAAATAGCTGGCTGGCCGCGGCCAGAGGGCGCTGAGGGTGGCACCCTGCACGGCACCAAATTCGCCGGCGAGCAGACGCTGTTTGAGCGCAAGGCGTGGTTTCTCGATAATGAAATTGAAGCCGACGAGGGAGGACTTCCGAGCGCGAGCGTCGGCGACGATCATCTGCTCCAGCTCCGTGTGATCGAGCGTCGGTGGTTTTTCGAGATAGACCGGCAGGCCGAGCGCGGTAGCGGCGGCGTGCATTTCGGCATGAAGATTGATCGGGGTCGGGATGACGAGGAGGTCAAGGCCGCGGTGACACGCCTCGAGCATGGCGCGGTAATCGCGGAAAACGCCGACGCCACGTGCCGCGAGCCGCCACGTCTCCTGCTCCTTGGCAAAGTTCTCCGGCTGCGGATCGCAGGTGCAGATCAGCTTGGCGTGGCCGCCTGCCTCGAGTTGCGCGATTGTGTGGTGGTGGCAGCCGGCAAAGCCACCCATGCCGACGATTCCGATGCGGATGGGATGATTCACACGATTTTGAATTTAGGGAGGTCCTGACCGTCGATCAGCCCGACGGGCTGGCCGCGTGCGTTGATGACGATCAAATCGTCGATCTTGTGGGCCTCAAACAGACGCAGCGCATCGACGCCGAGTGCGTCGTCGCGAATTGTTTTTGGGGATCGGGTCATGAACGTGGACACGGGTTGAGCGAGAAAATCGGGCCCGGTGAGCGCGCTGCGGCGGAAGTCTCCGTCGGTCAAGATACCGGTTAAACGACCGGATTTTTTTGCGATCAGGGCGATGCTCCCGCTCTTGGCTTTAGTCATCGCGAGAATGGCGTCCTGCGTTGAGACGGTGTCGAGTGCGACGGGGAGCCGGTCGGCGGTGCGCATGATGTCACGCACCCGCAACAAGAGGACGCGGCCCAAATTTCCGGCGGGATGATATTTGGCGAAATCATCGCGGGTGAGCCCGCGGGATTCGAGCAACACCATCGCGAGCGCGTCACCCAAGGCGAGCGCCGCAGTGGTGCTCGCGGTGGGCGCGAGTCTCAGCGGACAGGCTTCGCGCGGCACTCGGTAAAGCAGGCGCAGGTCGGAGTTGCGGGCGAGATCGGACGCCGGGTTGCTCGTAAACGCCACGATGCGCGCACCGAAACGTTTCAAGACGGGCAGCAACCGCAGGATTTCGTCAGATTGCCCGCTATTGCTGAGGAGAAAGGCGAGGTCCCCCTCGGCGCAGAGGCCGAGGTCGCCGTGGAGCGCCTGCGTCGCGTCGATAAAACAGGAGGCCACTCCGGTGCTGTTGAAGGTGGCCGCGATTTTTTGGGCGACGTGGGCGGACTTGCCCACGCCGCTGAAGATCAGCTTTCCGCCCGCCGCAGAGACCGCTTCGACGGCCCGGGCTGTTTCGATGAATTCTGCTCCCAGGCCTTTCGCGGTCGCGGTGAGCGCGGCGGTCTCGATGCGGAGGCAGACGCGCGCACGGGCGAGTGCGTTTTTAGAGTGCAGGGCCATTTATTGTTTGAGTCGCAGAAGTAGGACGCGGAATTTACGGCGAACAATCGCTCGTTCAATTCCTTTCTCTGTCAAATGACTGTCCGTCAACCATTCACCGTTCTGCTCGCGCTGGTCGCGTGCTTCCTCGGCGCGGGTTGCGGCGGAGGGGACGGTCTGGCTTTGTCCTCCGAGACCGACGACGCGTTCTATCAGCAGGGCAAGCAACTGCAAAAACAAGGGCGTAATGCCGAAGCACTGACAGCGTTCCTGAAGGTGGCGGAGAGACGCGGTGAGCAGTCCTCTCCGGAATCGCACCTCGAGGCCGGCCTGATTTACCTCCAGCACATCAAGGATCCGGTCGAGGCGATTCATCATTTCAGGAAATATCTCGAGCTCGAGCCGAACTCCAAGCAGGCGCCCTTGGTCCGCCAAAGGATCGATTTGGCTCGCCGCGAATTGTTTCGCACCATGCCGGGGCGACCGAGCGACGAACAGACCGTTCGCTTAGGCGGTCAGGAGCTCATTGATCGTCTCCAACGGGAAAATGAGGACCTGAAGGCGGAGTTGGGCCGCCAGCGCGGAAGTGGTCCCGCCCCGTTCTTGCGCACCACGCGCGGTCCGGTGGAGGTGGTCGACGTGCCGAAGCCTGTCGACGGTGAGAGTGATCTCTCCCTCAGGGTCGCACCGCCACCGCCGAGCTTCGCGGCCCCATCTTCCGCGCCGCTGGCGCAAGGTCCGAGCGGAGTGGCGGCCAAGGCTGCGCCGCCCACGGCCAAGTCTGCGCCGTCTGCGGGTAAGGCTGCTCCGTCTGCGGGTAAGTCTGGTTTTCCGGTGCCGGTCGCAGGCAAGCGCCACTCGGTCGCTCCGGGCGACTCGCTCTATCGCGTGGCGTTAAAATACGGCGTGACCGTGGAGGCGATCCTCGCGGTCAACCGTGAGGCGCTACCCAGTGGTGTGAAGACCACGTTGCGTCAGGGTATGGAACTTAAGATCCCCTGAGCCGTGGCCCGCACCTCCCGCCGCACGTCCGTTTTCACTGAATCGTTGATCCGCGAGATGTCGCGCGTCGCCGCGCGCTATGGAGCGATCAATCTCTCGCAGGGATTTCCCGATTGGGATCCGCCGCCGGCGCTGGTGCAGGCGGCGAAAGACGCGATGGACGCGCACCGTCACCAATATGCGGTGACGTGGGGCTCACATGAATTGCGGGCCGCGCTGAGTGCGAAAATCACGCGTTGTATGGGCGTGCCGGTGGACGGCGACCGCGAACTTGTGGTCACCTGCGGCGCGACCGAAGCGATGATGGTTGCGATGATGACCGTCTGTGACCCGGGAGACAAAGTCGGGCTCTTCTCGCCATTTTACGAAAACTACAATGCCGACGCGATTCTGACCGGGGCGCAGGCGGTGCATGTGCCGCTGCACCCGCCGCACTATCGTTTTGATCCGGAGGAGTTGCGAAAAGTTTTCGCGAGCGGCTTGAAGGCGTTTGTGCTTTGCAATCCGTCGAATCCGTGCGGGCGGGTATTCACGCGGGACGAGCTGTTGCAGATCGCGGCCCTCGCGGAGGAGTTCGACGTGTTTGTGCTCACCGACGAAGTTTACGAGCACATCGTCTACGCGCCGCACCGGCACACGTATTTTGCGACGTTGCCGGGGATGGCGCAGCGCACGGTGATGTGCTCGTCGCTCTCGAAGACGTTTTCGATCACGGGCTGGCGGCTCGGTTACGTGCACGCTGCGCCGGAGATCATTGCGCAGGCGCGGAAGGTCCATGATTTTCTCACGGTTGGAGCGGCGGCGCCGCTCCAACACGCGGTGGTGACGGCGCTGAATTTTCCGGCGAGTTATTACGACGACCTTACCGCGGAATACGCCGCGTCGCGGGATGTGCTGTTGAGTTATCTCGACCGGACCGGCTTGAGCTACACCCGACCGGAAGGGGCCTACTTTGTGATGGTGGACATCTCCTGTTTTGGCTACGCGAGCGACGTGGAGTTTTCCCATTGGATGGCGAAAGAGATCGGCGTCGCGCCCGTGCCGGGTTCGAGCTTCTTCGCGACGGGCGAGAACCGCTATATCCGGCTCAATTTTGCCAAGAAGCCCGCGACGCTCCACGCGGCGGGAGAGCGGCTGTTGAAATTGAAACGCTGATACGGGTGGTGCGGTGCGTCGATCCTCGGGCCGACGTATTGAGGTGAACGGCCGCCACCGCTGGCGAAGCGTCGGCGCCTGCGCGGATGCGGGGGCGCTCAAGGAGACCCCGCCCGGATTGCAATGGCCGATGGCGGGCCGATAACTGGTTGGGCAACGGGGCGTAAGAAGGCTTGAGCTTCGGGAGGGGAGTCCTACCTTCCCGCTTCCTTGACTTCAGTGAGCGCAGACAAATTCGCGTTTCTGATCGCCGAGAGCGACGTCGTTGACTGGTCGCTTCCGGCGGCGTTGGTCGTTGGCGGAGGGATCGGATTCTGGGTGGTCTGGAGGCTGACGCGGCACACCCGCCGGGCGGCTCATGAGCAGGCGGCGGAACTCATCGAAGTGGCTCGCCGCGAGGCGGCCGTCGGTGCGGAAGAGGTGAAGCAGAAGGCGGAGGCTGACGTGCAGGAGAAACGTGCGGAACTGAATCGCGAGTTTGATCGGCGTGGAATCGAGAGCGACGTGCGGTTGCGCGAAATCCGGGCGCACGAGGAATCCCTCGCACTGCTCGATTACCAGTTGGAACAGCGGCATGAGCGGCTCAACCGCGAGAGTGCGGCTGTGAAGCAGGCCCGCGATGCGATTCGCGGCCTCTCGAAAAGCGTGCGCAAGCGGCTCGAGGGCGTGTCGCAGCTGGACGCGGAGGAGATTCGAAAGCAATTGCGCGAGGAGGTCATGCTGGAGTGCGGCGACGAGTTGCGCGTCCTCCGCCGGGCCACACTCGAGAAATCCGAGCGAGAGCTGCAAACCGACGCCCACCGCATTCTGGTGGCGGCGATGCAACGGATCGCCAGCAAGCCGAACAACGATCTGACCGCGACGATCGTGCAGCTCCCGAGCGAAGACATGAAGGGGCGCATCATCGGCCGCGAGGGTCGTAACATCAAATCGTTCGAGTCCGCCACTGGCGTCACGCTGCTGATCGACGAGTCGCCTCAGATGGTGCTGATTTCGTCGTTCGACCCGGTGCGCCGCGAGGTGGCCCGCTCGGCGCTCGATGCGCTGGTGAAGGACGGTCGGATCCATCCAGCCTCGATCGAGGAATTTGTGAAACGCGCGGCGGACGAGATCGACCTCGTCACGATCCAAGCCGGTGAGGAAGCGGTGACGAAGCTGAACATCAACGGGCTGCATCCCGAGATCATTAAATTGCTGGGTCGTCTCAAGTATCGGTTTTCCTACAACCAAAACGTGCTCGATCACTCGGTGGAAACGGCGTTCCTCGCTTCGATGATTGCGAGTGAGGTCGGCCTCGACCCGAATGTCGCGAAGCGCGCCGGCCTGCTGCACGACGTGGGCAAGGCGGTGTCGGGCGAACTCGAGGGCAGCCACGCGGTGATTGGCGCGGAGTTCATCAAACGTTACGGCGAGACGCCCATCGTCGTGAACGCGGTGGCGGCGCACCATGAAGAGGTGAAGCCCGAGACGGTTTATGCGGGCTTGGTCATTCTCGCCGACACCATCTCGGCGGTGCGACCCGGAGCGCGCGCCGAGTCGATGACGAGCTACATCCAACGCCTTGGACGGCTTGAAAAACTCGCGGTGTCGATCGATGGCGTGCAACAGGCGTTTGCGATTCAGGCCGGCCGGGAAATTCGCGTCGTGGTTTCACCTCGGGAAGTCACCGACGACCGTGCCCGGGAAATCGCGAAGGAGCTGCGCGCCCGCATCGAGGCCGAGCTCCAATATCCGAGCACCATTAAGATCACGGTGATCCGGGAGAGCCGGTTTACCGAGACGGCGAGCTGAGTGGCGCCCACAGAATACTCGGAAGAGGGAATCGGGCGGTAAGAATGGGCTTTCATTCCGTGGGTTCAGTGTGTTCCGTGGGTCACCATGGCCGATCCCAAGATCCTCGAAACCTTCCCGAACCCCGCGCCGCATCGCGACTACTTGATCGAGCACTCGCACCACGAATTTACCTCGATGTGCCCGATCACGGGGCACCCGGATTTCGCGACCATCATCGTGCGTTTCGTGCCGGATAAGACGTGCGTCGAGTTGAAGTCGCTGAAGGTGTATTTCCACGGGTTTCGCAACGCCGGCATCTTCTTTGAAGCCGTGACCAACAAAATTTGCGACGACCTCGGCGCGGTGCTGAAACCGCGCGAGCTCACCATCGTGGCCGACTGGAAAGGTCGCGGCGGCGTGACGTCCCGGGTGACGTGTGTCTGGTCGGGAAAAAAGAAACGCTGAGTTTCCGGCGAGGCGATGCGTGTCGGGACTGGGGGCGGCCGAGAGCGGCAGGGGGCGTGTGGTCCGGAAGTAACGCGTTCGGCGGACTCCTGTAGTGTGATATCTCGAAGCGGCTCCCGAGGGTGGTTTGGGGCGATTTGCCCTGAGTAACTCGCGTTACGATTTCAGGGCTGCCAGCACCGCTTCGTGCAGCGCGGGTGTCGCGCTCGCAATCGTCGATTCCGCAGGATAGGCCGAGCCACCGTGCCAGTTGGTAATGACGCCGCCGGCGCCGCGGATGATCGGCACGAGGGCGGCGATGTCCCACGAGTTCATGATGGGATCGAGACACACGTCGGCCCAGCCGCTCGCCACGAGCAGGTAGCCGTAGCAATCTCCCCACGTGCGGACGAGTTTGGCCTGGGCGAGCAGGCGATCGCAGGCGGGGCCGTCTTGATATTTCGCGAGATTGAGCGTGTCGCTGGTGAGCAAGGTGGCCTCAGTGAGCCTAGGGGTGGCGCGACAGCGCACGGGGCGGTCGTTGAGCGTGGTGGTGACGCCGTCGCCGACCATGAGTTGACCGAGCACGGGCTGGTGAATCACGCCGAGGACGGGTTGGCCGTGATGGAGGAGTGCGATCAAGGTGCCCCACAGCGGGACGCCGGTGATGAAAGCTTTGGTGCCGTCGATGGGATCGAGGACCCAAACGAATTCGGCGTCGGGGCGATCGCTGCCGAGTTCTTCGCCGATGATGCCGTGGGCGGGAAATTTTTTGGCGATGAGGCCGCGCATGAGTGCTTCGGCGCCGCGGTCGGCGAGCGTGACCGGCGAGGCGTCGCTCTTCGTTTCGACGGCGAGATCGAGGCGGCCGAAGTGCGGACGGATGAAGGCGCCGCTCGCGTGGGCGAGTTCGTTGCTGAAGGCGCGGTAGGGCGTGAGGTCCACGTAAGTAAGGTGGCCCACGGAGCCCACGGAAGACACGGAAAAAATAGAGTCGGATTTTTCATGGCCGTGTGTTGCGTAGTTTGCGTGGGCAACATTTGGACCGAGCAGCCGATATTTTTTGTCGATTTTGAAGGGAGCCGTGCGTCGGGGATTTTGGAGTTCGGGGTCGTCGAATTGCAGCACGGCGCGGTGGCGAATGCGCGGACGCGGATGTGTCGGGCGACGGGGCGGGTGCGGCCGGAAGACACGGCGGTGCACGGGTTGAGCGAGGAAGCGGTGGCGACGCACGCACCGTTTTCGGAGGAGTGGAATTATTTTTCGAGTCTGCGCGAACTGGGCCCGCTCGCGGCGCACTATGCGGGGGTGGAAAACGCGTTGTTGAAATCGGTCTGGCCGTATCCGCGCAGCTCGCCGGATTTCGCGCGCCCGGGAAAACGGGTGGCGGAGTGGGGGCCGTGGGTGGATTCGGCGCGGCTTTACTCGCAGCTCTACCCGCAACTGGAATCGGGGAAGCTCGAATCACTGGTGGCGGCGTGTGGCTTGCAGGGCGATTTGGAGAAGCATGCGGCGGCGTATTGCCCGCCGGATCGGCGGCACTATCACGCGGCGCTCTACGATGCTTTGGCGGGGGCGCTCTTACTGGCGTCGCTCGCGCGTGAGCCGCAGATGTCGACGCTCTCGACGATGCAACTGCTCGCGCTCAGCACGCTCGACGGGGAGAAGCGGGCTGCGCTGCAGCAGGGGAGTTTATTTTAGTCGCGGCGGGTAAAGCATGGGCGAAAACGGGACGCTTGGCCGCTCCGTGGAAAACTCGCGGCGCGCAGTACCGTACGCCAGAGGGCCGGAGGGGCGCCGCGAAATTGTAACCTATGAGGTTCCCATGCGCGGTAGCCCCGGGGGACTCGGCGGGGAACAAGGGACGGGGAGGCGAAGTGACAGCGAGCTGAACGCCGACCTTGCGCTGGGGCGGGAGCGTTGTGCAAGCTGTTGGGTTCACATGGCCATTGTCAGTCTTCTTGATGTCTCCCTGAGCTTCGGTGGCGCGCCGTTGCTCGATAAGGTCAATCTCCAGATTGACCGGGGCGAGCGCGTC
>CAMCHO010000108.1 GCA_945874455.1 Opitutus sp. GAS368 | reverse complement strand
GAGGCGGAGAGCGTCAGCGTGAGCCACGCCGCCGCCGTGCCCAGCACGCGGCCGCCGATGTTCGCCGCGAAACTCTCGCCCGTGCCGCGCAAGTGCACGGGAAACACCAGCGGGATGTAGTTACCCCAAAAGCTGAACTGCGCGACCGTCAGCACGCCCGCCACGAAGATGCCCGCCTTGATCATCCCCAGACTGTCGGCGTTGCCGAGCTGACCCGAGATCCACCAAAAGAGCAGCGGCACAAAAATGAGCGATGGAATCTGAAACACCCGGAAGAGCGTGCGGCGGCTCACGATCACCACCGCCAGCACGGCGAGGATGAAACGGCCGACCAAACCGCCAATCTCCTGCCACAGCGTCACGCCCGCGACGGTTTGATCGCTGGCGTTGCCGGCCGCTTGACGCATTTCGCGCTGGGCGACGGGCTCCGGTTTTTTCGCGGCCTTCGCGGCGGCCATCGCCGTCGCGCCACTTTCCTTGGCGATCGCCCGCACCGCCACGTGACCGGCTTCCGCCGGCGTGCCGATGCGCTGCGCACCGATGATCTGGGGGAGCTGTTGGATCGCACCAAACGCGATGCCGTAGCTCGCCGCGAAAATCAGCGTCGTGATGACCGTGGTCTTGCGCAGCTCCGGCGCGAAGAGCGCGGCGATGCTCGGCCGCTTCAGCGTGCCGGCCTCGCGCTTTTTCTGCCATGCTGGCGACTCCGGCAAAAACGGCCGGATGAGCAGCAACGGCAGTGCGGGAATCACCCCGGAGATCAGGGTGTAGCGCCAAGCCTCATGGCCACCTGCGATCGCCGGCAAATCCATCGCCCACTTCGCCGCGAGAATATTGGCTCCCGCTACGAGCAAGCCACCGAGCGAAGAGCACGCCTGCGTGTAGCCGAGCACTTTTTCGCGCTGGACCGGATTCGTGAAAATTTCCGCCAGCCACGCGACCGCCGCGACAAACTCCACGCACACGCCGATGAACACGAGACACCGGAAAAAGAGCAGTTGCGGCAACGTGGTCGCAAAACCCGCCGCACACGCGGCAAACGCATACAACAAAATCGAAAACGTCAGCACGCGCCGCCGGCCGAGCAAATCCGTCAGATAGCCACCGAGCAGACCAAACACGCCGCCCGCGAGCGCCGGCACAAAAAACAACGTGCGCGCCCAACTCACATACATTTCACCTCCGGGCGACCACAGCGCCGCCGCCTTCGCGCGCTCCATCCCACCGGTCACGAGCGCTTCCACCAGCGGCGCACTGAGCGCAGCCATCGCCGGCTTAATGATGAGCGGGAGCATCAGCAGCTCGTAAATGTCGAACGCGAACCCAATGGCCGCGATAATACAAATCAGCCAGGCGGTGCGCGAAAGAGCCGGAGCACTTGCCGCAGAGGGGGAATTTCCGGAAGTCATAGTGGGATGAAAGGTTGCCGCGAAAAGACGCACCACATCAAGCGGCGATTCGACTTTTCGCTCTTTGAGTTTTCTCAATTCGCTTTTTCGGTCTTCGTAATTTCTCGGCTCCTTGACGCCGAGTCGGACCCGAGCAACTTCCGACCGGTCAGTCCGTCAGCCCCCCCTCGGTCCACGCCCTTTCCCTATCCTCGCTTTACTCACATGAAATCCGCTCTCCTCACCCCGGCACTCGCCCTCGCGTCGTTCGCGCTGCTGGCATCGCACGCGTTCGCTGCCGGCACCACGTCGTGGCCCACGTGGCGCGGCCCGTCCGGTGCGGGCCTCGCCCCCGGTGCGGTTCCGCCCACCACGTGGAACGACACGCAAAACATTAAGTGGAAGGCCAAGGTACCCGGCCAGGGCTTCTCCACCCCGATCATCTGGCAGGACCGGATTTTCCTCCTGACCTCCATCGAATCCACGGAGGAGGTCGCCGCAGCTCCAACGCCCCCACCGCCGCCCCCTCCCCCTCCCGGCGGCGAACAAAAGGGCAAAGGCGGGAAGCGCGGCGGCTTCGGCGGAGGGTCCAAACCGACCAAAATTCACGAGTTCGTCGTCGTAGCTCTTGATCGCGCCTCGGGTAAAGTCGTCTGGCAGAAAACCGCCCGCCGTGAGGTCCCCCACGAGGGTCGCCACGCGACCAACAGTTATGCCTCCGCTTCGCCCCTCACCGACGGCGAGCGCCTCTACGCTTCCTTCGGCTCACGCGGCCTCTACTGCTACGATCTTCAGGGAAAACTCCTCTGGGAAAAAGACCTCGGCGATATGCAGACCCGCAACGGTTTTGGCGAAGGCTCCTCCCCTACCTTGGCCGGCAATGTCCTCATCGTACCGTGGGATCAGGAGGGCGGCGCGTCGTTCGTCGTCGGACTCGACAAAAAAACCGGAGCCGAACTCTGGCGCCAGGCTCGCGACGAGCGGAGCAGTTGGTCAACGCCCCTAATTGTCACGGTGGACGGAAAACAGCAGGCGATTCTCCCCGGCACGAACCGCACCCGCAGCTATGCCGTCGCGACCGGCGAACTCATCTGGGAGGCCAGCGGGCTCGGCGCCAACGTCATCCCCATGCCGGTGACGGGCCACGGCTTGGTGTACGTAATGAGCGGGTTTCAAGGCTACTTCATCCAAGCGATCAAGCTGACGGCGCGCGGCGATGTCTCCGCCGGTCCCGACATCGTGTGGCAGCAGAAGAAGGGCACGCCTTACGTTGCGTCGCCGGTGCTCTCCGGTGACCGGATTTTCGTGACCAAGGGCACCGAGTCCTATCTCTCCTGCCTGAACGCACTCACCGGCGAATTCCACTTCAGCGACCAGCAGCTCGAGGGCATGCGCGGCGGCATTTACGCCTCCCCCCTCGCGACCAACGGCCTCCTCTACGTCGTCGGCCGCGAGGGCCTCGTACTCGTACTCAAGGACACAACGAAGTTCGAAATCGTCGCCAAGAATCAGTTGAGCGATCGCTTCGATGCGTCTCCCGTGATGGTCGACAAAGAACTCTTTTTGCGCGGTCACGAGTTCCTCTACTGCATCGCCGAGGGCTGAGCGGTCGCAACATTCCGGCGACACGGCTGTCGCCGGAATGATTTCAAGTTCCTTGAAGATGAGAAGAAGGACGGCCTTTTGTAGGAGCCTGCTTGCGGGCGATTCAGGACATAACAATCGCCTACCAGCACCGCCAACCGGGATCTGCGCCCAAAAAACTGCGACCGCTCAAAACTCGCGCTTCGTGATCAACCCCGGCTGCGGGACCGGATAACGTCCGTTGGCATCCGGTTGCAACGGCGCCGGCGAAGACGCCGTCAGGGTATCGAGCCCGGGCGCGAATTCATGGTCGCAGTTCAGCATCTCATCGTACGTGACCGTGCGCCCGGTGTGCGCCGCCATGCGGCCCATCGACGTCACGAGGCTCGCTTCCACCCCACGCTTCACCTCGTTGTAGGGCCGGTCGGCGCGGATCGCCGCTACGAGATCATCCCACTCGACTTGGTAGGGATTGGGCTCGGGCTGCGGGAAGGCCCAGAGCACATTCTCCGCCGCAAGGTTGTGTCCCTTGTAAATCCGCGCCTTCGACGGGATGTGGCCCTTCTCCGAAACCACCGCGAGGCCCTTCGTACCGTGCGCCCAACTGGAGTGTTCCGCTTGCGCTCCCGTCTGGCACCGGCCTTCCAGGAAAAGCTTCGCGCCGTCGCCAAACGTATATTCCACCGAGTAGGCGTCGAAATTTTGATCGATGCTGTCGCCGCGATAGTGACGCCCGCCGTTGGCTTGCGCCTTCACCGGCCACGCGCCCTTCATCCACGAACATTCGTCGATATTGTGAATGTAGAAATCGCTGAACGCCCCGCCGCTCGCCCACATGAAACTGTGGAATCGCTCAATCTGATACATCAGGTGGGTCTGGTTGGCCGGCTTCGGCGGCGACGCAAAAAAGCCGATCGGCCCGTGCAACCGGTAGGCGCGCATCATCAGTAAATCGCCGATCTGCCCTTGCTGGATACGCTCGGCCAATTCGCCGCGGGCCTTGCAATGGCGGCACATCAGACCCACGCCGACTTTGAGGTTCTTCCGCGACGCTTCATCGCCAAGGAGCAACATGCGCTTGCTCGTGGGCCCGTCGACCGTGACAGGTTTTTCCATGAACACGTGCAACCCCTTCGCAATCGCGTAGCCAAAATGCACCCAACGAAACGCCGGCGGCGTCGCCAGAATCACGACGTCACCCGGCTTCAGGACATCCATCGCCGCCTTGTAGGAATCCAGGCCGATGAACCGCCGGTCTTCCGGCACGTCAATCAGGCTCGGTTGCGCGGCGAACTGTTTCGTCAATCGCCCGTGCGCCGCCGCGAGGCGCGGATCGAAAACATCCGCCATCGCGACAAGTTTGATGGGCCCGCTCTTGGTCGAGAGCGCCTGGCCGGCCGCTCCTGTGCCGCGACCGCCGCAGCCGACGAGCGCCACTCGAATCAGATCGCTGCCGGCCGCGTGCACGTAGGGTAACGTCACCCCCGCGAGGGCGGACACCGTCGCCAAGCGACCCGTGTGTTTCAGGAATTCACGGCGCGACACCGCATCGGGGATTTGGGTATTCATTGAAGGATCACTTTCGTTGGGGTTGGAAAAATCGCATCCGCAGCACTTCGTCACGTCCTCGGCTCACGCGCGAAGAAATCAAGGCATTCACGATCCGCCAAGTCCACCCGTCATCGTGGCTGGCGTCAATGAGCGGCTGGTGTGTCGGGTCACTGCCCAGCCGCTCGCATCGCTCAGGCTCAACGTCCGAATGACTTCGTAAAATCTTCCGTCACGTTCTGCGTGACTTTCTTTTCATGCCGCGACTCCGCGATGAGCTGGTTGAGCTTCGCCTCCCACGCCGCGCTGTCCATCGGCAGCTCGACCGACTGATTGATGAGCGACGAATAAAGCAGCACGTTAGCGAGTTCGACCGAGCCCATGCCCTCCGCGCCGGGCGCGATCAACGGCGTGCCATCCAAAATCGAGTCCACGAAGTTCTGCATGAGAATCCCATGCGGGTTGGTCGCGCTGTCGACTGGGATGTCGATGTTCCACACCTCGGGTTTCGCAAAGCCGCTCTTCGATGCCTTGCTAAACGCGATCATGTCGGAGTCGTTGCGCGTAAAGGAAACCTTGTTGTTTTCGAGGACGATTTTGCCGCGCGTACCACTGATCTCAAAACGATTCGTACCCGGTGCCTCGCCGGTCGATGAAATGAACACGCCCGTCGCCTTGTTCGCCCACTCGAGGTAGGTCGTGATATTATCCTCGACCTCGATGTTGTGAAACCGCCCGAGCTGGCAGAAGCCGCGCACGCGCGCCGGCATGCCGCAGAGCCACTGGAGCATGTCGAGTTGGTGCAGGCACTGATTGAGCAGCACGCCGCCACCCTCGCCCTTCCACGTCGCCCGCCAACCCCCGCTCGCGTAGTAGGCCTCGGTGCGGAACCAATCCGTAATGATCCAGTTGATACGCACAATCTCGCCAAGTTCGCCGTCTTGGATGAGCTTACGAATCTTCTGATAGCGTGGCTCAACCCGCATCTGAAACATCCCGCCAAACACTTGCTTCGGGTGCGCCTGCGCCGTCGCGATCAAGCGCTCGGCATCGGCCTTGTGCGCCGAGATCGGCTTTTCCACCATAATGTGCAGCCCCGCCTGCAAGGCCTCGATCCCGATCGTCGTGTGTAAAAAGTGCGGCGTGGCGATCACGATGGCGTCGATCTCCCCCGAGCGAATCATCTCCGAGCAGTTCGCAAACGTCTTGAGCCCGGGCCGGCCTTCGAAGGGTTTCAACCCAGGAGCGAAGGCATCGCTGACTGCCGTGAGCGTGCAGCGGGAGATTTTATTTTCGAGCAGGTATCCCGTATGGAATTTCCCGATGTTGCCGAGACCAACGATGCCGAGACGAACGTTTTTCATAGAGGGTGAAGTTCGGAGTGTCGTCGCGGGAAAAAAGCGGCGGCAACTTTTTTCCGCTAAATTCTCGACCGGGCGCACGCGCCGATCGGTCCTCGGTCGCTCCCCACTCAGCCCGACAACCTTACATTTCTGTAATGTCCCGGAAAGGCCTAGGAGAAAACCCTGTGCTATCTTGCATCCACGTTCAGCCCAATCCTTCCACCCATTAAAACCCACCCAATCATGAATCAGCCAAAATTCGTCCTCGTTCCCGTCACCCGCCGTCCCGCCAAACCCGGGCTCGCCACAGTCGCCACCCTCGGCGCTTTGGCGCTCGCCGGCGCCCTCTTCGCCGCCGCCGGCACCGGCTCGGATAAATCCTCCATCGATCTCAAACGCGATGCCACCCCCGTCGCCCGCGGACCACTCGAAGCCGCCAGCTTTTCCACGATCGTCAAGCGCGTCGCTCCCAGCGGCGTTAAAATCACGACCGAGACCAAAGCCCAACGCGTCGCCGCCAATGCCGCCACTCTCCCTCCCGGTTTCGATCATCCCGCTTTTCGCCAATTCTTCGGCAATCGCCCACCCGACATGCAGACTCAGCCGCAAAACGGCCTGGGCTCCGGCGTGATCGTCAGCGCCGATGGCTATGTCGTAACCAACAACCACGTCGTCGACGGCGCCGACCTCGTCACGGTTGCCCTCACCGACGGCCGCGAGTTCACCGCCAAAGTCGTCGGCCGCGATCCGCAGACCGACCTCGCCGTCGTGAAAATCGACGCGGAAGACCTCCCCGCCGTCACCTTCGCCGACAGCGCAAAATCCGAAGTCGGCGACCGCGTCCTCGCCATCGGCAATCCTTTCGGTATCGGCGAAACTGTGACCAGCGGGATCGTCAGCGCCAAGGGCCGCAACATCGGCATCCTCGCCGAGGTCGAGGGCTACGAAGACTTCATCCAAACCGACGCCGCCATCAATCCCGGCAACTCCGGTGGCGCCCTCGTCGATATCCACGGCCGCCTCCTCGGCATCAACACCGCCATCCTCAGCCGCAGCGGTGGCTTCCAAGGCGTCGGCCTCGCCGTCCCCGCCAACCTCGTCAGCCACGTCGCCGACAGTCTCGTCAAAACCGGTAAGGTCACCCGCGGCTACCTCGGCGTTAATCTCAACACCCTCACGCCGGCCCTCGCCGAAGCCTTCAATCTGAAGGATAACAAAGGCGCGCTCGTGGCCGCCACCATCCCCGACAGTCCCGCCGCCAAAGCCGGCCTCAGAGACGGCGATGTGATCACCGCCCTCAACGGCCAGCCCGTCACTGACCCTAATAATCTTAAGAACCAGGTCAGCTCCTTCGCCCCCGGCACCACGGTCAATCTCGACGTCCTCCGCGGAGGCAAGACCACTCAGATCGCCGTCACGACCGCTGAAAAACCCGGCGCCAAGCGCATCGGCAAGGGTGGCCTCGACTCCCTCTCGAAGCAGAACCGCAGCGACGACGAGGGCGTGCTCAACGGGGTCGCCGTCGAGGACCTCGATCGCGCCGGCCGCCGTGACATGAATTTCCCGGCCAAACTCAAGGGCGCGCTGATCACGCAGGTCGCACCCAACTCCGCCTCGGCCCGCGCCGGCCTCAAACCCGGCGACGTCATCCTCGAAATCAACCGCGAGCCCGTCACCAGCGCGAAAGATGCCGTGGAGCTCAGCACCAAAACCGAGAGCAAGAAGACGCTCCTGAAGCTTTGGTCCCGCGGCAACACCCTCTTCGTCGTCGTCGACGAAACCGGCACCGACAAAGACGGCCAGCAGTAACCGCTTCCCTTGGGGCCGCCGCTCGTCGGGCGGCCGCTGCGAACACGTCAGTCCTCAATCCGGCATCGGTCTTCTTTATTAAAGACCGGTGCCGGTTTTCTTTTCCACCCTTTCCAACCGGCCCGAGTCCGCCACCATCCACTCCTTCACTATGCGCATTCTCGTCGTCGAAGATGATTCCAAAATCGCCTCGTTCGTCGTGCGTGGCCTCAAGCAATCCGGTTACGCAGCCGACCACGCGCCCGATGGCGAGACCGGCTTGGCCCTCGCCGATTCCACCGACTACGACGCCATGATCGTCGACGTGATGTTGCCCCGACTCGACGGCATTAGTCTCGTCAAGCGCCTCCGCGCCGCCCGCCGCGTCACCCCCGTCCTCTTCCTCAGCGCCAAGAGTTCCGTCGATGATCGCATCCGCGGCCTCCAAGCCGGCGGCGACGATTACCTGACGAAGCCGTTCGCGTTCTCCGAGCTTCTGGCCCGCGTCCACGCCCTCATCCGCCGCGCTTCACAGTCGCCCGAAGCCACCCGCCTCGCCTGCGGTGACGTCACCCTCGACCTCGTCACGCGCGAAGTCACTCGCGCCGGCAAGGCCGTCGATTTGCAACCCCGCGAATTTACGCTCCTCGCCTTCCTGCTCCGCCACGCCGGCCGACCCGTCAGCAAGACCATGATTCTCGAACACGTGTGGGACTACAGCTTCGATCCCCAAACCAACGTCGTCGACGTCGTCATCTCCCGTCTCCGCGCCAAGGTCGACCCCGACCACACGCGCCTCGAAACCGTCCGCGGTGTCGGCTACGTGCTCCGTCCCCATGTCTGAGCTTCACCCATCGACCGAGGGCACGAAGTCCGATCCCGATCGGCTCCCAGCCGTCAGCGGTGCGCTCTCAACGTTGACGCCCCCGCGTGCGGCGCTCAGCCCTCAACGCTCAGCGCTCAACTTTCTGCCCCGCCTGCGCGAGTCGCTCGCGTTGCGCCTCGCCGCACAATACGCGCTCGTCTTCGCGCTCAGCAGCGGAGTCCTCTTCGGCGTACTCTACTGGACACTCGCCGAATCGCTCGACGCCCGCGAGCTCGCCGGCCTCGAGCGCCAGGTGCGCTCCCTCGCTGATGCCTTCACGCGCGGCGCTCCCGTCGACGTAATCGCCCGCGTGAAAAACAACCCGTCACCCGAAATGAGTGCGTCGTTCGTACGCCTTATCACGCCTGACAGCTCCACCTTTTTCCAAAAACTCCCCGACGACTGGATCGAGACGCAGATCAAATCGATTCCCTTCGGACCCTTCACCGTCAACCAAGAGGTCCGCACCGAACGCATCCCCCAATCCGCCCTCCGCGATTACTCCATCGCCACCTACCAATGGCCCACGGGCTGGCAGCTCCAAGTCGGCCGTATCCTCGATAGCCGCGCCGTGCTCCTCGCCCCGTTGAAACGCGCCTTCGCCCTCGTCGGCGCCGGCGCGCTCGTCCTCTCCTTTGCCACCGGCATCGTCCTCGCTTGGCGCGCCACTCGCCCGCTCCGCGCCGTCGCCGCCACCGCTCGCCGCATTTTGGAAACCGGCGATCTTGCCGCTCGCGTCCCTTCGTCCGGCAGTCGCGGCGAGCTCGCCACCCTCGTCACCCAACTCAACACCCTCCTCGACAAGAACGCCGTGCACGTGCGCGTCCTCCGCGAGACCCTCGACAACCTCGCGCACGATCTCCGCACTCCGCTCACTCGCCTCCGCGGTACCGCCGAACTTGCCCTGCAGGACGCCGGCGATCCCGCCGAAGCCCGCGCCGCGCTGGCCGATTGCGTCAACGAATCCGACCGCGTCCTCCACCTGCTCGAAGTCCTCCTTGATATCTCCGCCGCCGAAGCCGGCGTGTTGAAACTCAACCGTGACCACCTCGACATCCGCACCCTCGTCGAGCGTGCCGCCGACCTCTACCGGGAAGTCGCCGAGGAAAAAGACATCACCATCATCGTCGACCAACCCACCCCTGCCGAGTGCCAGGCCGACGCGATCCGCCTCGGCCAAGCGATCAATAACCTCGTCGACAACGCCCTCAAATACACGCCCGCCGGCGGTACCGTCACCCTCACCACCATGATCGAACGGGGCCCGGGCGTCGCGCCCGCGAGTCCCTGCGACCACCTCATCATCACCGTCGCCGACACCGGACCCGGCGTGCCCGTCGCCGAGCGGACCGCGATCTGGCGCCGCCTCTATCGCGGCGATAGCAGCCGTTCCCAACGCGGCCTCGGCCTCGGTCTCAGTCTCGTGAAAGCCATCGTCGAGTCCCACGGCGGCACCGTGGCCATCACCGACGCCCCTCGCGCCGGCGCGCGTTTTACGCTGCGCCTCCCGGTTTAGAAAGACCTCGCTCCACGTTGAGCCGGGTCGCTGCAGTGCCGGGCGGTCGCTTGCCGACGTGCCGCTGCGTTGTAGGAGCCTGCTTGCGGGCGATCGGTAGCGCAACCCACCGCGGTCGCAACGTGCAGCCCGACCGAGGGCGGTCGCGCTCCCACAAAATCGCCCGCAAGCAGGCTCCTACCACCAAGCCGGTTAAGCTTATCCTGAAGGCAACCTGGACTGAGCTCGCGAATGAGCTCGCGGGCGGAAAAACGAGCGTGAGCGCCGCCCCGCGCACCTCGCGTGAGCCACGGCCGGCGCAGCGGCGGCGCGAGGTTGCGTGCACCCACACCCACCGCTTGCGCTGCGACGGGAATCTACTTGGGCAAACGAGTCGCGGGCGCGACCGCCGTCGGCGGGGCGACCGCCGCGGGCGGCACGGCGGACTTGCGCCGCTCCATGATCTCGAGGGGATTCGCGGGCAGGGATTTTTCGTCTACGTAGCGAGCGAGGTCGCGCATCGCGATCACGGTGAACCCTTCAGCGTGGAGCCACGCCATATACTCTTCGAAGCGCTCGCGCGGGGTGTTGACCCAAGGATGTTCGCCGTCGGGGACCCCGTGAAATTGCAGCACCGCGATGCGGCCGTCGCGCGCGAACGCGACGGCGCGTTGGAGATTTTCCAGCGACCACGTCGGGCGGGCGTCACCGGTCGTGGGAATGAGCAGCGGGTGATCGGCGCCGGGCTCATAGGCGACGCCCCCACCGACGGCGTAGGGCACCTCGGGCTCCCCACCGCGACGGGCGAAACGGATACCCGCTTGTTGTAACACCGGGAGGGCGGCGAGGTGAAACTTGTTACCGGGCCATGCGAAACTCACGGGCGTCGGGATACCCTGCTCGCGACAACGCGCGGCGATCACGGCAAGCTGCTCCGCGAGCCGTGGCACGGTTTTCTCGGTGATGCCGAGGTGGTCGCGGGTGTGGTTGCCAATCTCAAAGCCGTCGCGGTGCAGCTCGGCGATCTGTCCCCACGTGAGGTAATCTTTTTTGTTCGTCGGAAACGTGAAGCCCTCCGTGATGAAAAACGTGGCGCCGAAGCCGTAGCGTTTCAGCACGGGCCGGGCGACGGCGTAGTGCGAGGCGGAGGAGTCATCGAAGGTGAGGACGACGAGTTTGTCAGGCACCGCAGGTGCGGCCGGCATGACCGAACGGAAAAACGAGAACAGACTGATGGCGGCAACGAGCGTTGCGAGAGAGCGTCGGGCGGGGTGAAGCATGGAGGGATGCCGGGGAGGCTGCGCGCAAGGAAACGGGCCGGAGCCCAAAGACAACGTTGAAGCCGACGAGCCGGTGCGCATCGTTGCGACCATGAGCACTTCATTTCGTTTCCTAGCCGTGGCCTGCGTGGGCTTCAGCGCTGCGGTGAGCGCCTTCGCTGCCGAGGCGGCGAAGGTCAATGCGGCGGAAAAATGGCGATCGTTGTTCGATGGCAAGACCCTGGCGGGTTGGATGCCATCGGAATTCGAGTCGGGCGGTGCGGTGAAAGTGGAGAACCCGTTTCGCGGCGGGCCAGGGGCCATCGTGATCGCTGCGGGCACGACGTTGTCGGGGTTTACATGGACAAAGGGAGGCGAGCTACCGCGCGAGAACTACGAGATTACGCTCGAGGCGATGAAACTCACAGGGAGCGATTTTTTTTGCGGCCTCACGTTTCCCGTCGGGAAATCGGCGTGCAGCCTGATCGTCGGCGGCTGGGGCGGGATGGTGATCGGGCTCTCGAACATCGACCACATCGACGCATCGGAGAATGAAACCACGCAGGGGCGGGAGTTCAAAGACGGACGGTGGTATCGCGTGCGCGTGCGCGTCTCCGGCGACAAGATCGAGGCCTGGATCGATGAAGAAAACGTGATCGATGTCGAAATCAAGGGACGGGTCATTTCACTCCGGCCGGGAGACATCCAGCAATCACTGCCGCTTGGCGTGGCGACCTACATGACGAGCGCGGCGGTGCGGGATATCCGGCTACGGCGCCTGTGAAGAGCGATGGGGGGGAAGGGTGAACACCCGCCTACTTTCCGTTTGCTGCGCTTGTAACGTTATTGCTTCACTCGCGTCCTCTCTCCTTCCCCATGCCGCCCGCTCGCCCACACCGCCACTCACCTGCGTTTACGCTCCTTGAGTTGCTCACGGTGATGGCAGTCGTGGCCTTGCTCGCGACGATCAGTCTCGGGGTCATCAGCAGCACGAAACAGCGGGCGAATATCGCGCGGTCCAAAGCCGAACTCGCCCTGCTCGTCCAAGCTCTCGAGGGCTTTAAGCGCCACTATGGTGACTACCCGCAGACCGGTCCCTCGGCCCTGAATTCCCAACGCGTTACCGGCACGGTCGGGGCCGCCACCGCCCAAGCGGTGCTGTTCAATTCTCTCATGGGTGTTTACGGGCCGAGGGGCGCTAGCGGTGGTCGCCTCAACGGGCCCCGGTTAGTGGATATTCAGAGGTTCAAACTAGAGGTCGAACCGACAACCGCCCAGCTTACCAATTTCGGTGTTCCGAGTGGCTCACCCCCAGCCAAGAACCTTTTCAACAGCGCCTTTCTCGACCCGTGGGGTAATCGTTACCTTTATTTTTACCGCGCCGCCACCACCCCCGGACGCCCGCCTGCTCCATGGAGCGCGCCTTCCTTCATCCTTTATTCGACTGGGCCCACCGGCGGAGAGTTGAGCAAAAACAAACCCATTCCCAACGCGCTTGGCATTTTTTCGGGAACCACCCAGACCACTGGCGATAACGCCGACAACATCTACGCCGACAAACTCCCATGAGCTTCCTTCGCCGCAGTTCTCAGCCGTTCCGCGCCCCGCCTGGCTTCACCTTGATCGAACTCCTCGCCGTGATCGCGGTCATTGGTATTCTGGCGTCGGTTCTGATCCCGACCATCGGTGGCGCGCGCGTTGCGGCGAACAAAGCGAAAACACGCACGCAATTCAGCCAGTGGGCCACGGCCTTCGAGGCCTTCAAACAGGAATACGGCAACTATCCGCAGTTCGCCACGAACGGGCCCCAGAAAGTCGTCAACCCGCCCGGCACCCCGACCCAGACCACGGGCAACCACCTCTTTCATGATTTACTCGCCGGCACCCGGCGCGACGGTTCGGCCCTCACCGGGGCCTTGACCGGAAACCCTTTGCCCGCGATCGCCCAAAATCCCCGCCGTATCCGTTTCGTCAGCTTCACCGATGCCGACTTCGTACTCGCCGCCGACGTTACCGCCGGTCGCAACACTAACGCTCAGCTCAATTATGTCCGTGACTCATTTAACAATACGTCCATCGCGGTCATCACCGACAGCAATCTGGACGGTGTGATCAACGCGCGGGACACGGCCGGCGGTTACCCCAGCGTCGTAGTTTCCGGTGGCACCGCGACCATCCGGCCGACGACCGTGGTAACAACGGCTCAGACCGGTGGGATCCACGCCGGCGTGATTTTTTACTGCGCCCCTCCCGGGGCCGTGACGGAAAATGACCTGATCATGAGTTGGAAATGACGCCGACTCCGCCCGTGTTCGCGCCGCCCCCCTCAAGTCGCCGCCTCGGTCTGCGGCTCTGTACGCGCCGACGCGGCTTCACCCTGATCGAGGTCATGACCGTCGTCGGCCTCATCGTGATTCTCGTGGGAGGCTCCAGTTTTGCGCTGCGGGATAAGGCCGGCAGTTCTCTGACGAGCGCGCAGAATACGCTCGCCGCTCTCGTTGGCCAAACCCGGGCCCAAGCGGCCGTCAATCAAACCGAAGCCCGACTGCTCATTTACGCCGTGCGGGCGCCGGCCGGTGATGTCGAAAAATATCTGCGGCTCCTCCAAGTCTTCATCGCCAGCCCGCAAGGCTCCACCACCTGGGTTCCTGTCGGCAGCCCGGTGTATCTGCCCCGCGGAGTGTTTCTCGTGCCGACGCCCACGACCGGACTCCTTGCTACGGGTGTCGTTTGGCCGACCAATCCCGCGCCCATTTCTACTCTCGGTACGGCGGCGAATCCAAACCAGCCGGTCGGCACCGCGTTCAACGGCGCCGGTACGGTTTTTTTCGTCCAATTCAATCCGGATGGCTCGCTCAGCCCCGCCGCTAATCCCTACCTCAAACTTGCGCTCACCACCGGTGGATTCGCGGCGAACAATCTTCCCGCTTTCAACAACGCCAATGCCGTGCGCGGCCTCCTCATCCGCCCCAGCGGCGCCGTGTCCTTCGTCAACGACGCGAGTGGTTTTTGATGATGAACACCGTGCATCCCCATCGTAGGGCCAGCGCTCGCCGCCGTGCCGCCCCGCTGAATCTCGCCATTGGTCAGGGCTCGTGCTCTGAGCTCTCGGCGCTCAATGCACCTCTGCCGCGCCGCGTCACCCGCGCCTTCAGCCTCATCGAAGTCGTCGCCGCCGTCGGTATTTTTTCCATCGGGATGGTCGCGGTGATCGGCCTGTTTGCTCCAGTAGCCAAGTCGGTCGGGAACCTCGCTGATGCCGAGGCGGCCACCAACGTCGCCGCGCTGCTCGCCAGCCGACTCCAGGGTCAGCCGATTTCCTTTGTGGGCACCCTGATGAAAGTCTCCAACGGCCCCAGCCGCCACCAACTCACGGATACAGACAATAACCCCAATTCGCCAACCGCCGATCCGCGGGCCGATCTGCAACTGCTGTTCGCGAGTCGCGACGGTTCGAAGATTGCGGGCTATGACAATCCCGCAGTCTGGGGCACGACGGATACCGAAAAATTTTTCGAGATTGCCCTGATTCGCAACGAAACGCTCTCGCCCGCGACTCCGGCTGCCGATCCCTCCTCACCCGATTTGCCCGTCAACCCGGACGACACGGCGGCCTTCATCGCTTATACCGCCCGCATTCGTTGGCCGGCGTTCGTCCCCGACGCGACGCCCACCAACCCCAAGCGCGCGTTGCCCGCCGGCTTCAATCCGAGCGGCGCGGTGCGCTACGATAACAGCCAGAAGCAGGTGTTCTTCTTCTCGGGCGTAGTCACCCGTTGATCTGATGCGCACTGTCTCTCAGCTCTGGTCCTCGCCCAAGCTCCGTCGGAGCGGCGGAGGATTCACGCTCATGGAGCTCATGGTCGCGGCCGTGATCACCGCTGTCATCGTCGGGTTCATCGTCGCGATTGTGAGTAAAGTATCCGGCTTTTGGACACGCACCTCTGGCAAACTCTCAGCCGGAGCTCAGGCCCGCCACGTGCTTGACCAGCTCACCCTCGATCTGTCCTCCGCGGCCTACCGCGACGATGGCAACGTCTGGATGGCGGTCGATGTCCTCAACAATTCCAACGGCGGCGCCACCAATCTTTGGCAAATCGCCGCAGCGAACGCCAAACCGGTCGGTGGCGTTTCGCTCGCGATGAATGCGTCCACTCTCTCTACCGCCCGCTTCGGCACCGCTGGAGTTTGGTTGCGTTGCTTCACGACGAAACGCGGCAGTAATGCGACCACCGACGCGACTACACTCTCCGCGCCCGTCGCGGTCGGATACCAAATCATCCGTCGGCTTAGCTCTCCAACGGCCATCGGCACAGGAGCGACGAAGACCGCCTACCTCTTCCATCGTTCCGAAGCCCGTCCCGCGACTGCGAACGGTCGCCCCGGGGTCCTCGAATCGGGCTACAACATTACCTCGGCCGCCTACACCACGAGCACCACCACCACGAACAATGGTGCCACCACGGGAGATCCGCGCTCCATCCAAGTTCCGGGCTCACGCACTAATTTCGCGTCAGTGATCGCGGACAACGTCGTTGATTTCGGGGTGCGCTGCTATGTGCGCGACGCCGCCCAGCCGACCGGGCTGCGGCTCGTGTTTCCGGCGACCAATGAAAACGGCACCGCCAGCAACGCCGCCACCGCACGGCTCCGAGCGCAGCTACCGCCGGACACGCCCGCGACTTCAGCGAACTACAACTTTGTTTTCCCAGATGTCGTCGATGTCATGGTTCGCGTGCTCACCGACGAAGGCGCGCGGCTCATCAGCACCTTTGAGCAGCCCAACTCGCCGCTCACCCTTCCCGCCGGTACGAATGCCCAGACGTATTGGTGGCAACTCGCCACGGCCAATTCGGAGGTCTTCACCCGCCGTATCGTGCTTAACGCGAAACCACTCTAACCG
>CAMCHO010000107.1 GCA_945874455.1 Opitutus sp. GAS368 | reverse complement strand
AACTCGTGCGCGAGGTGCGGGTGTGAGCCCCCATGGCCGGCGCCCTGCGTGAAGCTGAGGTGCGTTTTTTTGCCGAGGTCGTAGACGCCCTTCGTAGTGAACTTCTGGATGCCTTTGGGGAGGCGCTTGGCGTAGTCGGGTACAGTGATTTTTTTCGGGATCTTGTGCTCGGCGAGTTTCGCGGTGTGGAGGACGTGCGGCTCGCCTTCCACGAGTGACCACTCGAAGGATTTTTTCGAACCATAGACGTCGATGCTTTCGCGGTATTGCCGGGCGGTGTCAAAGAGCGAGCGGATGATGCGCGCGGTGACGTCGGAGTCCTTCAATTTGATGTGCGCGGTTTCGACGGCGAAAGGGGAACCGTAATTCTTGGCGAGTTCGGGACGGATGGTGCCCGAGCCGAAGCAGGAAACGTATTCGGCGGTGGCGTCGGTGAGGGCGAGCATCGGGCCGACGCAGTGCGTGGCATACCACATGGGCGGGAGGCCGGGCCAGTAGTTCGGCCAGCCGTCCATGTCCTGCTGGTGACTCGCTTGGAGGAACTGGATTTTGCCGAGGTCGCCGCGGTCGTAGAGCTCTTTGACGTAGAGATATTCACGGGCGTAAACGACGGTCTCCATCATCATGTATCTGAGGCCGGTCTTTTTGGTGAGATCGACGATGCGTTTGCAGTCGGCGATGGAGGTGGCCATCGGGACGGTGCAGGCGACGTGTTTCCCGGCTTTGAGAGCCTTGATGGATTGCTCGGCGTGATCGGGGATCGGGGTGTTAATATGGACCGCGTCGATCTCGGGATCCCGGAGGAGTTCGTCGTAATCAGTGTAGCCCTTTGGAATGCCGAAGGCGTCCTGGATGGCCTTGAGTTTCTTCGGGTCGCGCTGGCAGACCGCGAGGAGATTGGCGTTGGGGTGGGCCTGATAGATCGGAATGAACTCGGCACCGAAGCCGAGGCCGATGATGGCGATATTGATTTTCTTCATGAGTGGGGAGTGGAGGGCCGATTTATTTGAGGGTCTGGAGATAGGCTTCGAGGTCGGAAATTTCCTGCGGGCTAAAGATGTCGCCCATCGGGGGCATCGGGGAGACTTTCCCGAATTGCTCGTAGCCTTTCGCGATGACCTTGCTCGGTTCGAGCAGGCTCTCGCGGATGGACGAGGCGGTAGCGCGGGTGGCGATACCGTCGAGCGCGGGGCCCACGGTGCTGCCCTGGCCCTTGAGCGCGTGGCAAAGGACACAGGCGGCGGCGTGTTGGTGGAAGATGGTTTCGCCGCGCTTGGCGTCGGCCAAAATCAGTTTGGCGGAGTCGTCGGCGATGGTGAGTTCGACCAGGCGCACATCGTCGAAGAACGATTCGCCGCGGGCGACGTGCAGGATGTTGACGCTCGCGGTGGTGCGATTGCCGCTGTTAAATTCGATCTCGACCTCGGTCCAGTCCGTGTCGCGGCGGATGATTTCGGTTTCGATACGGGCGTTGTGGATGTTGAAGCTGGCCCGGCCGCGCAGCGAGCGCGTCCGAATCCAGCCGGCGAGCCGATACTGCGTATCCGGTTTTACGGATACATCCGCGTAGAAGCTCGTGTCGGCGTCGCCGGTCGTCACGACGCGAAGCGCGAATTTGCCGCCGTGAAACTCCCTTTCCGTGCCGGCCTTGGACCACGCGGCGGTGGTGTTGGCCTCGCGGGTGCCGTAGTCGCGGCGTTTCCAGCCGACGGGCAGTTCATCGCCGCCGAGGGTTTCAAAGCCCGGATTGGGGAGCAAATTGGGGCCTTCGCGATAGAGGCCGGCGCCGTGGATGCGGGCGAGCAGGCGGCTCGCTTCCTTGAGCCAATCGTCCTTTTGATTGGCGGGATTGCGGACGAGGCTGGAGACGACGGTTTTGATTTGGGGGGACGTGGGGAATTCGGCGAGCTTTACGAAGGCCGCGAGTTTGGTGAGGGCATCGGTGTCGCTGAAGACCGCTGAGGCGAAGAAGAGGGAAATGGCGGCGGCATCGCGACCGAGCGCGCGGGTGGCGTTGCGGCGGACGGCGGGGTCGGCGTGGGTGAGTGCGCTGCGGTGGGTGGCGGCGTCGAGTTGGCCGAGGCCGTGCAGCGTCCAGAGGGCGTGGAGGGCTTTGACGGCGGAGCTACCGGCGACTGCCGATTTGAGTGCAGCGGTGGCGTCGGTGCGTTGGCCCTCGACGAGCAGGCGTTGGGCGGTGAGGCGCCAGAATTGATTGCCGCTGCCCAGGGCGGCGACGAGTTGGGCGGTGGTCGCGCCTTGGAGCGACGTGATCGCGGCGGGCTTGGATTTATCCCAGACGACGCGGTAAATACGGCCGCGGGAATTATCGCGGAGGGGATTTTCGTGGGCGCCGCCGACACCGGTCTTGGAGGCGTAGCCGCCGCGCTCGAGGCTCGGGGTGGGGTTGTGTTGGATAATGTAGTTCTGCCAATCGGAGAACCACACGGCGCCGTCGGGCCCGACCTCGGCGAAGACGGGGGACATCCATTCGTCGCTGCTGGCGACGAGATTGAAGGCGTCATGCGCGGTGTAGCCGGCGCCGTCGCGCACGACGTCGAAAAGCGCGATGTTCTTCATCGTGGGCTCGCAGATCATGGCCTTGCCTTGGAGGCGGGCGGGGAGTTGGTCGGAGTAGATGAACGCGCTGCCGGCGGCGGCGGTGTAGCCGCCCATGACGTCCACCTGGCGGAAGTGGGGCGTGATGGTGTGGTCTTTGTCCTCGGTGTTAATGCGCTTGGCGGTCATGGCGCGCACGCCTTTCGGGACGATGGTGGCGGGGATGCCGCCGAAGAAAATGGGCGCGTTGTTGGCTGTGCCTCCGAACTGGTCACCAAACTCGTTGGCGCTCTGACCCCACGTATTGTTGGTGAATTGGTGGAGAAACTCTAGGGCGGAGCCGTCCGCCTTAAAGCGATACGTGCCCTGGGCGAATTGTTTTTCGACCCCGCCGACGGTGCCCCTGAAACCGGAGTAGCCGACGGCACCGTAGAGCCAGTTGTCGTAGCCGTAGTGGAGATTGCTGGCCTGGGCGTGGGTATCGTTGATGCCCCAGCCGGTCATGATCTCGGTGCGGAGGTCGGCTTTATCGTCGCCGTTATTGTCTTTGAGAAAAAGGAAACGCGGGGGTTGGGCGACCACGATGCCGCCGTTGGCGAAGACGAAGCCGGTCGGGATGTTGAGCTTGTCGGCGAAGATCGTGAATTTATCGGCGCGGCCGTCGCCGTCGGTGTCTTCGCAAATCTTGATGCTGTCGGTGCCCATGCCGTCGGGCTTCACGGCGTGCGGGTAGTCGCGGGTTTCGGCAATCCAGGCGCGACCGCGTTCGTCCCAGGCCATAAAGATGGGTTTGGCGATGTCGGGTTCGCTGGCGAAGAGTTCGAGGCGGAGATCGGGGGCGACCTGGGTGCGCTCGCGGCTGCCTTTGACGCTGAGGGGAAATTGAAAGGTGACCGGCTGGGCGCGCTTCTCGTAGTTGGCGATGGTGGGGCGGGCTTCGCGCTGCTCGGGCTCGCGCTGGGCGAGAAGTTTTTCCCACGAGGCGACGCGGTCGCGGCCGACCGTGGAGAGGAGTTTGGCCTTCGCGGTGGTGGCGTAGTCGGCGGCGGTCGAGTCGCCGAGGGTGGCAGCGGCGAGGCGCTTGGCGGCGGGGACGGTGGCGAGGGTTTTTGCGAAGGGGTCGGCCGGGGCGTCGAGGACGACGAGGTCGAACTTGGCGGCGAAGTCTGGGGTGGCAGCGGCAGGGTCCGAAACGTAATCGAACCAGATCGCGTCCCGGCCCAGGTCACGCATGAGTGCGTGGCTGGTCATGCGGGGCGTGCGTTCGGCGGTGCCGAGGTAGAGCACGCGGATGGGCTGCGCGGCGCAGGGCAGTGCGAGCAGGAGGAGCGCGGCGAGACGGAATAGGGGCATGGGAGAAGGTGGGCGAAACAATGGCGGCGGAGCAAGCGGGCGGTGCGCCGGAGAGTCAGAAAACAGGACTCACCGGCGGCCGCGCGGCGCGGGGCTCAGGGCTGAGGGAGCGGGACCTGGCTGGTGGTGCGCAGGTAGGCGAGGAGGTCGCGGACCTCGTCGTTCGAGAGCGCTTTGAGGAGGCCTTCGGGCATCAGGGAAATCGGCGATTTCTCGCGGGAGAGGATGTCCGCTTTGGCGATGGTGGTGTCCTGGCCGACGAGGCGAAGCGTGAGTTGCTGGGCGTCCTCGGCGGCGGCGTTCCCGGAGAGGGTGCGGCCGTCGCGGGTGGTGACGGTCACGAGTTGGTAAGCCTCGTTCATGACCTCGCTGGGGTTGACGATCTGACTGAGGATATAGTCGAGATTGGCACGGTTGGAGCCGGTGAGATCGGGGCCAAGGTTGCCGCCGGCGCCGTAGAGCATGTGGCAGGCAGAGCAGGTGCGCTCGAAGAGGGCGCGACCGCGGGAGGGATTGGCGCGGGCAAACTCGGCGTCGGTGAGGAGGCGCTTGTAGTTCGCGATGTCGGCCTGCTTGTCGGCGGCGGGCGCGGTGAGCGGGCCCCAGAAGTCAACGAACGCGGGGCCGAGCACACGCGAGAGCTGGCGGGCGTCGAAGGCGGTGACGTCGCGTTTCGGAATAGTGTTTTGGGTGAGCGCGGCGAGGAGCGCCCGGGCGGTGGTTTGCCGACCTGAGAGGGTCAGAATGGCTTCGGCGCGGTCGGCGGCGTTGAGCGTGGCGTAACGCGCGAGAAGATTTTGGGCGACGCGCGGATCGTCGAACGCGGCGAGCGCGCGGATGGCGTCGCGCCGCAGGGGCGCTTCGTCGAGGAGCGAGAGGGTGGCGGGGAGAGACTCGACGTAGGCATCGCGGGCGAAACCGCGGAGGATGTCGCGGCGCCGTTCGACGGGCGCGGTGCGGTCCTGGAGGATCGCGAGCTGGGATGCGGCGGCCTGGGTGTCGCCGAGGAGCTGACTCACCTGAGTGACGAGCTCGCGTAGTTTGGCGTCACCGGTAGCGGCGAGCGCCGCGGCGGTGGTGCCCCAGTTTTTCGGCGGGCTCGTCTCGCGGCGGCCGAGGGAAGCGAGCCCGTCGCGCAGGCCCTGCAGCAGCGCGAGGCGGGTGGTGAGCGAGGAGGCGGTCGCGAGGGTGGCGGCGACGGCCTCGAGTTGTTGGGCGGCGGCGGCGCGTCGGGCGAACCACTGGGTGAGCTGCGGGATGGCGCTGCCTGCGGCGAGGGCGAGGGCCCGGGGAGCGTCGACGGGAACGAGGGATTCGACGCCGGACCAAATCATCTTCGGGAGATTGTGATCGGTGATGTCCTCGGGGTGGGCGAGGAGACCTGCGGCGATCGGCCAACGCTCGGCGAGTGGAATCCGCTGCAGCGCGGCGGCGAGGTAGAGGCGCACCACGGGCGACGGATCGGAGACGGCGAGGGCGGCGAATTTTTTCAGCGCGGCGGGGCCGACGGAATGATCCTCGCCGAGGAGTTGGATGGCCCAGCCGCGAATGTAAGGCTCCGGGTGATCGAGCAGCGGGAGCAGGCGATCGGCGGGGAGATTCTGGGTGACGTGCAGCGCCCAGAGGGCGCGGAGTTTTTGCGCGGCGGTGTTCGACTGGGCGAACAGGTCCCAGAGGCGCGCGGGTACGGCGGCGGAGAGGCGGCCCTCGGCGGCGCGCGGCTGGAGGATCACGCGGGCGCGGCGGCCATACCAATCGTTGCGATGCGTGAGGAGCGCGACGAGCTCGAGGTCGGACTGCGCGGCGAGGTTGAGGCCAGATTTTCCAGCGAGGCCCTTGGGGGCGAGGCGGAAGATGCGGCCGGTTTCTTTTTCGGTGAGGGAGTTGCCGCAGATGTCGCCGTCGTGCCAGTCGAGCACGTAGATGGCGCCATCGGGGCCGATCTCGATGCTGAAGCCGACCCACGCGGCGTCGTTGGCGAGGAGCGTATCGTCGCCGTGTTTGCCGACGAAGCCGGAGCCTTTGGGCACGAGCTTATCGGTGAGCACGGCGTGCTCGTGAATGTTGGCCATGAAAATGCGGTCGCGATATTCGCGCGGAAATTCGTCGGCGAGGTAGATGCGGGCGCCACCGTGGGCGGAGCGGTGACTGTGGTCGGCGATGGTCTTGATATCGTCGTAGATGGCGGGGTTGATGTGTTTGCCGCCTTGGCGGTGGTAGATGCCGCCGGGAATGACGTGCCAAAGGTGCGGAATCACGCAGGCGGTGATAAACATTTGGCCGTGGTCGTCGAAATCGAGACCCCACGGATTGCTGAAACCGTGCGCGACAATTTCGAAGCGGTCCTTGGTCGGATGATAGCGCCAGACGCCGCCGTCGAGGTATTGGCCGTCGAGCACGGGGATTTTTTCGGGAAACGGCTCGCCCTTTTTGAAGAGTTTTCCGCCATCGGCGGGTTTGCCGACCGTCGAGCGGGTCGCGAAGCCCTGGCAGCCATAGAGCCAGCCATCGGGCCCCCAGTTGAGGCTGTTGAGCGTTTCATGGCGGTCCTGGATGCCCCAGCCGGTGAGACGAATCTCGATGGCGGAGTCAGCCTGGTCGTCGCGGTTCTTGTCCGGGACGAAGAGGAGATTCGGCGGCGCGCCGAGCCAGAGGCCGTCGAAACCCACCGCGATGGCGGCGGGAAACGGGATGCCCTCGACGAAGACCTTGCGGGTGTCGAATTTCCCGTCGCCGTCGGTGTCTTCAAGGATGACGATGCGGCTGTCGCCGTGGTTAGCGAAGCCGGTCTTGCGGGTTTCGTAGTCGCGATTTTCCGCGACCCACATGCGCCCGCGGTCGTCCCAGCAAAAGGCCATCGGCTGGGTGATCATGGGTTCGGAGGCGGCGAGTTTTGCTTCGAAGCCGTCGGGGACGGTCATTTTGGCGGCGGCCTGTTCGCCGGTGAGGAAGGTGGCCCTCAGGCCCTCGGCCTTGGCGAGGCGCCAAAGGATGCTGTCGTTGTTTTGGCCGGTGTAGGCCTTCCAGCTCTCGGTCATCTTGAGGTCGTTGAGTTCGCCGGTGTAGACGACGAGCTGATGGCGGATGGTCTCAGTCTTGCCCTTGGCGATAGACCAGTCGCCGGAGATGGCACGGCTCGGACCCACGCCCATCTGGCCGTCGACACGCCACGGGAGCGGGTAGTCGGAGTTTTTCGGATGATCGAATACGGCGATGTGCGCTTGGTCGGTCCGGCCCTCGAGTTTGAGGCCGATGTCGACCCAGAGCGCGCGCTCGCCGGTGGCCCGCTTGTTCTGCTGGCGGTTGCTGTTGACGACGGCGCCCTCCATGCCGGCGCGCCAGGGCATGCGGACGAAGAGCCCGCCGTATTCATATTTCGCGACGGTGAGATCGACGAGACCCTCGCCTTTCCATTCAAGATCGAGAAGGTAACGGTCACCGCTGTCGCGCATGGTCCAGGTCTGTGTCTCCGCCATGATCGGCTGGCCGGCGGCGTCGAGCATATGGTAGAGGGTGGACCATTTCACCGTGCTGCCGTGCTCGGCGAGGATTTCGCTGGATACGCGGCGCCAGTAGCCATTGGCGGGATTGTGGAAATAATCGCGGCCGTTGACGCGCGTGAGGCCCCAGTAGATGCCGGTCTGGTGCTTGTGGTGGCCGGGGCTGAACTCGGTGAGCACGCTCTTCCCGTCGGGCGAAACGATCGGGTGCAGGTAGGGGCGAAAATCGGGTTTCGCGTTCTGCGTGAGGATGGGTGCGACGACGTTGTCACGATACACGGAGATCGTGTGCGTGCTGGCGTCCTGGCGCAGCGTGAGGTGGGCGGCGTGGGCGGAGGACAGGGCGGCGGCGAAGAGGGCGACGTAGAGACGGAATTTCGAATGGGTCATGATGCTGAATTTCGGGAAAGCGGGTGGCAGGACGTGGAGCGGAGTGAAGGGGAGAACGATTGGCGGTGAGGCGGAAGGCTTGGGCGGGCGTAAGGTATAGTGGAATGGTTGCTCATCGCACATTACTTTTCGGAACGTAGCGCGCGGACGTAGACGTAATAGGCGCCCGCTATTTCCTGGCCGGCGGAGTCGCGAAACCACGTCTGCAGGGCGAGCGGGCCGCGCGGCAACGTTACGCGGAAGGTGACCGACTTGTCCTCGGCCGTGACGGCTTGCTGTCGCAGCTCCGCGCCGAATTTCAGGTCGGCGCTTGCGACGGGAAAGGCATCGCCGGCGGCAAAGCCACCATCAACCCCTGGGAAGGCGGGCATGGCCGCGGTGATCGGCGCATCGGCTTCGAGGGGCCAGCGGCGCAGCGAGATTTCATAGTCGCCGGCGTGTTCGACGAAGAGCGACCACGCGCCGTTCTTTTTCGTTCGGCGCACTTGGTTTTGTTGATCGAAGAACACATCCACCCAATCGCACGGTGAGAGCTGGACGGGATTGGCGCGCGACGAGCCGAGGTGGATTGGGCTGACCTCGAGCAGGCGCGGTTCGACTCCGGCCCACCACGTCGCGTAGTGAGCGCGCAACGCAGCCGCGACTTCCGGAAATTGCGCAATGACGTTGCGCTCCTGCGCGGGGTCGGTCGCGAGATCGTAGAGTTCCTGGTCGGCGACGAGGCGCCAGCGCTTCCACAGCACGACGGCATCGCCGGGTTTGGGGCGGGAGTCGTTCATGCGGGAGAACTGAATCGTGAGTTTCCGATCGGCCAGTGTCGCGGCGGGATCACGCAGGAGGCCGGCTAGGCTCGTGCCGTCGAACCGAGCCGCAGCGGGCTTCGCTACGCCGCAGAGTTCGAGGAGGGTGGGGAGAACGTCCTGCACCTGCGTCAGGGCGGCGACGTCGCCGACCGCGCGCAGTTTTCCTGCGGGCCAGCGGATGAAAAACGGCACGCGATGCCCGCCGTCGTAGAGCCCGATTTTTTTGCCGCGCATGCCGGCGTTGAAGACGGGGTCGCCGGTGGCGGTGCCGTTGTCGGTCATGAAAATGAGAATCGTGTTTTCGTGCAGGCCGTTTTCGCGGAGGAACGCATCGAGCCGGCCGAGGTTCTCGTCGATGTTGGCGATCATCGCGAAGAAGCTCGCGATGCGCGGTGGTTGCTGGCGGTAGGGTTCGCGATAACGATCGGGGACAAAGAACGGACCGTGGGCGGCGGCGAGTGGCAGGTAACAGAAGAACGGTTCGTGGCGGGCCGCCTGTTGTTTCATCCAAGTCTGCGCCTCGCGGAAAAACACGTCGGTGGTGTAGCCCTCGTACTTCCGGTTGACGCCGTTGTGTTGGTAGATGTCGTCGAAGTAGTCGTTGTTAAAGTAGCCGGCGGCGGAAGGGATGCTCGACGACTGATACCAGATCGATTCCTGAAACCCGCGGTCCTGCGGGCGGTAGGGGTAATTATCGCCGAGGTGCCACTTGCCGAACATGCCGGTGCGGTAGCCGGCGGCGGCGAGGATTTCGGGCATCGTGGGAAAATCGCGCCGCAGATTCGTGCGGCCGCTGCTGACGTTCATCGCGCCGTTGCGGAGCGCATCGACGCCGGTCATGAGCTGCCCGCGCGTCGGCGTGCACATCGGGGCCACGTGGAAATCCGTGAAGCGAATACTCTCCGCGTGCAGCCGGTCCATGTGCGGGGTTTTGAGCACGGGGTTGCCGTGCACGGCGAGATCGCCGTAGCCCTGATCGTCGACCATCACGATCACGATATTCGGTTTCGCCAAGGCGGCGCCGGAAACGGGGCGGGGGACCGCAACCGAAAAACAGAGCAGCAGGACAAACCAGGGGAAATGAGACATGATCGCGGAGGGTTAAGGGTTCGATGGCGCGACTCGGGACGGCGGGGATCAAAAGGTCTTTTTCACGCGCAGCCACCATTCGCGGCCGCTCTGGGAGACATAGGGGCTGCTCATGAAGTTACCGTAGTAAGGGTCGAAGGCCGGCGCCCGGTCGAAGACATTGTTGATGCCAAGCGTGACGCTCATTCCTGCCAGCAGGCGGGAGCGGTCCTCCTTCCGGCCGAAGTCGTAGCTAGCGCGGAAGCTGTGGCTTTGCTGGGCGGGGACTGTTGTCCCGCCCATCGTCACGACGAACCGGGCCGCGCCCAGGGGATCGCCAGGCGCGCCGTTTTGCTGATAGCTGCCGAAGTAAATCGTGTTCCAGCTCAGCTTCCAACCGTGGCGCGACCAATTCAACCCGGCGTTGGCTTTGTGCTTGGCCACACCGCTGCGATTGACGAAGCCCAAGTAGGACGCCAGCTCGCCCCCCGCCGTGGATCGCTCGTAGATCTGCATGACTGTGCCGCCGGCATTGAAGTTAAACACGCCGGCGGAGGTGTTCTTCCGGTAGGCGGCGGACACGTCATAACCGCTGCTCACATTTTCGGCATAATTTAAGGCGGTGAGATCGAGGTTGGTGATGAGCTTGGTCGTGGGATCGCGAACGATCCGTCCGGCCACGGCGGGCAGACCCTCGATGTCGACCATCTCCTGGGCGTTCAGCGTGGCGATGGAGTCCTTTTGCTGGATTTCAAACCGCTCGAAATTGAACCGGAAGCCCTTCAGAACCTCCGATTTTGGCTCCCAAATCACGCCTAGGCTGCGGGTGGCCGAGATCTGGGGTTTCAGGTTCGGGTTGCCGCCGGAGGCGACATTGACCCGGTAACTCGAGCCGGTTTTGGAATCAACAATCACCGGCCCCACGCCTTGCGCGCCGCCGCCAGTGAGCTGAGCGATGCTCGGCGGGACGAACGCCTCGTTATAGGAAGCGCGAAAGGTCAGCTCCCTGATTGGCTGGTATTTCAAACCGGCCAGCGGGCTCGTCTGGAAAATCTCCCGTTTCTTATGGTAACCCAGCGCCCCGCTGGCGGTGTTGGCGGCGGAATTGTTCGGGAAGGTGGTCTGGGAGGCCGTGCTGATGCCCGCGCGATAAAGTTCTGCGCGGGCGGCAAGCTGCAAATCGAAGGCACGCAGCATGGTCCGGGCGTTCTCCTTTTTGACGAACGGGATCGTGGTCTCGGCATACGCGGAGTCCACGGCCTGCGCCTGGCCAAAGTAGAGGATGTCGTTGTCCGCGCTGGGCGTGCGCGCGAATCGGCGGCGACCCGTGTGATCATCGCTGCCTTCCTTGCGATGCTCGAGGCCGATCGTGAGGATGGGAGTCAACCCGCCCAGAAACGGCACGGGGCCCGAGGCATGCAGGTCAACGGTATTCATCAGACTGTTACCGGCATAATCGTAGGTGGCGAGGTTGGCCGCGACATTCAGGGGGAAGGCCACCGTATCGACAAAGGGATTCAAGGCGCCGCTGTTCAGGTCGTTGATCATTGCCGTGGGATCGTCGAGAAACGCCCGGTAGGAGAAGGTGCTGCGCGACCAAGTGTAGGAGGTCTGGCCGCGCCAGCCGGCCCCGATGTTGGCCACGAGGCCGACCGAGAGGTTAAGGGTTTTGCTCGTGGAAATATTCGGCGTTTTGGTGAGGCGTGGAAAATTGATAAAGACATTTTGGCGAAAGGGATTGGTGGGCGCGTTGCCCGGCACGGTGTAGGTCGCCGCGAACGGGTCGGAATAGTTGTTCCCTGTGGTGTTCGAGAAGCTGACCTCCGTGAAGGCCTGGAGGCTGGAGGTCAGTTCGCGGTCGACCGCAACCCGGAAGGCCCGGCTCAGAGGCGCGCTGCCGAGCGGGGAATTGAGGCCGCGGTAAAGGGTTGGCGCCGCGTTAAAGTTCAAGCTGCCAGCGTTGGCGACCAGCGCAGCGGAGAGGTTTGTCCCGGGCCCGGTGCCGGCCGGAATGTACGTCCGGGTGGAGTTGAGCGAGGTACCGTTCTTAAGGAGGAGAGAGGCGTTGCTCGGATTGGTGTAACCGTTGAACGCAGCGGGATTCAGGATGATATTGGGCGTGGCCCCGGGATAAGGGGAAGTGGCCGTCCAGCGGCTGCCCGTCGCGCCGTTGGGGACATTGGCCATGACCCGGGCGTCATAGTCCCGGATGTAGAGACGGTCGCCGATCGTGAGCGGAATGCGGTCCTTGTAATTGGCCGTCAGCATCACGTGGGTCTTGGCGCCGAGGGAAAAGCCCAGTGTGGCGTCGCCGCTCCGGGTGCGGGAGGAACCTCGGAAGACGTCGCCATAGGTCATCGCGACAGCGCCACCCGTGTAGTTTTTCTTGAGGACGACGTTGATCACCCCGCCGGAGGCGGCGCCGCCGTAAATCGCGGACGCGCCGCCCGGCAGGACGATGATCTGTTCAATTGCGCTGAGCGGAATCGTATTGAGGTCCACCTGCCCGAAGGCGCCCCTGTTCTGCGCCGGCGCCGCCCGGCGGCCGTTGATCAAGACGAGCGTGCGGGAGCTGCCCATGCCGCGCAGGTCGATGTCGCTGATGAGGTTGCCGTTGCCGCCGGCCACAGGCTGGACGATGCTTTGCGACGAACTGGCGGTGTTCATCGAGAGCTGCTCCTTCAGGAACGTGTTCACGTCGACCGAATTGACCTCCTCGATGGTCTCACTCTTAAAAATGTAATAGGGCTGCACGTCATCGATCGTGCGCGGAATATCGACGTTGCGGTCGGTGTAAGGTTTGTCGGCGGAGACGACGAACTCGGTCAACTTCTGCACCCCCTTTTCGTCCGTTTCTTTCGCCGCTGGCTTTTTTACCGCCGACTCGGCCGGGACCGGGGCGGTCGTTGCCTGTGCGAGGGTGCGCGGGCTGGCCGCGAGGGTGAGGAGACCAACGGCGCTCAGGCTGAGGGCCGCGACCGTGCGCAGGGCGCCGGAGCGGAGGAACTCAGGCGACACGATGGGCAAGCCCGACACCGATGGTGCAGGGTTCGCAGAACGTGCGGGGTGGATCATCTCTTTATCCATTGTATTCATCTATTGGTCGGAAACTGGATTTTCAGGGGGCAGCGGATCCGGGAGGAGGTCATTTGCCGGCGCGTTTTGGTTTGGCCCCGTTGCGTTCGTCGGCTTGGGGGACCACGGCTTGCATGTAGGCCTCACGGGCGGCGCGGTCGTGGCGGGCGCGGAAGACGGAAAGCATTGGGTCGCGCGTTTGCACCATCCACGCGTCGAGTTGGGCGATGAGGGCGTCGCGTGGGGCGCGGTGGGCGGGATCGGCGATGAGGTTCTGCAGGGCGTCGGGATCGGTAGCGTAGTTGAAAAGTTCTTCAGGTACGCGGTGCTCGAAGAGGTCGAGGCGCGCGGCGACGGCGGGATCGGTTTTCGCGAGTGCGACCATGCGTCGGTAGGTGGCGGTGCCCTTGGTGGCGGTGTCCATCACGCGGGTGCCGTTGGACCACGGGTTAAAAAGATAGCCGTAGTCCTTCGTGATGATTGAGCGCATCGGATGACGATTGCCCGCGTAGTTCTCGTTGTATTCGGCGACGACGAAGTCGCGGCCGGTCTGGGTTTCACCGCGGAGGACGGGGACGAAACTGCGGCCGTCCATGCCGGCGGGCGCGGGCACGGCGACGATTTCGAGCAGCGTGGGCAACAGATCGACGGCGGAGACGAGATGGCGGTCGTCGACGGTGGCGGGTTTCGTGACGCCGGGCCAACGCACCATCAACGGCGTGCGGGTGCTGTGGAAGTAGAGCTGCGTCTTCGCGAACGGCAGTGGCATGCCGTGGTCGGAGAGGAAAATGATGAGCGTGCGGGCGTCTTCGCCGGATTCCTGGAGCGCACGAAAAATTGCGCCGAGGGAGTCGTCGCCGCGGCGGACGGTCGAGTAATAGAGGGCGAGCTCCGCGCGCACTTTGGGATCGTCGGGGAGGAAGCCGGGCACGGTGATTTCGGCGGGCGTATAGACGCGGCTCGGTTTGTTGACCTCGGGTTTACCGTCCTCGTTGTAGAACGGTTTGTGGGGATCGGAGATGTTGAGGTTTAAACAAAACGGTTTGCCGGCCTGCTTCGCGCGCGCGATGCCGTGCTGGGTCGAGCGGTAATAAGATTCGGGATTCTTCTGATCCGCGGCGGTGCCGTCGGGGAGTGTGTCGAGGATGAGGTCCCAGCCGGGGTAGGGCGTGTAGGGCGTCGAGTGGTCCACCTTGCCGCGGATGCCGGTGAAGTAGCCGGCGGCTTTCATGAGATCGGACATTACGGGGTAGCCGGGATCGCGGACTTCGTAAAAACCCTCGACGCGGTTGTTGTGCGGATAGCGGCCGGAGAACATCACGTTGCGCGAAGGCATGCAGTTGCCGACCTGCACGAACGCGTGAGCAAAGCGCAGGCTTTGGCCGGCGAGACGATCCATGTTGGGCGTGAGGTCGCGGGGCGTCGCTCCGTAGACGCCGACGGAATCGCAACTCATGTCGTCGGTCGTGATGATGAGCACGTTGAGGCGCTCGACGGCGGCGTGAGCGAACGTAGCTATGGCGAAGAGTGTGCAGGTTAAGAGGCTGAGACGGAGTCCGCGAGGAACGGAGGGGGACATGGGTTGAGGCGGGAGCAGGAGCGAGGGGGAGAGCAGGGTAAACAGGGAGACGGTGCGGAGTCTTGGCGGACGGCGGGCGTGGGCGCGGGGAGCGCCTACTCCTGCCCCTTGTAGTCCGGATTCGGCTCCATCATGGCGGCGGAGACTTGGCGGCGCCAGTTGTGGAGCAAGGCAGTGAGCTCGCGGACGCGCTCGGGTTGCTCGCGGGAAAGATCGCGCTGCTCGCCGACGTCGTCGCGGAGGTTGAAGAGCTGGACGGTGTGGTTCTCGAAATAGTCGAGGAGCTTGTAGTCGCCCTGGCGGACGGCGCCGCCGGGGCTCTGCATGCCGTGGTTGCTGTAGTGGGGGAAGTGCCAGAAGAGCGCGGACCGCTCGGGCGCGGGGCCGCCGCGGACGAGGCCGGCGAGGCTCACGCCGTCGACGTGTTGCGCGGGGAGCGCGGGGGCGCCGACCATATCGAGGATCGTGGGATAGAGGTCCGTGCCGATGACCGGGACCTGGCTGACGGTGCCGGATGCGCTGCGGCCGGGCCAGCGGATGAAGAGCGGCACGCGGATGCCGCCCTCATAGAGCCAGCCCTTGGCGCCGCGGAGCGGGAGATTGGAGGTGGCGAAGGCGGCATCGAGCGCGGTCGGCGCCACGACGCGATCGGGACGACCGAAGTTCGCGGCGGACATGCCGCCGTTGTCCGACGTGAAAATCACGATGGTGTTTTCGCTGAGGCCCAGCGCCTCGAGTTTCGCGATCACCCGCCCGAAGCTTTCGTCGATGGACTCGACCATGGCGGCGAATTGCGGGTTGTCCTGGTGCTGCTTGATTTTGACCGTCTGGTTGGGATGCACCCGGAAGCCTTGATAGGCATTTTCCTTAAGCCACGCGTCCAGCTGGGTCCGCGTCGGGGCGTTCTTCCCATCGGGATTTCCCTCGAGCACAAACGGCGACCCTTTGGCGGGCGCGCTGCGGGCCAACTTGGCCTGATATTTCGCGACGAGATCAGCCCGGCCCTGGATGGGATCGTGGGGGGCGAAATGAGAGAGGTAGAGAAAGAACGGTCGGCTTTTGTTTTCTTCGACATACTTCAAGGCTTCGTCCGTGAGGCGATCGGTCAGGTAATCGCCCGGGGCATCGCTGAGTCCCTCCAAGCCGAATGGCGCGTGATAACTCTTGTTCGGACAGCACTTGTTCCACCGTGGAACCTGTACGTCGAAGCCATGCTGCAGCGGCCCGGACGGCTCCTCGCCGAGGTGCCATTTACCGAAGTGACCGGTGGCATAGCCGCGCTCCTTGAGGGCCTCGGCGAGGGATTTCTCCTCGTAGGGCAGGTGCGGACGGGGTGTGGCGTTCGTAAATTTCTGGGACGGGAAATCGCGGCGACCGGGCAGCCAATCGGTGAGCTGAAGGCGCGCGGGGTATTTGCCCGTCAGGATGCTGGCGCGCGTGGGTGAGCAGACGTGACAGGGCGAGTAGGCGTCGGTAAACCGCACGTTGGCGCGGGCGAAACGGTCGAGCTGCGGGGTTTCGTAGAAGGTGCTGCCTTGGACGCCGAGATCGCGCCAGCCAAGGTCATCGACGAGGAAGAGGACGACGTTGGGCGGGCGTGCCGCGGCGGCGGCGTGTGCGGGTGCGGCGAGTGCGAGCGAGGTGGCGGCGGCGAAGAGGACAGTGGGGAGAAAACGTGACATGGGCGGAGTGGACGGTTTTGCGGTTGGGCGAAGGCGAGGGCGACGCGCGGGGTTAGAAGTCTTTTTTCACGCGGAGGACGTAGTCGCGCAGGCGGACATTGCCGTAGCGGCTGTAGAAAAACGGGGCGCGGTTGTTGCCGGCGTCGAAGGGCGGCTCGCTGTCGAGGACGTTGTTGACCGT
>CAMCHO010000106.1 GCA_945874455.1 Opitutus sp. GAS368 | reverse complement strand
CGGCCGATGGATTGGCTGGCGGCGACTTGGAAAACAAGATTGCGCGAGAAGGAGTATTTCGCGCCGCCGCTGAGGAAGAGGTTGTCGTAGCTGCCGTAGGTGGAGGGGCGCACGCCGTTGCGATATTGGTGGATGACGTAGGGGATCGTGCCGGCGGTGAAGCCGGCGGCGCGGACGACGGCGGCGGGCAAAATATCAAACGTGCGGCCGACGGTGCGCGTGCGCTCGTAGCGAGCGCCGAGATTGAAACGGAGCTGGTTCCAGCGGGTGTTGGCCTCGGCGTAGCCGGCATCGATCTGCTCTTTCACGGAGCGCGGCGTGGTGAACGCGTTGGTGAAATTTCCGACGGTGTTGGGGACGAACTGCTCGGGATTGGTGCGAAAAAGCGTGGCCATGGCGATGGTGTCGGGCCACGGGAAATTCTGCTGGGTGACGTTGCCGCCGCGCTTAGGGTCGTAGGGGTGGCGGGACTCGTCGATGACGAGGGTGGTCGGGTCGTTCTGGATACCGCGCGGCCCGACGAAGGTCCAGTTCTGCGTACCGCCCCACGTGATATCGAAGGTCGTGAGGCGGGATTTTACACCGGTGAGGACCTGCACGGGGAGGCCGGCGACGTTGAAGGTTTTCTTCGCGTCGAGGTTGCCAGCGAACACCTGGCTATGGCCGCCGCGGGCGGTGCTGACCATGTTGTTGGCGTTGGGATCATCGCGACCCCAGTTGGCGATGTCGCCCCAAGGACGGCCGGCGAGCTGCGTCATGGTCCATTCGGTGGAGTTGGTGTTGGTGCGCTCGGCCATCCAACTCATGCGCGTGAGGCTGAGGGTGGACGTCTGAAAATAGCCGTCGCGCAAATCCTCGTAGTGGGTGCGGCTGCGGGAGTAGCCGCCGCCGGCGGTGAGGGTGAGATCGCCGCGGGTGTACTCGAGCTTGCCGACGTAGGTGAGCGTGGCGTTGCGTTTGTTGCGGTGGTTGCTCGAGGCGTTGAGGCGCGTGTTGGCGTTGGCGGTGGAGTTGGCGATGATTTTCGTGAGCGTGGAAGCCGGATCGATCTGCGCGATATTTGCGGTGAACTGGAGATTGCGGGCGTAGAATTCGTCGCTGAGGTGTGAGCCGGTGACGCGCAATGAGGCGATGAGGCGCGGCGTGATTTTGTAGTCGAAGGTGGCACCGAGGGAGGCGCGCTCGATGACCTTCGGAGCATCCTTGAACGTGAGACCGGTGATGCGTGGGCCGGTGGCGACGTTGGAGAAATCGTAGGCGTGGGTGATCTGCTCCTGTTCGCCATACATGGTGGAGCCGCCGACGTTGAGCTGGACGCCGAGTCTGCCGCCGAAGACCTCGGCGTAGCTGAAATTTCCTCCGGGAAACACGACGCGGCGGAGTTCGTTGGTGGGTGAGGGGACGCGGCGGAGCGTCATCTGATACTCGTTGGCGGTGAGAGAAAACTGGGCGGTGATTTCGCGGCCCTTGCGGTCGAAGGCGCTCTTGCTGCGGAAATTGATGGCGCCGGCGGGCGAATCGGCGTCCATGCGGGCGGTGAGCGTCTTGTTTACCTCGATGGCCTCGACGCTGTTGATGGACGACTGCTCGAATTCGAACTGGCGCGAGTCACCGCCGAACGCCGCGCCCTGCGCGCTGGCCATGCGCATGCCATCGACGCTGACGCCGACGTATTTCGGATCGAGGCCACCGATGCGGACGGCGCGGGCGTCGGACTGGTTATAGTCGATCACGACGCCGGGGATATACTTGATGAACTCGCCGACATTGCCGCCGGTGATGTCGCCGAAGTTATCGGCGGCGATGACGTTCTTCACGTTCAGGGCGGCGCGTTGCTCCATGATGGCCTTGGCGTTGCCCTCGCGCTCGGAGGAGACGACGAACTCCATCAGTTTGATCGGACCGGCGGATGTGCCGGGGGCAGTAGGCGAGGCGGCTGCGGCCGGCCGGGAGCCGGTGGCGACGAGTTCGAAATCGCGGGTGGCAACGGTGCCGGGAGAGACGTTGACGCGGGCGGTGGCGGAGTCGTAGCCGGTATAGGAGACCGTGACGTCGCGGGGACCGGCGGGGACCTGGGTAAACGTGTAGAAACCGTCGTCACCGGTGAAGGTAGCGAGGCGGGTGCCGGGGATGGTGACCTCGACGTTCCGCAGGTATTCCTGGGTGACTGGACTGAGCACGCGGCCCTGGATCGTGCCGGTGGCGGCGGTGGCGGTGGTAACTGAGTCGGCGGCGCGGACGGCTGGCGCGGCGCTGAGCACAACAGCAAGCGCGAAGTGCAAGGCGGCGCGGAGCACTCGGGTAGGGGAAAGGAAGGACATCAAGGGTTGGGTGTGGGTCGGCATGAGAAACGGGGATAACGTGGGCAAAAAAGACGGCGCGGTGCAAGTGTGCGCAAGGGACGAACGACGAGCCGCGAGCGGGAAGAACGAAGGGCCGCGAGCGGGACGAACGACGAGCCGCGAGCGGGAAGAGCGAAGGGCGAGTGCGCACAAGAAAAACATTTGCGGATGATTCCGTTTCTGAATGCTCTCGGGTTTCCCCAATGACAGGCGCCCCGCTCGAACTTGCCCGCCGACAATTTCTTGGACGAATGACCACTGGTCTTGCCGGTGTCGCCCTCGCGCGGCTGCTGCGCGGGGATCTGCACGGGGCGGCGGGCGGCGGAGTGTTGCCGCATTTTCCGGCGAAGGCGAAGCGGGTGTTGCAGATCTTCTGCCCGGGTGGCGCGTCGCATGTGGACCTGTGGGATCACAAGCCGATGCTGGAGAAATTCCATGGCACGCCACTACCGGGCGGCGACGCGGAGGTGACGTTTCAAGGCAAGAATGGGAATCTCATGCGGTCGCCGTGGGACTTCGCGCCGGCGGGACGCAGCGGAAAAATGATTTCGACGCTCCTGCCGCACATGGCGCGGCACGTGGACGACATGGCCTTCGTGCACTCGATGACGTCGCGCTCGAATACGCACGGCCCCGGCTGCATTGCGATGAACACGGGTTTTACGCGCGAGGGCTTTCCGAGCGCCGGGGCGTGGATCAGTCACGGTCTGGGCACCCTTAACGAAAACCTGCCCACGTTTGTCGCGTTGCAGGACATCCGTGGGGAGCCACCGAACGGCAAGGCGAACTGGGGCAACGGATTTTTGCCGGCGCAGCATCAGGCCGTGGTGCTCGCCGCGCACCAACCGCTGCGGAACCTCGCGCGACCCGGGAATATTTCCGAGGCGGAGGAAGCGGCGACGCGGGCGTTTCTGGCGCGTGCGAATGCCGGCCACGCGGAGGCGCATCCGGGCAACAGCGAGTTGCAGGCCCGGATCGCGGCCTACGAACTCGCGGCGCGCATGCAGCTCGCCGCGCCGGAAGTGAGTGATTTGTCGCGCGAGCCGGCGCACGTGCAGGCGCTCTACGGTACGAATGATCCGAATACGCTCAAAGCGAGCTATGCCCGCAATTGCCTGCTCACGCGTCGACTGCTCGAAAAGGGGGTCCGCTATGTGAGTCTGTATTGTGCGTCGCGGGCGAGCGCGGTGGACGGGTTGCTCAATTGGGATGCCCATAAAACGCTCAAGGCGGACTACGAACGCCACGCGCCGATCTTCGACCAACCGACGGCCGCGTTGTTGGCGGATATGAAGCAACGTGGCCTCTTGGCGGATACGCTGGTGATTTGGTGCAGCGAGTTTGGTCGTATGCCGACGCATCAGGAAGGGACGGCCGGGCGTGATCACAATCCCGATGCGTTCACGACCTGGTTCATGGGCGCGGGGGTGAAGGGCGGTGTGAGCCACGGGGCCACAGATGATTTCGGTCGGCGCAGCGTGCAGGACGTGACGACCGTCTACGATTTTTATGCGACGGTGCTGCACCTGCTCGGCGTCGATCACGAGCGCCTGACTTACTACCACAACGGCTCGAACCGCCGGCTCACCGATGTGCACGGGCACGTGTTGAAGGGCGTGTTGGCATGAACGGTTTCCCGCAGATTCGGGAGGCCGCAGATGAACGGACCGCTGATAGTGAAGTGCGGGCAGGAAGGGTGAAGCCGTCGGCGTGTCGGCGGGACAATGATTCTGGGAGTCGGGCGAATCCTATTTCGCAATGAGCACAGATCCGTTCACCCATCTGGTTATTGGTCAGGCGATGGAAACGCACCGTTCGCTCGGGCCGGGACTGGCCGAGGAGTTATATCACCGGGATCTGGTGGCGCGGCTGGTGGCGGGTGGAGTCGGGCATGAATCCAAGTTGCGGCGGGAGTTGGTCTATCGTGGGCAGGTGGCGGATGCCTTTGAACCCGATATTGTTTTTCCAGCGCAACTCATCGTGGAGCTGAAGTCGCTGCGGACTGAGTTTTTGCCTGATCACTTCACCCAGCTGCTGGCGTATCAGAAATTTTGGGCGATCGGCACCGGCCTACTTTTCGATTTCGGCAAGGCGAGCCTGATCTTCAAACGCGTCGTGTTTACGTCGGTCGTAGCGGAGTTCCCTGTGGTGTTGGTTCCCGCATGGGCCGAGCCTTCCGGTCTAGCGACGGCACTCGTGGAATTGCTGGGGCAGGTGCAGCGGGATCACGGACTCGGGTATCGGGAAACGACGTGGAGAGGACTGGTGGTTGCCGCGCTAAAAGCTGATGGGGTCGGCCACTTGCTCGCACCTGCGGTGGAAGTGGGGCGACTCGGCGTCGCGAATCTGCGGTGCATCGTAGTACAGTCGCGTTGCGCGCTGACGATTGGAGCACTCGGTGAGGGTGTCTCTGCGACGGATCGCGCCTACCTGCAAACCTATCTGCGTTGGCTAGGGCTACCGTGGGGCATCGCCGTGCATTTCGGGCGCAAGGCGGTGGACGTGCGGTTTGTCATGGCGCCGACGAACCGAGATTTCCCACAGATTCAGGGCGCCACAGATGGCTGATCGAGCAAAGGTCCGATGATGATGTCTGTAAAAATTTCTTTTCCTAATCTGCGGAGTCCTGAATCTGTGGGAGCAATCCGGAAGAGCGGCCGCGCGAAATCGGCGAGTGCGCTGGGGGCTGAGATTTCCCGCAGATTCGGGGCACCGCAGATGGCTGGCCGAGCGCTGCGGAGCGATCACTCTGCCGTGGGGACCGCAACGAATGGTCTCCGGAATCTGCGGAGTCCTGAATCTGTGGGAGCAATCCGGAAGAGCGGCGGCGCAATCTCGGCGAGTGCGCTGGGGGCTGAGATTTCCCGCAGATTCGGGGCACCGCAGATGGCTGGCCGAGCGCTGCGGAGCGATCACTCTGCCGTGAGGACCGCAACGAATGGTCTCCGGAATCTGCGGAGTCCTGAATCTGTGGGAGCAATCCGGAAGAGCGGCCGCGCGAAATCGGCGAGTGCGCTGGGGGCTGAGATTTCCCGCAGATTCGGGGCACCGCAGATGGCTGGCCGAGCGCTGCCGAGCGATCACTCTGCCGTGGGGACCGCAACGAATGGTCTCCGGAATCTGCGGAGTCCTGAATCTGTGGGAGCAATCCGGAAGAGCGGCGGCGCAATCTCGGCGAGTGCGCTGGCGGCTGAGATTTCCCGCAGATTCGGGGCACCGCAGATGGCTGGCCGAGCAAACGTTCCCACATGAAATCCGCACGAATCACGTTTCTAAAGCTCAGGAGTTCTGGACCGATGGGACGATTGCTCGTCGGCTTGCTGCTGCTTTCGCTTCGCGTAGACGCCGCCGATGCGGCGGGGGTCGCGTTCTTTGAACAGAAGATTCGGCCGGTGCTGGTTGAGCACTGCTACGAATGCCACAGCGACCAGGCGAAGAAGATCAAGGGCGGGCTGCGCCTCGATTCGCGCGCGGGGTGGTTGGTGGGCGGAGACGGTGGCACGGCTGCGATTGTACCGGGGAAACCGGAGGAGAGTCTGCTGATCCGGGCTGTGCAGCATCTCGAGGATGATCTGGCCATGCCGCCAAAGAAACCGAAGCTGCCGGACGCAGTCATCGCTGATCTCGTAACGTGGGTGAAGATGGGTGCGCCTGATCCGCGCGATGGTGCGCCGCTCGAAGCGAAGCGCGCGGACAAATCGTGGTGGTCGCTGCAGCCGTTGCGCGCGGCTGATGCGGGGGTGGCGGCGGGATCGGCTGCGATTGACCATTATGTTGAAGCGGGATTGCAGGCGAAAGGGCTCGCGCTGAATCCGCCGGCGGATGCGCGCACGCTGATCCGCCGGATGAGTTACGATGTGACGGGGTTGCCTCCGACGGCGGCCGCAGTTGCGGCGTTTGCGGTGGTCTATCGCGCAGAGCCCGAGCGCGCAGTGACGGAGCTGGCAGACACCTTGTTGGCATCACCGGCCTACGGCGAGCGCTGGGGGCGGCACTGGCTCGACGTCGTTCGCTTTGGTGAGAGCAATGGCTTCGAGCGGAATTTTCTCATTAACGATCTCTGGCCGTTTCGCGACTACGTGATCCGCTCGCTCAACGACGACAAGCCTTTCAATCAGTTCATAGTCGAACATCTCGCCGGCGATCTGATCGGTAAGAACCGGCCGGAAACTGAAGTCGGCAGTGCGTTCCTCGTCGCCGGGCCTTACGACGACGTCGGTAATCAAGATGTGGCGGCTCGGAAGAATATTCGCGCGGCGACCCTCGACGATCTCATTACGGCGACGAGTGGGGCGTTTCTGGGGATGACGATCAACTGTGCTCGCTGCCACCACCACAAATTCGATCCGATCCCCACGGAGGACTATTACCGGCTGCGCGCGGCGTTCGAGGGTGTGACGCACGGGCGCCGCGTCGTGGCGTCGACGGAGGAGCGCGCGGCGTTCAAGTCCGCAACGGGGCCGCTGAATGAACAGCGGACGAAATGGGTCGCGGAGCGCGCCGTGCTCGAGCGGGAAGTCACGCGGCGTGCGAAAGAGGCGGCGGCGCAGGTCGTCGCGACGCGGCCGAAGGTGAACCCCGAGTTGACCGAGGAGCGTTTTGAGCCGGTGGCGGTGCGGGCGGTTAAGCTCCTCATGAGTGCGAGCACCGCGAATCCGAAGTCGGCCACGGGCTCGCGGATCGTGGAGTTTGAGGCGTGGAGTGCCGGTGAGGGCTCGCGGAATGTCGCTCTGGCGAGCCACGGAGCACGGGCCGAGGGCGCGAAGTCGGCGGTGGCGGAGGATTTTCCGGAGGCCTACGGAGCGCACCTCGCGATCGACGGGCGATTCGGCGAGCAGTGGTTCATCGGCGATCCCGCGGTGCTGACGGTCACATTCGCAAAGACCGAGACGATCGACCGCGTTTCGTTCCGTAATGCGAAGGGCCTGATGATCGAAGACAAGGCGCAGGGGGCGACGCCAACCGACTACGCGATTCAGGTCTCGGCCGACGGGGAAACCTGGCGGACGGTGGCTTTGAGCGCGGGACGCGAACCCTGGAGTGAGGCCCACGGCATCGAGCGGGCGCGTCCCGAAGTCACGACGCCGGCCGAGGCCCGGCAACTTGCGACGGTGTCGGCGGAGATTGCCAAAGTGGATCGGGCGCTGAAGGCGGTACCACCGCTGCGAGAGATCTGGGCTGGCAAGTATGCGCAGCCCGAGGAAAAGACGTTCGTGCACAAGGGCGGTGATCCGCTGAAGCCCGGTGACGGGGTGGTGCCAGCGAGTCCGACGATGGTGGATCGCACCGTGCCCTCGTTTGCCCTCGAGGCCGATGCGCCCGAAGGCGAGCGCCGTCGCGCGCTCGGCGAGTGGATCGTGCGGGACGATCACCCGCTCACGCCGCGGGTGTTGGCAAACCGTGTATGGCAATACCACTTCGGCACGGGAATTGTGGATACGCCGAGCGATTTTGGCTTTCTGGGTGGGCGGCCGACGCACCCGGAGTTGCTCGATTATCTCGCGCGCCGGCTCGTCACTGCGGGTTGGCGCTTGAAGCCGTTGCACCGGGAAATTCTGCTCTCGCGCACCTATCGGCAGTCGGGCGCCCATCGCGCGGACGCAGCGCGCATTGACCAAGAGGCGCGGTTGCTCTGGCGGTTCCCGCCGCGGCGATTGGGCGCGGAAGAGTTGCGCGATACGATGCTGCGCGTCGCTGACAAGCTGGATTCAAAAATGGGCGGGCCGGGCTTCCGACTCTACAAATTTACGCAGAATAACGTCTCCACGTATTTCCCGTTGGATCGGCATGGGCCGGAGACCTATCGGCGAAGTGTGTATCACCAGAACGCGCGGGCGAGCGTGGTCGATGTGCTCAACGATTTCGATCTGCCTGACATCGCGCTCGCCGCGCCCCGGCGCGCAAATACCACGACGCCGCTGCAGGCGCTCACGCTGCTGAACCACAGTTTCACGACTGATATGGCGCAGGCATTGGCGGCGCGATTGGGCGATGGCAGCGGCGCGACGAGCGCGCAGCACGTCGACGAAGCGTATGCGCTCGCGTTTCAGCGGGAGCCAACGGTCGCGGAGCGGGCGGCGGCCGGGCGGTTGATCGCGACGCACGGGCTGGCGGCGTTTTGTCGCGCCCTCTTAAATATGAACGAGCTGATCTACCTGGATTGAGCGGGGACTGCGGGCCGATCGTTGCAGGCGAAAAGGCTTGAGGGTTTTTCAGCGAGGAGGGCGGCGGCTTGATCGCGACCTCCCTCGACGAACTAATTTATGCGTCGAGCCATTTGTTAATGTTTGAAAGCCGCGCGACGACGGCACCTCTTTGCTGCATGGCTGAACAACCCCTTTCCGGAAAAGTCCTCGTCGTTGTGGGTGGCACGACGGGGCTCGGCCTGTCGGCGGCCCGGGCATTTTTGGCGGCGGGGGCGCGCGGGGTGGTGGTCACTGGGCGTGACGCCGGCAGCGCGAGTGCGGCGACGGCAAGCTTGGGCGGTTCGTCGGCTGCGCACGTCGGCAATGCCACCGATCCGGCGCACGCGCCCGGTGCCATCGCGCTCGCGCGGGAACGTTTCGGTGGGTTTCACGCCCTGTATCATGTGGCCGGAGGGAGCGGGCGGCGGCTGGGCGACGGACCGTTGCATGCGATTACCGACGAAGGATTGCGGGGGACGCTGCAGCTAAATTTGGAATCGGTGATTCTCTCGAACCGTGCGGCGGTGAAGCAATTTCTCGCCCAGGGCACCGGTGGGGCGGTGTTGAATATGGGCTCGGTGCTCGGGTGGTCGCCGTCGCCGGAGTTTTTCGCGACGCATGTTTATGCTGCGGCAAAGGCGGCGATCGTGGGCTTCACGAAGTCGGCGGCGGGCTACTACGCGGCGCAGAATATTCGACTCAATGTGCTCGCGCCGGCGCTCGTGGTAACGCCCATGTCCCGACGTGCGGCAGCGGATGAACGTATTCTGAAGTTTATTACGACGAAGCAGCCGCTCGATGGTGGCCGCATCGGGCGGCCGGATGACTGCGACGGTGCGGCGGTGTTTCTGCTGTCGGATGCGGCGCGGTTTGTGACGGGGCAAGTGTTGGCCGTTGACGGCGGTTGGACGGTGAGCGAAGGGCAGATTCCCGTGGAGAACCCATGAGTGAGCCACGGTTCATTTTAGGCATCGATCTGGGCGGCACCCACGTCAAAGGACTGGTGGTCGATGAATGGGGCCGTGTGCACGCCGAGGATACGCGGCCGACGGAAGACGGGGCCGCGGGTGCGTGGCGCGACAATGTGCGTCGGGTGGTGGCCGGTCTGCAGGGGCGCTTCCCGACGATTGCGGTCGCGGGGTTGTGTGCGCCGGGGCTGGCGTCGCGCGATGAGAAAATGATCGTGAGCATGCCGGGGAGGCTGCAAGGATTGGAGGGCCTTGATTGGTCGAACGAATTGCGCCTGCCCACAGTGGTCCTCAATGACGCGCACGCGGCGTTGCTCGGTGAAGTTTGGCTGGGTGCGGCCCGCGGTGGCACGAACGTGTTGATGGTTACGCTGGGCACGGGGGTGGGTGGCGCGGCCATGGTGGATGGACGACTCTTGCGCGGGCATCTGGGAAGAGCCGGACACGTGGGGCACCTCTCGCTCGATCCCGCTGGCGAGCCCGACATCGTACGAACGCCGGGCAGTCTCGAAGATGCGATGGGCGATTGCACCGTGGGCCGGCGGAGTGGCAGGAGATTCGCCACGACGCGCGCGCTCGTGGCGGCGGTGATCGCCGGTGATGAAGCGGCGCGCGCGGTCTGGGAGCGATCGACGGGGGCGTTGGGTGCGGCGCTCGCCGGGCTGATCAATGTGCTCGATCCGCAGATGATCGTGCTCGGTGGCGGCATCGCTGCGGCGGGCGAGGTATTATTTACGCCGCTCAGGGTGGCCCTCGGCCGCATGGAGTGGCGCATCGGGGCGACGGGCGTGGCGCTCGTGCCGGCGAAGCTGGGCGCGCAGGCGGGGGCATTCGGCGCGGTGTATCGGGCGCTACAAAAATTTCCAACCACATGACTCCTTCCGAAATTTATCTCTCAAAGATCCGCGGTCTCGTGGAAACCGTGGCGGCGCAATCCGCGGCTATTCACCAAGCGGCCGACTGGTTTGCTCAGACCATTCTCGCGGGGCGCATGGTGCACCTGTTCGGCTCCGGGCACTCGCGTATTATGGTCGAAGAAATGTGGCCGCGTTATGGTTCGTTTCCGGGGTTCAACCCCATCGTCGAACTTTCACTTTCATTTCATAATTTGGTCGTCGGCGCGAACGGCCAGCGGCAGGCGATGTTTCTGGAGAACGTGAGCGGGCTCGCGGCGCGGATTTTGCGCAACTACGACCTGAGCACGGCGGAGAGCGCGCTGATCATTTCTTCGAGTGGGTGCAACGTGGTGCCGATTGAAATGGCGGAAGAGTTTAAACGGCGCGGCGTGCGCGTCGTCGCGCTGGTCAGTCTGGCGCACGCGAGGGCATCGACCTCGCGGCGTGCCGACGGAAAAAAACTGACGGACTTCGCCGACCTCATTCTCGACACCGGTGCGCCGGTGGGCGACGCCATGGTCAAGATCGAAGGGCTGGATACGCCGGTTGCGCCGGGCTCGACGGTGGGCGGATGCCTGCTGGTGAATGCGATCAAGGCCGAAGTGGCTGCGCGCCTCACGGCGGCGGGGCAGCCGCCGAAGGTGCTCAGCGCGGGAGTGGTCGTGGGCGCGGCGCGAGCCACGGAATTGTTTGAAGCCGCCTACGATGAGCACGCGCATCGGCTCGCCAAACTGTATGCGAATGTGGGTCCGGCGTAACGATTGCGATTCTTCTCTATGAAAAATTGTCCCCTGCGCAGCTCCGTGATTGGCAGCTACCCCTTTCCCAGCTGGCTCGAGTTCGCCAGCCAGCACCTCGAAGTATTCGGACACTCTGACGTGAGCGAAATTCAGAACGACGCGGTCATCGCCGCGGTGCACGATCAGGTGGAGGCTGGGCTCGATGTGATCACCGATGGCGAGCAGACGCGGCTTGATTTTAATCTGTCGTTCTACGGTTACATCCAGGGCATCGAGCTTGAGTCCGTGTCGCCGCGGAAGTTTGGCCCACCGGCCCATGACCAACGTGGCAAGCACGCGATCACGGGCGAGTTGGTGGCGCCGCGCGGTCTGGGGGTGGTGGAGGAGTTCAAGCGACTGCAACGTCTCGCGCCGAGTGGCGCGGCGACGCTGAAGGCGAGTGTGCCGGGGCCTTATACGTTGAGCGGGCGGCTCGCGCCGAATGCGCAGTATGCCGACCGCTGGGCGGTCACGGAGGCGCTGTTACCCATGGTGCGCAAGGAACTCGAAGACCTCGCCGCCGCCGGGTGCACCGAGATCAGCGTCGATGAACCGTCGATGAGTTGCTATGCGTACAAGGAAGACCCGCGGCGCTTCGTGGATATTTTCAACCGCGCGGTGGAGTCGGTCTATGGCCGCACACGCCTCTGCACGCATTTGTGCTTTGGGAATTTCAAAGGCCGCGCGATCGGCCCGCGGCAGATCGCGCCGATGTTTCCGGCGTTTCTCGATTTCAAGGCCGACGAAATGCACGTCGAGATGGCGAGCCGCGAGTTTGCCGAAATCGAGCTGATCGCGCAGATCGCGGCGCGGATGGATGTGGCCGTGGGCATCGTCGATGTGAAGAGCTACTACGTCGAAACCCCGGAGAATATCGCGGATCGCGTGCGCTGGTGCCTGCAACACGCGCCGGCGGACCGGCTGGTCTTCGCGCCCGATTGCGGCCTGAGCCAGACGGCGCGCTGGGCGGCGCAGCCCAAGTTGAAGAATATGGTCGCGGGCATTCGCCAAGTGAAAAAGGAACGTGGCCTGTGATCCGTCCTGTGCTCCAAGACGACGCGTTCCTCGCGCAGGTGGCGGCGACCCGGGCCGACGCCACCTCGGCACGGCTCGCAGTGTGGTGGTTGGGCCAGAGCGGGTTTCTCGTCTGCTACGGCGGTGAGTGTCTGTTATTCGATCCGTATCTGAGCGACTCGCTCACAAAAAAATACGCCGCGACCGACAAACCGCATGTGCGGATGACGGCGCGGGTGGTTGATCCGGCGCGTTTGGATTTTGTGAGCGTGGTGACGACATCGCACAATCACACGGATCACTTGGATGCGGAGACGCTCGCGCCGATTTTCGCGGCAGCACCCCAGTCGAAACTGATTTTGCCCGCGGCCAATGTGAGTTTTGTGAACCAACGTTTGGGTGCGGCGGCGCAGGCGCGCTTCCTTCCGCTCGCCGACGGCGAGCGGGCGACCGTGGGTGGCTTTACCTTCGAGGCCGTCCCGGCGGCGCACGAAGAATTGCGGCCCGAGTTTGCGGGTTTTGTGGTGAGCGTAGGACCGTTTCGAATTTACCACAGTGGGGACACCGTGCGGTTTCCGGGGATGGCGGAGCGGTTGCGGCCCTTGGCCGTCGATCTCGCCTTGTTGCCGATCAATGGCCGCGCACCGGCGAGGCGAGTGGCGGGGAATCTGGATGGTGGGGAAGCGGCGCAGCTCGCGTACGACATCGGCGCGCGGTGCGTAGTGCCGTGTCACTACGAGCTGTTTGAGTTTAATACTGCGTCGCCGGCGGCCTTCGTGACGGCCTGTGCGCGGCTCGGGCAGCGGAGCACGGTGTTGCGCGCGGGCGAGCGACTGACTCTGGAGCCGGCACCATGAGTTTCCTTCGTACGATGCCGAGGAGTGTCGGTGGTCCGACTGAATGGACCGGGCTAGGATCGGCCGGCATGACCGCTGGGCACGGGCACGAAAGCTTTGTCGGGACGCCGGCCGAGACTTACTCGTTCTATGCAAAGTCCTGAATCGCATGCACGCAGGCTCCTCCCTCCACGCGCCATGAAAAAAACCTGGAAGATTGCCGGCATTAATTTTGACCACATGCACATGGGCGACCTGCTCCGTCAGGTCCACGAGCATCCGGCCGCCGAGATTGTCGGTTTGAGTGATACGCAGCCGGAGCGAATGCAGGCGGTGATCAGCCATTTCAGCGTGCCCGCGGAGAGGGTGTTTACGGATTTCCGGAAATGCCTAGAGCAGACGCGACCCGATCTGGTGATTCTCTGCCCAGCGACGGCGGAGCACGCTAAATGGACGCAGCTGGTGGCGCCTTACCGCACACACATTTTGGTCGAGAAGCCGTTTGCTGCCACCCTGGCGCAGGCGGACGCGATGATTGCGGCCGTAGCGGCGACGAAAAAGCAGCTCATCATCAATTGGCCGCTCCGCTGGTATCCTGCACACGTCACGGCGAAACGGCTGATCGATGACGGGGAGATCGGCCGCGTGATCGAAGTGCATTTTTACGACGGCAATCGCGGACCGCTGTGGCACGGGGCGGACAAGATTGAGACTGCACCCACCGCGAAACGAAAAGCCTCAAGTTGGTTTTACAAAAAAGCGGCGGGCGGTGGCTCGCTGCTCGACTATCTCGGTTACGGCACCACGCTCGGCACGTGGTTTATGAACGGCCGTGCTCCTACTGAGGTGACGGCGGTGGTGGATCAGCCCAAAGGCCTGGAGGTCGACGAACACAGTGTGGTCGTGGCGCGCTACGAGACTGGACTGTCTAAATTTGAGACGCGGTGGGGCACGTTTGCCGATCCGTGGAAACTGCAGCCGCAGCCGAAGTGCGGCTTTGTCGTGGTCGGCACGCGAGGGACCCTTGCGAGTTACGACTATGAGCCGTCGGTAAGACTCCAGACCGTGGGGAATCCGGCGGGGCTAGACGTGCCGGTGGATGTGCTCGCGCCCGAAGAGGGTGGGCCGATTGCGCACGTGCTTCACGCGCTCGCCCACGGGAGGAAAGTCGGTGGTCCGCTCTCGCCGAAGATTTCGCGGATCGGACAGCAAATCGTGGACAGCGCGGTGCTGAGTGCGCGACTGCGGAAGACGGTGAAGCTCGTCGATTGACCATGAGTGAAAACATCCAGGGAGGCGGCTACGGCTTGAGTGCGGCGCACGCGGGCGGCGTGATGATTGCGCCGGTTTTGACGTATCTGCCGCCGCGCCCCCGTGTGTATCGACCGAAAATTGCGCTGATCGGCTGCGGGGGGATTTCGGAGTATCACCTGCGGGCGTATCGTGAGATGGGTTTGGACGTTGTGGCGCTGTGTGATCGCGACCGGGATCGCGCGGAGAAGCGGCGGGCGGAATTTTTCCCGGAAGCGACGGTGGTCGCTGATTTTCGGGACGTCCTGCGAAGCGGTGAGATCGAGATCGTCGATGTGGCGCTCCATCCGGCGGAGCGCGTGGAAGTGATTGAGGCTGCGCTGCGCGCGCGAAAACATGTGCTGAGTCAAAAGCCGTTTGTGCTCGATCTTGCGGTCGGCGAGCGGCTCGTGGCGTTGGCCGACGCGGAAGGCGTGAGGCTCGCCGTGAATCAGAACGGGCGTTGGGCGCCGCATTTCAGTTATCTGGCGGCGGCGATTCACGCCGGGGTGATCGGTGAAGTGGCGAGTGTGGATTTCACGCTGCAATGGGACCATACGTGGACGGCGGGCACGCCGTTTGAAGCGATTCACCATTTGGTGCTGTTTGATTTCGGTATTCATTGGTTCGATATGGCGGCGCGATTTATGGGCGGGCGCCGACCGGAGCGAGTGTGGGCGAGCGTGGCACGCACGGGGTGCCAAAAAATGAAGCCGCCCATGCTCGGACATGTCGTGATCGACTATCCCGGAGCGCAGGTGCGGCTGAACTTCAACGGCCACGTGCAGCATGGTCAGGAGGATCGCACGGTCGTGTGCGGGAGTCGGGGTACGTTGCGCAGTTTTGGACCCAGTCTATCAGAGCAGACCGTGGTGCTGTACACGGCGGACGGAGAGGCCAAGGTGCCGTTGTCCGGGACGTGGTTTACGAGTGGATTTCAAGGGGCGATGGGCGAACTGCTCTGCGCGATTGAGGAGAACCGCGAGCCGGCGCATAGCGCGCGCAATAATCTCGAAAGTCTCGCGCTTTGCTTTGGGGCGCTCGCCAGCGCGGATAGCGGAGCGCCGGTGCGGCCGGGCACGGTCACGAAGGTGTCGAAATAACCCGCTCATCGGCATGACCGTGCTCCGTGGCGGGCGAAGACGAACCGGCGCGCAAGGAGCAGCGGTTCGCCGAGCTGTCGACGGGCTGGGGCATCGGCACCGCAGGGTTAGCCACGGAGACGGTGTGGGCGCAGCTGGATGCGCGCGAGCAGGGCCGACGGATGACGAACGCGACACGGGTCGTGCCAGAGGTCTGGGCAGGAGACACGGGAAAAGCTCCTGAGGACATTGAGTCGCACGGCGGACGAACTGAAGGCAGCGGGAAAGTCCGCCGGATGGAAACTCGCGCCCGCCGCGGCGCTGAAGGCGCGCACGACCGCGACGAACCGCTGGCTAAGCACGGCGTTGTATTTCGACAATTTGTACGAAGTCAGCACAGCATTCGCATCGATGACCAGTGGCGCCTCTGCTTTCGTTGGAAAGGCGAAGACGTCTACGAAGTCGAAATCGTAGACTACCATTAAACTTCTCCGTCTTCCCCGAAATCCCATCCGACATGAAAACCAAATTGCCCGTCGTCTCCAACATCACGCCCGGTGAGATTTTGCTCGAGGAATGGATCACGCCGCACGACCTGACCTGCTATCAAGTGAGCCAGCGCACCGGCATTCCCGCGTCTCGGCTCACCGAGATTACGAAAGGCCGCCGCGCGATCACTGCCGACACGGCCCTCCGCCTCGGCCGCTTCTTCGGCACCGGCGAACGCTTCTGCCTGAACCTCCAGCAAGCCTACGATCTGGAGCAAACCCGCACCGCGCTCGGCCGCCGCCTCGAAGCCGAGGTCGAGCCGCTCTCGGCCTGAAG
>CAMCHO010000105.1 GCA_945874455.1 Opitutus sp. GAS368 | reverse complement strand
GCGTTCAGCACGCTCTTCGCACTTCCGGCGCGCTTTTGGACGTGACCGCGCCCCGCTGCGCAGCCCACTCTCAACCACCTTTATGCTCGGCGCGCTCCGTCTCCCGTTCTTCCAACCTCTGCTCCCGCTGCTCGTGCCGCTGCTCGGTCTCTTCGGTTGCAGCGCGAGCCAGCCGCCGACTCCGAAGCCCTCCGCTCCGTTCGTCACGCCACAAATCACGGCCACACCCCCGCCCAGGCCGGCAGAAAAACCGGGCCCGCTCCTCCTCGGCATCGACGTCCTAGAGGCCGACGGTTTCGCCGCCGTGAAAGGCAAACGCCTCGGCCTCCTCACGCATCCTGCGGGTGTCAATCGCCGCGGCATTCCCACCGCCGATATCCTCCGCCGCGCTCCCGGCGTCAAACTCGTCGCCCTTTTCGCCGTCGAACACGGCATCAACGGCGAATTTCCCGCTGGGAAAAACTTCAACGACTACAGCGACAAACGCACCGGCCTCCCCGTCCGGACGCTCTACGACGGCAAGACTCGCAAGCCTACCCAAACCCAGCTCAAGGACCTCGACGCACTCGTCGTCGATCTGCAGGACATCGGCACACGCAGTTACACGTTTATCAGCGCCATGAAGGGCGCCATGTCCGCCTGCTTTGAATACGGCGTCGAAATCATTATCCTCGATCGCCCCAATCCGCTGGGCGGCCTCAAGGCCGACGGCCCGCCCATGGACGCCGACCTCCTCAGCTACGTCGGCGCCTTCCGCGTCCCCTACGTGCACGGTCTCACCATGGGCGAACTGGCCCGCATGACGAAAGATGCCCCCGAGGCACCCGGCCGTCACGCCCTCACCGACGCCCAACGCACGAAAGGCAAACTCACCGTCATCCCCATGCGCGGCTGGACCCGTGCGATGCGCTGGACCGAGACCGGCCTCACCTGGATTCCCACCTCGCCACTCATCTCGGATTTCGAAGCCGTGAAAGGCTACCCGATGACCGGCCTCGGCTGCGAACTCGGTGGCTTCAAACACGGCGTGGGTTCGCAATACCAGTTCCGCGGCGTGCTCCACCTCACGACCAAGATCGACGTCTACGAAAAAGAACTACGGGCCCTCAAACTCCCCGGCATCGACTTCCGGCGCGTCAGCGCGCCCAACACCAAGACCGGTAAAGCCGGCACCGGACTCTACATCGAGATCCGCGACTACGACGCCTGGCGCCCCACCGAGCTGAACTTCCATCTCATGCGGCTCGCCTGTAAACTGGAACCTAGGAATCCGTTTACCTTCGCCCCCACTCCGCAACGCAGCCTGTTTCTCAATCTGCTGGGCTCGCGCGCGTTCTTCAATGACCTCGCCGCCAACGGCAAAAACACCGACATCGAGCGGTGGCTCAAACAGTGGCGGGAGCAGGCGAAAATCTACCAGCAGCAGAGCCAAAAATACTGGCTCTACCGCTGATCCGTCTTCTCTCTCTGAGCCCGGCGAAGCATCCGAGGGGATTCCCGAACCACCAGCGCGTCCCGCACCCCACCGATCTCACAACGCCCACGGGCTTTTTCCCCGCACGCCGCCAGCCTGCTCGCGTTCATTCCCTATGCCCTCGTCTGCCGCCTCGCCTTCCTCGGTCGCAGCAGCTCCGTCATCGTGATCGGCGCACGGCTGTTGCTGAGCGCGCGCACCTCGACGACACTCCATCCCTCCGCCTCATTCTCCACCATGGCTCCTCACGGAAAAATCCTACGCCTCCCGCCGAATCGCGTGTGGCGCACCTATCTCGGGGGCCGCACCCTCGACCAACTCGCCTCCGAGGTGGGCGGGCACGTCCCTGTGCCCGCATTCTCCCCCGCCGACACCCACTTCCCCGAGGACTGGATCGCCTCCACCACCCGCGCCATCAATCCCCCCGACGCCACCCGGCACACCGCCTCCGCCTCTCAACGCGCAGAGGGCCTCTCCGCTGTCCACTGTGGCGACGACCCGACGCCGCATAATTTCGCAGACCTCCTCGCCGCTGACCCCGCCTACTACCTCGGCGCCGCCCACGCCGCCCGCTTTGGCGCCAGTCCCCAGCTCCTCGTCAAATTCCTCGACCCCTCGATCCGGCTCCATCTCCAGGCTCACCCGACGGCGGCGTTTGCCCAAAAATTCCTCAACGCCCCTTCGGGAAAAACCGAGGCCTACCACCTCCTCGCCATCCGCGACGATCTTCCGCATCCGCCGTATCTGTATCTCGGATTCCAGCGGCCGCCTTCCCGCGACCAACTCCGGCACCTCATCGCCACCCAAGATATCGCCGGTCTCGAAGCCTGTTTCGATCGCATCCCGGTCAAAGTCGGGGACACCCTGATCGTCCCCGGAGGCGTGCCCCACGCCCTCGGCCCGGGTCTCCTGCTCGCGGAAATCATGGAGCCCAGCGATCTCGTCGTGCGCTTCGAATTCGAACGCGGTGGCTACACCCTCCCCGAGAGCGCGCGCTTCATGGGTCGTGGCCTCGAGTTCTGCCTTGATGTCTTCGATTTCAGCCGCTGGTCCCGCGAGCGCGTGGCGACCGAGGCCTTTTGTCCCCCCCGCCGCGCCCGTGCGCTCGGCCCCGACTCCTTTCAAGACGCGCTCATCGGCTCCGAACGCACGCCCTGCTTCCGTATCCGCAAAAGCCATCATCGCGGCCCCGTCACCCGCCACGATCGCGAGTGCTTCATCGGCATCGTCACCGCCGGCACCGGCACCCTCTCCGTCGGTGACGAGACCCTCGTCCTGCGTCCCTTCGATAAAATTTTTGTCCCCGCCGGCCTCGGCTCGTGGCAACTCAACCCGTCGCCCACGCTCGACCTCCTCGAGTGCCTCCCGCCCGCCGCCTGACCCGCTACTTTGCCCGCACAAATCAGATTTCCGCTTGCGGCCCAGCCCGCCCCTCACGTCACTAGACCCGACACTAGCCATTAGACATTAGTCATTGGTCATTCCCCCTCTCTCCCCTTCTTCCCTCAACCCTCCGAAAACAAATACGATGCCACGTCCAGTCACGCTGTTCACCGGCCAATGGGCCGACCTCCCCCTCGAAAAACTCGCGCCCCTCGCCAAAAAAATGGGCTACGATGGCGTCGAACTCGCCTGCTGGGGCGACCACTTCGATGTCGATGTCGCCGCCACCTCCAAGAAATACGTCCACGAAAAATGGGCGATGCTGAAGGACCACGGCCTCACCTGCTACGCCATCTCCAGCCACCTGGTCGGCCAAGCCATCTGTGACCACATCGACGAGCGCCACAAATCCATTCTCCCCGCCGATGTCTGGGGCGACGGCGACCCCGAGGGCGTCCGCAAGCGCGCCGCCAAGAAGATGATCACCGCCGGCAAAGCCGCCCGTGCCTTCTTCGACGCCAAACCCGGCAATAACGGCAAGGACGACTACCCGGCCGTCGTCAACGGCTTCACGGGTTCGTCCATCTGGCACTCCATCTACGCCTTCCCGCCCACGTCCCAGGCGTACTGGGACGCTGGTTACACCGACTTCGCCAAACGTTTCAGCCCCATCCTCGAGGCCTTCGAGAAATCCAACGTCAACTTCGCCCTCGAAGTTCACCCCACCGAGATCGCCTTCGACATCGCCAGCGCCCAACGCGCGATCCAAGCCGTCGGCGGCCACAAACGTTTTGGGTTCAACTACGACCCGTCCCACCTCGGCTACCAAGGCGTCGACTACGTGAAGTTCATCCGCGCCTTCGGCCCCCGCATCTTCCACGCCCACATGAAGGACGTCTGGTGGGGCCACGGCGACGGCACCGTCGGCGTCTTCGGCGGCCACGTCAGCTTCGGTCACCCGAGCCGTTACTGGGATTTCCGTTCCCTCGGCCACGGCGACATTAACTTCGAGGAAATCATCGTCGCCCTCAACGACGTCGGCTACCGCGGCCCCCTCAGTGTCGAATGGGAAGACAGCCGCATGGACCGCGTCCACGGCGCCGCCGAAGCCTCCGCCTTCGTCCGCAAAGTCGACTTCCCTTCCAGCGCCATCGTCTTCGACGCGCAGTTCGACAAGAAGGGCTGACACCCAAACCTCTCGCCCACGGAACACACGGAATACACGGAAAAAACCAATCCACTGAAGTCTGATTCTTCCGTATATTCCGTGTGTTCCGTGGGCCACCCATCTTTCACCATCCCTTTGCTTTTCACTTCCTAAAATGAGCACTAAAATCGCCATCATCGGCGCCGGCGGCATGGCCGCTTATCACGCCAACGGTTTCCGCCAAGCCGGCGCTGAGATCATCGCCCTCTGCGACGTCAACCAAGGCGCCGCTCACAAAGCCGCCACCAAACATAACATCCCCGGCGTGTACACCGATGTCGCCGAGATGTTGAAAAAGCTCCCCGAGCTCGACGCCGTCTCCGTCATCGTACCCAACAAATTCCACGCGCCCCTCGCCCTCCAGGCCCTCAAGGCCGGCAAGCACGTCTTCTGCGAAAAGCCCCCCGCCCTCAGCGCCAAGGAAATGGCCGTCATGCAGGCCACCGCTGCCAAGGCGAAGAAGACGCTGATGTTTAATTTCAACAACCGCGCCCGCCCCGAGAGTTACGCGATGATGGACTACGTCGCCGACGGCACCATCGGCACCATCAACTCCTGCCAGGCGAAATGGATTCGCCGCGCCGGCATCCCCGGCTTCGGCGGCTGGTTCACCACCAAGGCCATGTCCGGCGGCGGCCCCCTCATCGACCTCCTCCACATGGTCGACCTCGGCATGCACTTCATGGGCTATCCCGAGCCCGCGCACGTCCTCGCGCGCACTTACCAAGATCATATTTCCAACAAGGCCTTCAAGGGTCCGTGGGGCATCCCCGATGTCGCCAACGGCACGACCGACGTCGAGGCCGCCGCGCACGGCTTCGTCACCTTCAAGACCGGTCAGTCCATGTCCTTCGCCGTCTCGTGGGCCGAGATGAACCAACGCGAAGAAGTCTCCGTCACGTTCCAGGGCACGAAAGCCGGCGGCCTCGTCCGCCGCCTCTTCGGCACCGACGGCCTCGACAACACCGCGATCGACGCCTGCCAGCTCTACACGCTCGAAAACGGCCGTCACGTAAACCGCGACATCATCGTCCAAGCCGACGAAACGATGGGCCGCACGCGCTCCGCCACCAACTTCATCCGCACCATCGAAGGCACCGAAAAGCCCCTCAACACGCCATCCCAAGCCCTGTCGCTGATGAAACTCATCGACGGCGCCTACAAGTCCGCCGCCACCGGCAAACCCGTCGCGCTCTGAGCGAGAATGTTCAGGGGCGGAAAACATCCGCCCCTGCGCGCTACGCCCCCCCCCAGGCAGGAGCTCGCTCCAGATTTCAGCACTGTTCGACCCCAGCGACATGAAGAGAGACGGCATGTATCTGGAGTTAATTGCACAAGAGACCAGCGATCACATCGCCGATGAATGCTCCTCGGCAGAGACAGCCAGGATGCAGATCACTCTCCACAAAATCGGCCTACCGCGCGAACGATTCGCAGCATTCATTGCGAGAGCCAAGTCTCAGCGACCAACGACGACTTCTTAGCGAACCGCTCCACCGAACCACCAACCGCGGCCTCTGATCGATTTCGACAACCGCAGAATTCCCTCCCTACCCTCCCGTCTTTCCTTTTTCCTATGAAACTTAATCGCAAACTCCGCATGGGCATGATCGGCGGCGGCCGCGGTGCCTTCATTGGCTCCGTTCACCGCATGGCTGCACGTCTCGATGGCGAGATCGATCTCGCCGCCGGCTGCTTCTCCTCTGACCCCGAAAAATCCAAAGCCTCCGGCGCCGATCTCTTCCTCGATCCCGCCCGCGTCTACGGCACTTACCAGGAAATGGCCAAGGCCGAGGCCGCCCTGCCCGCCGACCAGCGTATCGACTTCGTCTCGATCGTCACCCGCAACAACACTCACGCCCCCGTCGCCAAGACCTTCCTCGAAGCCGGCTTCCACGTCGTGTGCGACAAGCCGCTTTGCTTCACCCTCGCCGAGGGCCGCAAGCTCCGCGACATCGTGAAAAAGTCCGGAAAAGTTTTCGCGCTCACCCACAATTACACCGGCTACCCGATGGTGAAAGAAGCCCGCGAGTGGGTCCGCAGCGGTAAACTCGGCCAGCTCATGAAGATCGTCGTCGAGTATCCGCAGGGCTACGCGATCACCGCGCTCGAAGCGAAGACCGTCAGCAAAATCGCCAACTGGCGCATGGACCCCACGATCTCCGGCGTCTCCAACTGCATGGGCGACATCGGCACCCACGCGCACAACCTCGCCCGCTACATCACCGGCCTCGAAGTCGAGTCGATCTGCGCCGAGCTCTCCACCTTCATCCCCGGCCGCCTCCTCGACGACGACGGCAACTGCCTCGTCCGCTTCAGCGGCGGCGTAAAGGGCATCCTCTTCGCCTCGCAGATTTCCAGCGGTGAGGAAAACAACCTCAACATCCGCGTCTTCGGCACGCAGGGCTCGCTGCAGTGGTTCCAGGAAAATCCCAACGAACTCATCTGGAAAAAAGCCGACGCACCGCAGCAAGTTTATCGTCGCGGCAACAACTACGTCAGCGCCGCCGCCGCCGGAGCCACGCGCACCCCGTTCGCCCACCCCGAGGGTTTCATCGAAGCCTTCGCTAACGTCTATCGCAGCGCCGCCGTCGCCATCGCCGACTCCATCGCCGGCCGCAAAGCCCCGAAGGAGGGCTACGATTTCCCGTCGATCACCGACGGCCTCGCCGGCATGGCGTTCATCGAGACCGCCGTGAAGAGCGGCCGAGCCGGCGCGAAGTGGGTGAAGTTTCCGCAGCTGTAGCACCCGTCGCCGCGCACGCTCCGCAGGATAGTCGCATGCGACTTTGACCATTCAGTCTCGTGTGCTGATCGGGTGCGCGGCCCGAACGACCTACGGCAATGGCCGTGAGGTCAGGCAACTCGGGAGGATGGTTTCGATGTAAACTCGCAGCTGTCAGGGCGGCTGATGCGAGCTTCACAACCACGCCGATTCCATTCGATTGAGGTCGGCGAGCCCCCCCCGTTCACGATCCCGTGCTGTCGATCGCCTTGGCTGGTGCGACCATCAAAATCAGACCCCTGCATCGCGCACGACTACCGTAGCAGCGGCGGGGCGGCGCGGGAAACGTTACCTTCTTCCGAACACCCAACTGCGCCCCCCCCGTCCCCGGACTTCGCCCAATTTCAGGCAGCCAATCCTGCCTCCTTGACGAATCTGCGCAGTTACTTGAAACCGTTACTCCGCCCTAACGTCCAGCGGCCTCACGACCCTCGCCCTCTTCCACTTTTTCCCGTGCCGCTCACCGCTAACCGCCGCCTGCCCTCCCGCTTTCCACTCCGCCGTACCGGGAGCCTAGTCGCAGCCCTCGGCATCGCTCTGCTGCACCTTGGTTGCGATCGCACCCCGCCCGCTCCCGCCCCCAAGGCCGCGACCGCCCCCGCTCCGGTCGCCACCACGCCTCCTCCCGGCGCCGCCCAAGCCACCGCTGCACCCGCTGCACCCGCTGCACCCGCTGCACCCGCTGCGACGACCGCTGCCGCCACGGCTGCTCGGCAGTCTGAAAAAGATCGCGCCCGCCAAAACGCCATCGAGAAGGTCCCCGTTGAAACCGCCGTGGTCGTGCGTGGCCCCATCTCCTCGTTTCTCTCGTTCAATACCACCCTCGAAACCGAAGCCGCCGTCGACATCTACCCGCAGACCACCGGCCAAGTCGAAACCCTGTTCGCCGAGGAAGGCCGCATCGTCAAGGCCGGCGACCCGCTCCTGAAGATCGAGGACAGCGAGCTCCGCCTCGATGCCGAGGAATCCCGCGTCAACTTTGAGCAACTCCAGCGTAATTTCGGCCGCAGCGATGACCTCTTCAACCGCAAGCTCGTCAACAAACAGGATCACGAGACCCAAAAATTCCAGTTCGATCAGGCCCGCCTCCGCTACGAGCGCGCGACGCTCCGCCACGCTTACGCCATCGTGCGCGCACCGTTCGACGGCGTGATCGTCTCCCGTGAGACCCAGATCGGCGCCCGCGTCGCCGCCAGCACGAAGGTGTTCTCCCTAGTGAAACTCGACGATATCGTCGCCCGCGTCTTCGTCCCCGGCCGCTACCTCGCCATCGTCGCTGCCGACCAACCCGCCGTCGTCACCTCCGAATTCCTGCCCGAAAAATCCTTCAAAGGCTGGGTCAAACGCATCAGCCCCGTCATCGATCCCAAAAGCGGCACCTTCAAAGTCACCGTCGGCGTGCGCGGCGACAAGCCCACCGAGCTGCCTCCGGGGCTCTTCGTCGGTGTCCGGGTGATCACGGCCACCCGCGAGAGCGCCGTGCTGATCCCGAAACGCGCCGTCGTTTACGAGGGCGGCGAGCGCTACGTCTTCACCGTCACAAACGACCTCACCAGCAAACGCAAACTCGTCGCCGGTTTCGAAGACCCGCAAAACATCGAGGCCGTCTCCGGCATCGAGCCCGGCACCGAGGTGATCGTGGTCGGCCACAGCGGCCTGAAAGACGGCGCTTCAGTCCGCGCCGTCAACGCGCTCGCCCCGATCCCGCAGGCACCCGAAGACTCCGCCGCAAAGAGCCTGACTACGCCACCCGTCGCCACGTCGGCTCCTGTTCCCCCCGGAAAATTGTGAGTCTGCCCGCCACCGCCTCCCGGACCCGCGGTTCCCCCTCCGCCGGCCTCGCCTGCTCGCCTCCACCCACCGCATGAGCAACCGCCCCCCGAAATTCCGGGCCGACGACTCGTTCTACGCCTTCACCGTCAAGCGCCCCGTCTCCATCCTGATGGTGGTGATGGCCGTCGTGGTGTTCGGCTGGGTCTCCCTCCAGCGCCTCGCCCTCACGCTCATGCCCAACATGAGCTACCCCACCCTCACGGTGCGCACGGTTTATCCCGGCACTGCCCCCGAGGAAATGGAGAGCGTCGTCTCCCGCCCGCTCGAACAGCAGCTCGGCGTCATCCCGAAGCTCGTCTCCATCAGCTCCGTTTCCAAAGCCGGCCAGAGCGACGTCACCCTCGAGTTCCAATGGAAAACCGACATGGACCTCGTCTCTCAGGAGGTCCGCGAAAAAATCGACCGCCTCCGTCTTCCCGATGGCGCGCAACGTCCACTGCTCCTCCACTTCGATCCGTCCCTCGATCCGATTCTCCGCGTCGGCCTCGCCGGCCCGCAGTCACTCTTCGAACTCCGCCACATCGCCGAGCACGATGTAAAACGCCGGCTCGAATCCCTCAACGGTGTCGCCGCCGTGCAGGTCAAGGGCGGCCTCGAAGAGGAATTCCTCGTCGCCATCGACGAGAGCAAACTCTCCCAACTCCGCCTCGACATCACCCAGATCGGCCAACGCCTCGCGGCCGGCAACGTCAACATGCCCGGCGGCAACCTCCGCGAGGGCCAGACCGAATACGTCATCCGCACCCTCAACGAATTCAAAACCATCGAGGAAATCGGCGCTCTCATCGTCTCGCGCACCAACAACGCCGTCGATATCCGCCTCCGCGACATCGCCACCGTCACGCGCTTCCACAAAGACCGCGACGTCATCACCCGCGTCAACGGCCGCGAGAGCGTTGAAATCGAAATTTTCAAGGAGGCCGATGCCAACATCCTCGTCGTCGCCGAGACCGTGCGCCATGCCCTCTTCGGCACACCCGCCCAACAGGCCTACGTTACCCGCGAAAAAGCCGGCGAGAAACCCGCCGCCGTTGCCGCGCCCGAAAAACGCTCCTCCTCCAGTTCGTTCTTCGACACGAAAGCCGTCGCCTCGGGAAAAAACACCGACGCCAAACGCACGGTCACCGACAAAAAGAAAGCCGATAAAGCCACGACCGAAAAACAACGCACCGAGGCGCAAAACGAGGCCCGGCGCGGCGCCCTCGTCGCCACCCAGGCCGAGGCCGCGAAACAACGCGCCGCCGCCCAAGAGGTCATCACCCGCCGGGCGATGACGAATTACATCGGCGCCCAGCTCCCGCCCGGCGCCACGGTCGAGCTCCTCGCCGACCAATCCGTCTTCATCAAAAACTCCATCAACGAGGTGAAAGAAAACGGCATCTCGGGCGCGCTCATCGCCATCGCCGTCCTCTATCTCTTCCTCCGCAACGTCACCCAAACCCTCATCGTCAGCCTCTGCATCCCGATCTCCGTCCTCGCGACGTTTGCCCCGATGTACATGGCCGATGTCTCCCTAAACATCATCTCGCTCGGCGGCCTCGCCCTCGGCATCGGCAACCTCGTCGACAACGCCATCGTCGTGCTCGAAAGCATCTTTCGCTGTCGCGAGGAGGGCGACGATCACGTCACCGCCGTCGTCCGCGGCACCAGCGAAGTCGGCATGCCCGTCATCGCCTCCACGTTCACCACCGTTGCGGTGTTCTTTCCCATCGTCTTCGTCGAGGGCGTGGCCGGCCAGATGTTCGGCGACATGGCGCTCACCGTCGTCTTCTCCCAAGTCGCCTCGCTCATCGCCGCGCTGTTCTTGATTCCGATGCTCGCCTCGCGACGCTTCGAATCTCCCCTCGGCGTCGATGCCCGCACGAGCGACTACCTCCGCTTCCCCACCACGGGTACGACCGGCCCGCTGGCCGTCTTCGCCCTCGCCGCGCAGCGCTTGGCTTGGGCCGGCGTCATGCTCGTCGCCGTCGCGATCAAGGCCGTCGCCGTCACGCTCTTCATCGTGGCTTGGCCGCTCCTCTGGCTGCTCTCGCGCGTCACGTGGAAAAAAATCGGCACCGCATGGACACCCTTCGTCGCGTGGTCCTACGCCGACCGCCTCGGCCGCCTCGAGGCCTCACGCGTCTGGCCCGGACTCCTCTGCTTTGTCGCGCCTGAAACGCTCGGCCAGGGCCACGTGCGCGGCTGGTCCTGGATCAGTGCACGCCGCTGGCGCTGGCTCGGTCTGCTCGTCCTCCCCGCGCTGGCCGTCGCCGCCGTGCTCTGGTTCTCGCGCGGGGTCACGGTGCCAACGGTCGCCCCGACATTCGGCGGATCATCCTCAGTCCTTGCCGCGTTGAAGCCGCTGCACCTCGTCGTGTGGCACTGGTTCGTGGTGCAACCGTGGTGGTGGCTCGTCTTGCTCTTCGTACCCGCCGCGGTGCCGATCGTCTTCGGTGTCGCCCGCACCGCCTTGGAAATCGTGCTGCGCCTCGCCGGCACCGTGGCGCTCACCGTCCTCTTGGCACTCGGGATGACCGCCCTCAGTCTGTGGCGCAGCGTCGCCTCCGTCGGCGGCGGCGTGGTCGGCCGCGGCCTCGAATGGTTCGAGCGCGGCTACCAAACGTTGCAGCGCGGCTATCCCGCGCTCATCACCGCTTCCCTTCGCCATCGCTACGCGGTCCTCGGCGGCTGCACCGTGGCGTTTCTCATCTGCTGGTTTGTCATCGTGCCACGCATCGGCCGGGAACTCATTCCGCAAGTCAGCCAGGGCGAGTTCAACCTCGACGTCACCCTCCCCATCGGCACGCCGCTCGAGCGCACCGCCGATGTCGTCGCGCAAATCGACGCGGCCGTGCAAGCCGAGCCCGAAGTCGAGCGCACCGCCCTGACCGTCGGCGCCGAGGAAGGCGCCAGCACCTCCATCTCCGCCGGCGAACACACCGCCCGCCTCACCATCAAACTCAAAGCCGGCCTCCCGGCTTTCTCCGAGCCGCGCCTCATCGAGCGCATCCGCGACCGCTTCCGCACTCTGCCCGCCGCCAAGCTCGAGATTTCCTACCCCACGCTCTTCAGCTTCAAGAGCCCCGTCGAAGTCGAGATTCGCGGCCACGATCTCGCCACCCTCAAACGCCTCAGCCGCGAGGCCGAAACGCTCCTCACCGAAACCGTCCCCGGCCTCGCCGATGTGCGCTCGACGCTCCAGAGCGGTCACCCCGAAATCCAAGTCGTCTACAAACGCGATAGCCTAGCCGAATACGGCCTCAACCTGCGCACCGTCGCCGATCTCGTGCGCAACAAAGTTCAGGGCCGCATCGCCACCGAGTTCCGCAAAGAAGACCAGATGATCGATATCGTCGTGCGGCTCCGCGAACAGGACCGCTTCGGTATCGAGGAGCTGCGCGGCCTCATCATTAACCCCAACGGGGCCGTGCCCATCCCACTCTCCGTCATTGCCGATCTCACCATCAACGAGGGCCCGAGCGAAATCCGCCGCGTCGACCAACAGCGCACCGCCCTCATCACCGCGAATCTCCGCGAGGCCGACCTCGCCACCGTCTCCCGCGATATCGTGACCGCGCTCGATACCATGGCGTTCCCCGCCGGCTTCACCTACGTCGTGGCCGGTCAGAACAAGGAAATGCAGACCTCCCTCAACAGCCTGCTCCTCGCCTTCGGCCTCGCGCTGTTTCTCGTCTACATCGTCATGGCGAGCCAGTTCGAATCGTTGCTCCAACCGCTCCTCATTATGGTGACAGTGCCCCTCGCGCTCATCGGCGTCGCCCTCACCCTGTGGATCGGCGGTATCCCCGTGAGCATTATGGTCTTCTTAGGCCTCATCATCCTCGCAGGGATCGTGGTCAACAACGCCATCGTCCTCATCGACTACATCAACACTCTGCGCGATCGCGGCCTTGAGCTTTCCACCGCCATCGCCGAAGCCGGCCGCGCCCGCCTGCGGCCGATCTTGATGACCGCCGCCACCACCGTCGTCGGCCTGATCCCCATGGCGTTCGGTATCGGTGAGGGTGCCGAAATTCGCGCGCCCATGGCCATCACCGTCATCGTCGGCCTCAGCGTCTCCACGCTCCTCACGCTCGTCGTGATCCCGACCCTCTACTATCTCTTCCCCGGCAAACGCGGGATCACGTCCATCGAGGCCGCCGCCACCGTCGCCGCTGCTCACGCCACCGCAAGCAACGCACTCCTCGTGAAATGAGCGCCGACGAAGATCCGCCGCGCGCCCCGCGCGAGCCCTTGGCCTACGCCATCCCGCGCTTCGCCGTCTCGCGCCCCGTCACGATCTTAATGATCCTCGCGACGATTCTCGTCGTCGGCCTCATCGCCCTCGACCGCATCCCGCTCGCCCTCTTCCCCGAGGGCTATGAGAGCAACCAGCTCTACATCTCCGCGCGTTACCCCAACGCTTCCCCGCGCGACGTAGAGGAAAAAGTTACCCGCAAGATCGAGGACATCCTTGGCACGGTCCCCAACATCAAGCGCCTCACGAGCTACTCCAGCAACGGCTCCTCGTCCGTCCGCGTCGAACTCCAAACCGGCACCAGCCTGCGCGAGACCTACGCCTTGATCACGGACCGCATGGACCGCGTAAAACCGCTCCTGCCCACCGACGTCGACCGCATCGATGTCCGCCGCTACGCGCAGACCGACGCGCCCATAATGAACATCATCGCGTCCGTCCCGCCCACCATCGACGACGCGGCTTACCGTCTGGAAAATTTCGTCAAGCCTGCGCTCCAACGCATCGAAGGCGTGGGCAACGTCGACATCTACGGCACTTCGATCCGCGAGGTGCAGATCGAACTCCTCGACGACCGTCTCCGTAGCCATCGGATCGACGTGGGCACCATGCTCGGCACGCTGCGCAACCAGAACTTCGCCATCTCCGGCGGCTACGTGATCGACGGCGGTCGTAAAATCTACGTCCGCTCGATGGGCCGCTTTAACAACCTCGAAGACATCGCCGCCATCATCGTCGACAACGAGCGCCGCCTCCGTCTCAGCGACGTCGCCCTCGTGCGCTTCCGCCCGCCGCGCCGCGAATATGTCTACCGCGTCGACGGCCAGCCCGCCATCGGCATCCAGGTTACTCGCGATTCCACCGGCAACATCGAGCGCATCAGCCGCGAGGTCCGCACCACGCTCCTCGAGTTGCAAAAACTCCCGCAGCTCAAGGGCGTTAATTTCAATATTTTCTTCGACCAGGGAGTGCAGGTAAAGCAGTCCATCGACAACCTCGCCGAGTCCGGCCTTTGGGGCGGCATCTTCGCCGCGCTCATCATCTACCTGTTCCTGCGCGCGCCGCGCATGACCGCGATTCTCACGCTCTCGATCCCGCTCTCGCTGCTCTGCACCATCGTCGTGCTGTTTTTCACCGGCTGGTCGCTCAACATGGCCACCATGATGGGCCTCCTCCTCGCCGTCGGCATGGTCGTGGATAACTCCATCGTCATCGTCGAAAACATCTATCGCCTCCGGCAGGAGGGCGTTGACGCCACCCAGGCCTCAATCGTCGGTGCCGGCGAGGTCGGCCTCGCCGTCGTGATGTCCACCTTCACCTCCGTCGTCGTATTTCTGCCGTTGATTCTGATGAAGGGCGGCGGCGATTTTTCCTTTTGGATGCTCCGCCTCGGTCTTCCCGTCATTGCTTCGCTCCTCGCCTCGCTCCTGATCGCCCTGATCTTCGTGCCCCTTGCCGCCCAGCGCCTCACGCGCGGGACCCAACACCCCGAACTCCGCATCGTCTCTTGGACGCGGGATCGCTACGTCGCCGCACTCCACTGGGTGTTTAATCACCGCATCGAGTCACTCCTCATCGTCGTCGCCGCGATGTGGACCCTCCCCTTCGCGCAAAGCAAAATCCGGATGCCCACCGGCGGCATGGGCGGCGGCACCGGCGGGACGACGCTCTATCTCTACTTCAATCTTCCGACCGGCGGCACCCTGGAGCGCGCCGATGCATTTTTCACTCAGGTCGAAGCCTTCCTCACTGCCAACGCCACGCGCTATAACTTCGACCGCATGGAGACGCGCTTCGCCTACAACAACGGCCGGATCCAGATCCGCCTGCGCGACGACACGAGCAAACAATGGTTCATCAGCGCGTGGGATTCCTTCGTCCGCACCGACCTCGCCCGCCGCGTGCAAGGCCTCTTTAATATCCAACCGAAGCCCGCCCCCATGGACCGCAGTGACATCGAGGCCGACTTCCGCGAAAAATTCAAAATGCCCGCCGGCATCACGCAACTCGGCCGCTCCATGGGCGGCGGCATCATCGACCCCGGCATGTCGATGAACCTCTACGGAGAAGACACCGGCACCCTCCTCCAAATTGCCGAAGAAGCCGTGCGCCGCCTCCGCGGTATCCCCGGCCTCCTCGCCGTGGACATTGACACCGAGCGCGGCGGCCAGGAACTCCAGGTCCAAATCGACCGCGACCGCTCCCGCCGTCTCGGCATCGATCCCCGCGCCGTGTCCAGCGGCATCGGATACACCATGCGTGGTCAGGAGGTCGGCCGCTTCCCCGGGGCCGACGGCCGCGATCTTCGAATCTTCGCCCAACTCGGCGAAGCCGACCGCACCGGCCTCGACGATGTGCGCGGCATGACCTTTCGCACCGAGACCGGCGTCGAGGTCCCGCTCGAAACGCTCGCCGACCTCCGCGTCTCCCGCACGCTCGGCCAAATCCGACGTGAGGGCCGGCAGACCATGCTGCAAATCACCGCCAAAGCCCCGCGCGCCGACTCCCGCCGCCTCTTCGAAGCCGTGGACAAAGCGATGGCCGATTTCGAAATGCCCCGTGGTTACCGTTGGGACAAAGGCCGCGAATACCGCGAGGCCGGCGAGCAAGAAAAAGCGATGATGTTCGCGGGTGGTCTCGCCATCACGTTTGTCTTTCTGCTCATGGGCCTGCTCTTCGAATCGTTCGTGCTGCCACTCGCCGTGATCACCGCCGTGCCGTTCGCCTACCTCGGCGTCGTCTGGACGCTCTACCTCACCGAGACACCGCTCGATATGATGGCGCGCATCGGCATCGTGATCTTGGTCGGCGTCGTCGTGAACAACGCCATCGTGCTGGTCGACATGGCCAACCGCCTGCGGGCACAAGGCAAGACGCGCTACGACGCGCTGATCGAAGCCGGTCGCAACCGTTTCCGTCCGATCATGATGACGACGCTCACTACGGTGTGCGGCCTCATCCCGATGGCGCTCGGCAGCTCGAAAGTCGTCGGCATGGCCTACGCACCGCTCGGCCGCACGATGATCGGCGGCCTCCTCGCCGCGACGCTGCTCACCCTCGTCATCGTCCCGCTCTTCTACGCGTTGCTCGACGACTTGCGCGAATTCATGGGTCGCGTCTGGACTTCGATTTTCACTCGCTCCACGCCAGCCACCGCGGCCAGCGGTGCCGCCGCCGGCATCGGCCGCGCGAATCGCGCGGAGTAGGCCGCACAGGGGACCGACGCCCGGGTCCGTGTTCAAATCGCTTTTCTTCCGAGTCATCGTTCTCGCGTAATGAGAAGGAACGTCATCGGTCATCGGTCATCGGGCGTCGGGCATCGGGC
>CAMCHO010000104.1 GCA_945874455.1 Opitutus sp. GAS368 | reverse complement strand
CCCACGGAGAGTTTGCCATCGGTGAGCACTTTCGCCCGCAGCCCGCCCCGGCCCATCAGCCAATCCTCCGCGCCCGGCGCGACCACGGCATTCATCCAATGGCACGGCCGAGCCTCGCCCGTGCCCTCAAATTCGACTCCCCCCAACGTGAACCGCCGCGCCAACAACTGATCGAGGTCGATGCCTTCGACTACCACGTTGCGCCGAAAGACCGAGGGCGCGAGCGTGGGCACCCCAAATTTTTCCCGCGCTGCGAGCAGAGTTTCCCACTTAAAAAACGTCACCTGTCCTTTGTAGTCAGGGCGGTAGCCATAGAATCGGTCTCCCTCGAGACCAAAGCCCGCGCGACATTTCACTTCGGTCACCTCAGCCGCTGGGTGCTCCCCCGCCGGCTGGCGGTGGCGACCAAAAAAATTATGGCCAGATGAAATGTAGATGCGGCGGATGGCGGCAGGTGCGTTCACTCAGCCGACCGTGGGCTAACCTCCGGCGCGTTGCAATCCACCGTCCACCTGAGCGCAGTCTAAATCAGCCGTAGCCCGCCCCGCAAAACCCCCGACCATGCACCGCTGTAACCACCCCGTCCCAGCATTCGTCATACCGCCGTCCCCTCCAAAATAATCCAACTCCACCTCATGAAACGTCTCCTCCTCGCCCTCGCCGCCACCTCCCTCCTCCTCGCCCCGGCCTCCTACGCCGCCAAGGGCGACCGCAAGAAGGGCAACACCGCCACCTCCGAGCTCCTCAAAAAATACGACACCAACGCCAACGGCAAAATCGACGGAGCCGAACTCGAGACCGTCCGCAAAGACTTCGCCGCCTCCCCCGATCTCAACCTCAAAGCCCTCGACAAAGATAACGACGGCAAACTCAGCGACACCGAAATCGAAGCGCTCAAGGGCGATGCCCCCAAGAAGGTCAGAAAGAAGAAAAACCAAGAGTAAGCCTCTGCTTCAGCCCTCTCCCGGCGGCCCCGCACCACGCGGCGCCGCCTTTTTTGCGCCCGCCCCGTCGTGTCTGCCTCCCGCGTCGCCTTCGGTCCACCCAGTTCAAACGCCGCCTACCGGCGCCTCTCAGCGTCGATCTCCGCGGAGGTCACGCGTCCGACGGACCAGCGGCTTTCGAGCCGCCGAAGGTGGGCGGCTGGAAAGTCGCCTGTTCGGGCGCTCCGACGACTCGGCGACGCAACGCCCCCTCCCCCGCCCCACCATTCTCCTTGCCTATTCGTAGCCCGTAAAATGACGTTCCCGTGCTGAATCTTCTGGAGCATGGGCTCCATCCTCCTGCGCTGCGCAGCCTGAAGGTTTCAGTGCTGGCGGCATAACGCCGTCGGCCCTCCGACCACCCTACCTATGAACACCCGATACCTGTGGAAACCCGCTACTTGGTTTTCCGTCCTTGCCGCCGCGAGCCTGCTGCCCATCGCGGAAGCCCAAACTGCCCCAGCCGCGAACACCGCAAAGGTGGAAGAGACCGCGAAGCTCGAACGCTTCGTCGTCACCGGCTCGCTGATCAAACGCATCGATGGCGAGGGCGCCACGCCCTTGCTCACGATCACGCCGCTCGAGATGGAGCAGCGTGGCATCGGCAGCGCCGAGCAAATGCTCATGGAGTTAAACATTAACGGCAACGGCCTCGACAATCTCGCGTCGAATGCCGACGTCGTCTCCGGCGCCCAGCGCGGCAATAACGGCGCAACCTCCGCCAATCTCCGCATGCAGGGTGCCGGCGCCACCCTCGTCCTCCTGAACGGCCGGCGCGTTTCGTCGCACGGCCTCAACGGCGGCGTGGTCGATCTGAACCAGATCCCGTTTGCCGCGATCGAGCGCGTCGAAGTCCTCAAGGACGGTGCCTCCGCCATCTACGGCACCGATGCCGTCGGCGGCGTGATCAATTTCATCCTCAAAAACAACTATCAGGGCGCGGCCGCCAGCGCGGCCATGGACATGACCGAGCAGGGCGGCGGCAACATTTTCCGCTACAACGCCGTCGCCGGTTTCGGTGACTTGAGCCGCGACAAATACAACCTCATGGCCTCGGTCTCCCTCTCGGACAGCAAGGTCCTCCGCGGCGACCAGCGCGACTTCGTCAACACCTTTCAAGTCGACCGCGGCGTCTCCCCCGACACCCGCGGCACGCCGATTGCGACGCTGTTCACGGTCGCTTCCCTCAAGACCGCGATCACCGGCGCCGGCCAGACCAACGGCACCGGCCCGCTCGATCCCGTCGGCACCCTCCGCGTCAACGGCATCAACTACGTCGATGTCCCCGGCGGCCCCGGTTACGCGGGCCTCGACGGCATGGGCCCCTACGATGAAGTGCTCTGGGCCTCGCCCGCCTCGAAATACGGCTCCGCCTGGGACACCGGCCGCGCCGCCGTCATCCAACAGCCGGTCAAAAACACCAACCTCGTGCTCCGCGGCACCTTTGAGATCGCGCCGCGTCACCGCCTGACCGGAGAATTCGTCGCCGGTCGCTCGGAGTCGAACAAGAGTTTCTCGCCCAACCAATGGTCGACTTCCGGCGTGCTCAACACCACCGCCCTCGACGGCCGCACCACCGTCCCCAATCCGCTCTACAACCTCACCTACCCCAGCACCGGCGCGTCCTACAACAAAGTCTTCAACGTCGTCGTCAAGTATTTCCCCGAACTCGAAGCGAACCGGGGCGAACCGATGGCATTCCGCTGGCGCTCCCTGCCGCTCGGCAACCGCGCGTTTACCACGACGACCGACACCTATCGCTACATGGCCGGCCTCGAGGGCCCCCTCGGCTTCCTGTCGCAGTGGGACTATCGTCTCGGCGCATCCCGCGCCAGCAGCAAGGGCAAGTCGACCCTCAACAGCGGTTACGTTTACACGGTCCCGTTCGTGAACCTGATCAAGACAGGCGTCGTCGATCCGTTCGCCTACACCCAGACACCGGCGGCGATGGCGGCCATCGACAAAGCCCGCGCCGACGGCGTCTCGCTCTACGGCGGCACCTATCGCACCGACAACCTCGACGCCGCCGCGTCCGGCCCGCTCTTCAAGCTCCCCGCCGGCCAAGTGCAAACCGCGGTCGGTCTCGACTGGCGCCAGGAAAACTTCATCTTCAATGGCGACAGCCGCGCCAACCTCAACTCGTCCGACGCCCTGATCTTCAACGCTCCGTTCGATAACAGCCTCGCGACGACCGGTTCGCTCAAGCGCACGATCAAAGCCGCGTTCGTGGAGCTTCAAGTCCCCATCGTGAAGGGCTTCGACGTCAACCTCGCCGGCCGCGTCGACGACTACACCGGCTTCGGCCGTTCGACCAATCCGAAGGTCACGCTGCGCTACGCGCCCAACGACACCCTCCTGTTCCGCAGCTCCTACAGCACCGGCTTCCGCGTCCCGAACTTCAAGCAGCAACTCGATCCGGTCACCGTCAGCCCCATCGCGTCCACCGGTCTCATCGATCCGGGCACCGGCCGGCAAATCGCTCCGAACTCGGCCAGCACGCTTTTCGGCGGCAAGCCCGACCTCCAGCCTGAGGAAGCCAAAATGTATTCCGCCGGCTTCGTCGTGCAGGCGAACCAGCACCTCAGCTTCAACGTCGATTGGTGGAGCGTCGACCGCATCGGCACGATCCAAAGCTTCGGCACCACCGTACTTTTGGCCAACTACAACCTCTTTCAGGATCGCTTTCGGCGCAACGCGGCGGGCGACATCGACCAAGTGGATACACGCTGGGTGAACGCCGGCCAAAATGTCACCTCCGGCGCGGAGCTTGGCGTCAAGGGCAACACCGACTTTGCCGGAGGCAAACTGTCCGGCGGTTTCGACCTATCCTATTTGCTTGAAAAGAAATCGCGACTGCTCGCCACCGCGCCGTTCACCGCGAGCGAAATCAATCAGTTCACCCGCGCGAGCGACATCGGCCTGCGCTGGAAACACACCGCCTACGTCGGCTACCGCAAGGGCAACTGGGCCGGACAAGTCAGTCAGCTCTTCCGCAACAGCTACATCGACGCGGTCTTGCCCGGCGTCGCCAACGGCTCCGTGAAACCCGTCAACTGGAACCCACGCGTCAAGGCCTACAATATCTTCGGTCTCAGCGCGACTTACCGCGGGATCAAAAATGTCACACTCATCGCCGGCATTAAGAATCTCTTCAACACCGACCCACCCTTCTCCGCCACCTACGACACCAACTCCGGTGCCGGCAGCAGCTGGGAACCCCGCATCGCCGACCCGCGCGGCCGCTCCTACACGATGCGCGTGGACTACAGATTCAAGTGATCGCCTGATCGGATAATTCTTCGCTCTTCACGGCCTCCGGCTTTCCTGCCGGAGGCCGTTTTCTTTTGCGTGTCTTTCGTGGGTTTCGTGGTTCCTTCTTCCTTTCTTACCATGGCGCCCTCCCCTCTCGCACTCTCCGCCGTCAGCCGTCTCCCCGCCCCCGGCGACAACGTCGCGATCGCCACCCGACGGCTCGAAGCCGGCACCCTCCTCGCGCTGCCCGCCGGCCCGCGCGCGCTGGTGCACACCGTGCTCGAAGGCCACCGCTTCGCCGTCGCTCCCCTCGCCGTCGGCGCACCGTTGCTGTCGTGGGGTCTTCCCTTCGGCACCGCGCTCGTCGAGATCGGCGCTGGTGATTACGTGTGCAACCAGTCTTCGCTTGATATGCTCGCCGTCCGCCAGCTCGACGGCGCCGTGCGGCCTGACCGCGCCAACTTCTCCGATCAGCGCGCCGAGTTTTCGTTCGACGAAACATCCTTCATCGCCGCGCCGCCCACGCCGCTCGCCGCTACACCCCGCACGTTTGAGGGTTACCGCCGTCCGGGTCGGCGCGGCGTCGGCACCCGCAACACCCTCGTCATCCTCGGCACCACCTCGCGCACCGGGAGTTTCGCGCGGCAGCTGACGGCGCGCCTGCAGGCCCTCGCCCGCGTACACCCCTCGCTCGACGGCATCGTCGCCATCGCCCACACCGAGGGCGGCGGTACCGGCGAACCCAACAACGCCCTCGAGGTACTCCGCACGCTCGCCGGTTTCATGGTGCACCCCAACGTCGGCGCCGTGCTCGCCGTCGACTATGGTGTCGAGCCCATCACCAACACCCGCCTCGCCGCCTTCCTGCGCGACGGCGGCTACCCCCTCGACGATGTGCCGCACGCCTTTCTCTCGATTCGCGGCGGTCTCGCCGCCGCCCTCGCCGAGGGCGAGAAAATCGTGCGCGGCTGGCTGCCGACCGTATCCGCCCAGCGCCGCACCGCCGAACCACTTTCCGCGTTGCGCATCGCGCTCCAGTGCGGCGGGTCCGATGCGTTTTCCGGCGTATCCGGTAATCCACTCGCCGGCGCCATCGTGCACGAGACCATCCGCCACGGCGGCACCGGCGTGCTCACGGAAATCGACGAGGCCGTAGGCGCCGAATCCTACATCATGAAACGCGTCCGCGATCTTGGCACGGCGCGGGAGTTCATGCACCGCATCGCGGAATTTCAGACGCGCCTTGGCTGGCACGGCGTCTCGCCCGAAAACAATCCCTCCGGCGGCAACAAACTCCGCGGTCTCTACAACATCGCGATCAAGTCACTCGGCGCCGTGCACAAAAAAGATCCGCGTACCCGGCTCGATTTCGTCACCGACTACGCCGCGCCCCTCGACGCGCCCGGTTTCTATTTCATGGTCGGACCCGGCAACGACCTCGAAGGCGTCGCCGGCCAGATCGCCACCGGCTGCAACCTCGTCCTCTTCGTCACCGGCAACGGCTCGATCACGAATTTCCCCTTCGTGCCGACGCTGAAAATCACGACCACCACGCGCCGGCACCAGCTCCTCGTCCACGAAATGGACATCAACGCCGGCCGCTACCTCGACGGCGAATCGTTCGAGTCCCTCGCCGCCGAGAGTTTCGACCTCACGCTCGCCACCGCCTCCGGAAAAAAATCCAAAGGCGAACACGCCGGCCACTCGCAAGTGTCCATTTTGCGCAACTGGGCGCAGACCGACGGCTCGCGGCTCGCCGAAATCCGCGCCCGCCCCGTCCCCGACGGCGCGCCGCTGCCGGTCAGGCCCGGTATCCAGACGGGCCCCACCGCCGCCCTCACCATCTTCGCCACCGCCCACGGGCCCGCCACCGACCGCGTGGCCCTCGTGTTGCCGACCAGCCTCTGCGCCGCGCAGATTTCCCGACTCGCCGCCGATCGTCTCAATGAAAAACGCCTCGGTGCCGCGCAGGGCATTTCCCGCTTCGTCTCGCTCGTGCACACCGAGGGCTGCGGCTTTGGCGGTGAATCCATGCACCAACTACTGCACCGCGCCTACCGCGGCTACGTCACGCACCCCAACGTGGCCGCCGCGCTCCTCCTCGAGCACGGTTGCGAAAAAGTCCCGAACGATCTCATGCGCCACAAACTCGAAGCCGCCGGCGTACCCGCCTCTCGCTTTGGCTGGGCCAGCGTGCAACTCGACGGCGGCATCGCCAAGGCCCTCGACAAAGTGGAGGCGTGGTTCGCCGCGAAACTCGCCGAACTTCCGCCCGCACCCTCCGTTCCCGCCGACCTTGGCGCGCTCTCCCTCGGCCTCCTCACCACCGCACCAGCCAACGACCCGACCGTCACCGCGCTCGTCGCCATCGCCCAGCAGATCCTCGCCCGCGGCGGCTCGGTGCTCCTCCCCGAAAGCGATCCGTTGCTCGCCGACCGCCGTTTCTCCTCCGCGCTCCTCGGCGCAGTCCCGCCGCACGCCACCCTCGCTTACGGCCAACCGCTCGCCACCCCCGGCTTTCATATCGTCGCGAGCGAAACCGATCACTGGGTCGAGAACCTCACCGGCCTCGGTGCCTGCGGTGCGCACCTCGCGCTGACGGTCGTCCACCAACACGCCCGTCAAGGCCACCCCTTGCTCCCCGTCATCCAAGTCGCCGAAGCCACGCAACGCGGCGTCATCCCTGCCGATGATATCGATCTTTTCCTGACCGACCGCGCCGATGACAACTCCGCCGCTCTCGCCCAACTCCTCGTCGCCATCGCCCAACGCGACCGCCTCCCCGCCGTCACGTCGTCAGGCTCCGTCGACTTCCAATTCACCCGCGGCCTCCTCGGCGTAACGACGTAAAGCGAATCTGTCGCCAGCGAGCTCAACGGGCTACACCCGCAAAAACCATTTCTGCCGATACATACCGAAAAGCAGCAGCCACATCACCGCGAGCGTCGCACCGCCGAGTAGCAGCGGCTCATATGCCGCCCCGAGACTCCGGAAAACTTCCGCCCCGAAATGCGTGGTCAGGGCCTTCCGGATGAAGTCCACAAAGAGATGCGCGATCAAATAGGCGGCAATGGAGTTGGCGCCGATCACGACCAGCGGAAACGCCCACCTGCCCCGTTTCGCCACGTCGACCGCCGCGTAGAACCCCGCGAGCAGCAGACAACACCAGCCGCCGCTAAACAGCACCCAGCTCGGCGTCCAGATACGTTTCACCACCGGGCAAACCCCCAGCCAACCGAGCAAGGCGCCCAGCGCGAGCCCGCTCACCCCCGCGATCACGAACCAGCGGATTTTCTCCCGTGGTGCCCGCTCGTCGCGGAGGACGTTACCTGCGAGGAGCCCCAGAATCATCGTCGCCAGCGTCGGCACGAAGCTCAGCGTCACGTAGCCGCCACCATGATACAGAAACGGTTTCTCGCGGGGAAACAGATTGAGCCACCACGATTCGAAACCCGCCGCGAGATTCGTGTTCTTCTGCCAGTGCGCCGCAAACCCCGAGAGCCCATTCGTCTCCAACCACGTCTGCGCAACGCCCACTTTCGCAAAGTCGAAACCGGCAGCCGGCAGCGGATAGAGCGCAAACGCCGCCCACACTCCGACCACGATCACCCCCCACGCCGCCCATTGCGTGCGTACCGAACGAAACCCGAGCGCAAAGAGAACACCATAGCCGAGACCGATCTGCGTCAGCGTATCCTCAAAGGTCCAGTTCGTCAGATTACGCCCCGTCGAACGCAGAAAGACGCCGAGCAAAATCAGCAGCGCCGCTCGCCACACCGCATGGCCGACCATCACCCCGGTCGACTGCCCCCGGGCCTGCCGACTCGCGATCGAAAACGGGAGCGCCACGCCGACGAGAAACGAAAACGACGGTTGGATAAGATCGTGCAGCGAGCACCCGACCCACTCGACATGCGACTGCTGCGAAGCGAGGAATCCCCAAATCCCGCTCTCGGGCAGGGCCTGCGCCACACGCTTCAGCCGCAGCACCTCCGCCATCATCAGGAACATGACAAAGCCGCGGTAAGCATCGAGGGAAGCGAGCCGCGTCGGAGGACCGACCGGCGAATCATCAACGGGGGTCGCAGACAAAGGGGTGGTCATGCTTTGGACTTGTCGCGCATCGCATCTGCCGTTGCAAAGACGAATCTCGGCCCGAACAGAGGAGCGCTTTCCCACGCGCCCACCGCGACGAGTGCATCACCCCCAGTCCCGACGGCAGGGAAACCGCCGCTCCCGTCGAGTCGCACCGCGCCCGCACCAACACCCACGGACCGCTCCCATCGAGTCGCCCCGCGCCCGCACCCACGCACCGCACCAACGCCACACTTGCAATCACCCCACCGCACCGCATGTTCCCGATCTCGTTCTTTGATTGGTCAGTACATTCCAATCGGAAAATCCCAATCGAAAATCGAAAATCAACCTTCGAAAATCTTTCGGGGGTGTTCTGGATTCTACCCTTGGTTGGAGTGCGCCGCTGCCTGTCGAGAGTTGTGGGTCTCTCGTTAAACCCCCTGCAAAAAAAATAATAGGCAACACTGAAGAAATGCCCCTGGCAGCCTAATCGGCAGCCACGTTTGCCCGGCGACACCTGCTAGCCGGAACGAACGTCGACAGCAGGCATAGCGCGCGGAGCCGTCCGCGGACGGCGCGCTGTATCTTCATCCGGGGACTGGCCTGCACCTGAGCGCGTGTGATCGCTTGGTGACGGTGAGATTAATATCACGCTATACACGTAGATGCGGTGTGCAAAGGCCGGGGGCACGTGGGTTCAACTCCCACCACCTCCACCAATCAAAGTCCCTGTATTACAAGGAGATAGCCAATCCTTGTGATACAGGGATATTTTATGTCTCGATTTTGTATTCGAAATAGTGCCTATCTTGGGCATGGAGCAGCAACCCAAGGCACCAGATGACTTCAAACTTCGGCGCGGCGGAAAGGGCAAATTGAGGGTTTGGCAGTGGCTCACCGACCCCCGCATCACGATTCGCGAGCGCCTCAATTCCTCCAATGGGCTCGGCTACCGCGTTACGCTCCCGAAGAAGGTCACCGGCGGTCCCGTGATCTTCCTCCAAAGCCGCGACTTTGAGGCCGCCAAGGAGATTGTTCGCAGCCGCGGGAAAGAATTTCGCGAATCCCGCTCAACGGCGCTCGCCCTCCCCGACGATAAGAAGCTCCAAGCCGCCTCTGCTGTGCGCACGCTCCACGATCACGGCCTCACTCTCGGCCTCGACGAGATCGCCCGCCGCTATTGCGCCGACGACGCCACGTTGAAAGCTCACCCCATTGGCGTCCCCGAAGCCGCCACGCTCCTCGCCGCCGCGCTGACGCTCTCCAATCGCACGGGCAAGCCCCTACTCGACGTCGTAGCCGCAGCCGTCGAGCGCCTCTGCCCGGCCGGCGGGACCAAGACGCTCGCCGAACTCACCACCGAGATGATCGAGATCAAACGCGCCTGGTTCGCTCGCGGCGACCTCCGCAAAGCCTCCTTCCACGACTTCGAGATCCGCGCCGGCAAGATCGGCAAGGACATCGGCTCCTTTCCCCTGCCCGACCTCACCAAGCAAATCGTCTACGACTGGCTCAACGGGCTGACCCTCGCGCCGCGCACCAAGAAGAATTACCGCATGGTGCTCTCCGAAGTCCTCTCCTACGCGAAGCAGAAGCGCTACATCGCCACCAGCCCGCTCGAAGAATTCACTCGGTCCGATGTGAAAGAGCTCGAAGGCTCTGGCGGCGAAAGCCACCAACCCGCGATCCTCTCGCCGACCCAAGCAGAGAAGCTCCTCACCACCGCCTTCGCTCATCCCGAGTGGGATCTCGGAGCCGCCGTCGTCCTCGGACTCTTCGGCGGCATTCGCACCGAGGAAATCAAGCGCCTCACCTGGGACGCAGTCCGCTTGGACGAGGAGCACCCGTTCGTGGTCATCGGCGCGGAGATCGCCAAGAAGCGCCGGATTCGCAACGTCCCGCTGCCCGCGTGTGCCGTCGCGTGGCTGCGCCGCTGGCCGCGCGGCGAGAAGGTCACTCGTTCGGAGCACATTAACGATTTCCAAAAACGCTTTCTGAAACTCGCCGCCAAAGCCGAGATCACATGGGAGGCCAACGCGATGCGGCACTCCTTCGGATCGTATCATTACGCTCAATACGGCAACAGCATCGAGACCGCCCGCATCCTCGGCCACAAGGCCGATGATTCCGTCCTGTTTTCCCACTACCGCGCGCTCACCACGAAGGAGCAGGGGGTAGCCTACTTCGCGATTTTCCCAAAACACCAAGGTCGCGTCATCGCCTTCCCGCGTGGAGCGGCCGTCGGCGCGTAGGGCCCGTTTGCGGCGGCGTGTTCCGCGCAGGCAGTCGCAACACCTCTGGCAATAGCCCTCCCGAAAACCGCAAAGACAGCACTTGACGGTGAGTCGGCCCACGTTTCGCTCGCCACCAAGACCACCGGTCTTGGTGCCCTGATCACCCTAAACTTCTGATCGCGCAAATTGGCCACTCGCAAGGCTGGTGCCTGAGTCACCCTAACCTCTGGACGCTGACGCTATGCCTCTCAGCAAGGCACGCCCTTCCCTCGCGATAAGCAGGGCTATGTCCACTTACAAAAGATCAGAACTGCGCCGTCTCGGCGCGCCATACCATGTCGAAAACTCTCTCGCACGACCTCCGCGTAAATCCACCGGTGCTCGTCAATGAGCGTGAGCTCGCTCACATCACCGGGCTCTGCCCGCGCTCGCTCCGCAACTATGTCCGCGCCGGCATAATTCCCCGGATCAAAATTGGCCGCCGCGTACTTTTCCGGTGGCCCCAGGTCGAGGCCGCTCTCGCCAAACTCGAAGGGAGAACAGCCGAATGAAAACCATCGACTCCACCGTCTCCGCCGATTCCGGATCGCCGATCACCGAGCGCGCCAAAACGCCCCCGCATGTTCAGGTCCGGAAGTCCGCTCACGACACGATCATCGCGTATCCAGAGAAACGTTTTCGCGCGTCGATGCTCGGGATGTATCTTGCATTCACCCGCGCACAGAACGACTCGCGTGCCTTGCACGGCGAGGCCTTCTCCGTTCCGGTTGCTGAAATTGCCCGCCTGTCTGGACGTTCAGTCCGCACGGCGCAAACATACCTGCTCAAGCTAGAGAGAGCAGGCTTGCTCGCGAAGCCGGCATCCGGCCGTGCAGCCCGCACAGAGAGCACCTACCGCCTTTTGTCTCCCGAAGGCCCGCCGCTGCGTACGCTCGCCTCGGCTCCGGCATCGCTCGCGGAGGTCGAAGCCTACGCAGTGCATAAAGGTTGGGACGTCCCGGCGGAAACGTTGCGGGTTTTTTACGACCACAATTGCCAGCATGACTGGATAATCCCCGACCGCACCGGCAAACGCTTTAATCCATCCCGCGACTGGCGCAGGCTACTCCCTCGCTGGATCGCGATCCACCGGAGTTCGCCACCGGTGCCGTCCGCACCGCCGGACCCCGCCACACCCGCCACCGGCGCGCGGGTCCGTCCCGAGCATCTGGATTCGGCGAACATTTCGGCCAGCCCCTCCGGCGATCCGCAATCGGAACGCATCCAGCAACGTATTCGCGCCGTGGGTGCGCTCAAGCGGCGGCAGGCAGCGACCCAGTGGACGGCGAAGGAGCGCGCCGCGTTCAAAGCCGCCGGGCTCGATACGATGGCGGATGATGATTTCGCGGCGCAGCTTGCACCGCTCGCGGCCTATTACGACGAGAGCGCTCTTCCTCGCCTGCACAAGTTTTGGCAAACCGCCAATCCAGAGCAGGATTTCCGCCGCCGCGACCTCGCCACGCTGCTCAATAATTGGCCCACCGAGCTGGACCGCGCCCAGGACTTCGCTCGCTGGCGGAAGCAGAGGCTCGAAGAGGCAGCCTCCAACCGCCTCTAACCCCGAGCCTGTCATACCATGAAATATTCCAACGAATCCGCTCCCAATACACCGCGCGAACTGCGTGTGCTCGGCGAGGATGAACACCCGCGTTCGCTCCCGCACGACCTCGAAAGCGAGGCTTTTTTACTCTCCGCCCTCATGCTCGACAACGGAGCCGAGACGATGGCCCAATGCCTGAAACTGCGCCTTAACAGCGCCGCGTTTTACGACCCACGCCACGGCGCGATTTTCGAAGTTCTCGAATCGCTTTACACCCGGCAAGCACCGATGGACGCGAGCGCCCTCTACGCCGAACTCAAGGAGCGCAAGCAACTCGACCGTGCCGGCGGGCTGGCGTATTTTTCCACCATCGGCGAACGTGCGCCCACCTCGGCCACCGCGGCCTTTCATCTCGGAAAAGTGCGCGACCTGTGCGCGCAGCGCCAAGCTCTCCGCGAATTTGAAAAAGGCATTGAGGAAATTCACACCGCCACCGGCGGAGGGGCCGAACTCCTCACGCTGCTGGAGCTCAAAACTTCGTGGATTTCCCGCGCCATCGAGTATCTCCGCGCCGGTGAAGCGACGATGGCCGATGCCGCTGCCGCCGCGTTGCAACGCACCCAGGCCAAGCTCGCAGGAAAACAGGACAAGAGCCGGTGGCTGTTCACCGGGCTTGCCGAGTTTGACCACCGCTTCGGCGCGTTCGATGCCAACAACGAAGATTGGCTCGTGGTGCTCGGTGCCTTGTCGATGAACGGCAAGAGTTCCCTCGCTCGCCAAATCGCCATCACAAATCTGCGCGCCGGCAAGAGTGTGCAGCTCTTTCTGCTCGAAACCTCGCTCGGGCTTTGGCTGGAAAATGCCGCCTGCGTCATCGCCGGCCTGAACAATAAACACCTCGGCACGCTCACCAAGGATCTGCGGGCCAAATATGACGCCGCCCTCGCCGAAATACACGGCTACGTCGGCAAGACCCTATGGATTTGCGAGGAGCACCTGCCTGTCGAACTCATCACCGCGCGCATCGACGACCACGCCCGGCGCTCCGGCCCGTGCGATCTCTACATTGTCGATCACATGCACCTTTTGAAGGCGCAGAAGAAGTTCGGCCAGCGCGAGCCGGAGATGGGTTTCATCGCCAAGGAATTTGCGCGCTGCGGCAAACGCCACAACCGCACCATGCTCGTCCTCGCCCAACTCAACCGCGCGTCCAAGAGCGACGGCGGCAACCGCCGCCCCGAGTCACACAACATCCGCGACTCGGGCGAAATCGAGCAGGCCGCGCGCCGCATCATTTTGATTCATACCCCGACTGAGGACATGCACGAGCAGCAGCAGACGATGGATCAAGCCCGCGTCATGGTCGAGATCATCCAGCCGAAGCACAACAACGGCCGCACCGGGAAGCGGGAGTTTTGGTTCCACCGCGACCTCACGACGTTCAAAGACGTCAGCGATGCCGAACTCAACTCCGACTCTGCCGAAGAGTCCGCTCCCGAAGGCGGCAAGCAAGCCGCCCACGGCAAGCCCACCTCCAAAGCCGACTACTGACCTCGCCTATGATGACGAAACATATTGGTCGGTTCAGCAACGGGGCAACGTGCGAGCTGCACGTCGAATACTTCCAAAACCCCAAGTTCGTTTTCTTCGGCGATCTCGATTGGTGGCCACCTACAAACCTCGCGAAAATCGATGAAATAGAAGTGGAATACTTGGCGTGGCGCGCCGGGGTATTCCAGCACGCGGCCGACGTTTCAGGCGAATCGATCTACCAGTCTGAGGTGAGCAGCCTACCAAACGACTACTACCCGCGCCCCACCCACTCCTGAAATCCGTCTTCGCGCGCGCCGCCCTCGTCCCCCGCTGTGTCGTCTCCGCCGGAGACTCTGCAAACGGTGCAGCCTGACTATGCAAGCCGTGCGCTCACACTCTGCCACCCGTGCACACTTCGGACGCTTTGACTCTGTCAGCCCTGCACACGGAGATAGAAAGAACAGGAATCAAAGAAGGAATAGAAGAGGAATCCCGAGTGCCCCGGCGGAAACTCTTCTATGATCACACTGCATCCAAGACTAACCTACAAAGCGCGGTTCAACCTTTGAGAACGATCATCACACCCTCAGCGATTCTCAGCCCGGTATGCTCTTCGATCCCTCGATCAAACCCCACCTCGCACCGCGCCCACCCCGCCGCACCCGAGCGGCACGCAGGCCAGCGTGGCCGTCGTGCCGTCGCTCAACCCTCGTCCGGACCGGCCAACACCCAGCGCGGAACCTTGCCCCAGCGCGGCGTCCGTGAAATCACCGTCTCCCGCTTTTCCGGGTAGCGCGTGGCCCTCGCCCGCTTCTTCGCCTTTTTGGGTTTCCGCTTCATCACCACACTCGTGCGCCGCCGCATCAGCCCCGTCAAACCAATCGGCGGCCTCTCGCGCCGCGCCCATCGGCCCACGCTCGCCCACGGCGGCCAATCCCCGCAAATGCGCCGCAATCGGCCTTCCCGGGGCATCAAAGAAGCGAGTGAGGGCCAGTCCGATTACACCCATGAACGCACCACGCTCTTTTTGCTCAAAACCGCCGCGCGACCCAACCGGTATCAATGGCCGTCGCCCTGTTCCCTGCACCGCACGCCTCCGCTCACCATACCCTTTCTTTTAAGGGTCTAATTTCGCCGGCCGCCATGCCGTTTCCGAGTGCCTCTCGATCCCCCGGGAGCGCGCTTCGCTTCTGACCACGCCCCGCCCTACAAACAGGACAGCGGCGCGCACCGCGGACGCCGCACCAGACGCGGCGGTCGCGTCAAGGTGCGCCGGGTGCTCTACATGGCCGCCCTCGTAGCGAGCCGATTCAACCGGACTCTAAAAACGTTCTACGATCGGCTCGTGGCTGCGGATAAGCTGAAGAAAGTCACTCTCGTGTCCGGCATGCGCGAACTTATCGTCCTCCTCAACCACCTCCTAAAAAATCCTCAATCTAAGCTCGCCTGAAAGACCGTTGCTGACCTCGTTCGACTTTCGTCTGAAGGACGCGAATGCTCGTTTCGGGAAAATGCCGCCGGTGGCGGATTCGTCGAATGCCCACGGCCTCTGGCGCGCGGACGGCGAAACAGGTTTAAGCAAGGTGGCACCAAATGTGGCTTAAAAGACCGGTGCTGACACCGTTCATCCTATCTCGACCACCCCAAACTCAAAGCCCGACGCGTTCGATTTCATTCCCTTGACGCCGCGGGCGAGTATTTTGATCGCTGCGTGGCTGCTTTTGGCGTTGATCGTTCATCGTCTCAAGGGCCCGGCGACGTGAACCGACGGTCTCCGAATCAGGACCCTTCCGCCAGCATTCATACTATGAAACTTTTCACCGTAACAAAGTGTCTTCTCCTGGCGATGTTTCTTCCGTTGGGCGCGTGGTCTCAAATTTTCGTAACTCGCATTGATCTCAATCGGATTGAAGCTTACAATTTCGACGGGACTTTCATCAGTGGTTTGCCGGTTGGTGGCTTGAACCAGCCGAAGGGCATTGCGGTAACTTCCTCGAACATATTTGTCGCTAACGGTCCCGGGAGCACACCGGGCACAATCCGGAAATACAATATCGACGGAACCGTGGTAAACGCGACGCTCATCAGTGGCGTGAGCATTAAATCGGAGGATATGGCTGTGTTTGGATCCAGACTATATGTTGGGAATGGCCAGAAAATTGCGGAATACACTTTGGATGGGACGTTGATCAACGACTCCAGAGTCACTTTGGCGAATGGGCATATCCTTCGCGGCATAACGGTTTCCTCTTTGGGTATTTTCGTTGTGGATCATGACACGCTAGGCTCCTCCGGCCTCAAGATCGGGGTTTACAATCTCGATGGTACGACGAACAACGCTTCTTTAATCACCGGGCTCGCTAGTCCGAGAGACGTAGCGGTATCAGGAACCAGGTTGTTCGTTTCAGACGACATCATGGGCAGGGTTAGTGAATACAGCGCAATCGACGGATCCACCGTGTCTCTCAACCGTATCTCAGGCGCCGCTGGATTTCTAGCGGTTTCTGGGAATTCGCTCTATTTCCTAGGGAATGTGGGCAACGTAGGCACCATTGGAGAGTACAAGTTGGACGGCTCTTTCCTTAACAAAAC
>CAMCHO010000103.1 GCA_945874455.1 Opitutus sp. GAS368 | reverse complement strand
ATTTCGAAGATACCGACGCGACCGCGGTAGCCGGTGCCACGGCAACGGTCGCAGCCGACGGGGGATTTCAGCATTTCAATGAGTTCGGCTTCGGCGGGATCGGCGCCGAGGATCGCCAGATTTTCGCGGAGCTTGATTTTGTTGACCGGTGCGGGCCGCGAGCACTCGACACAGAGCCGACGCACGAGGCGCTGGGCGATCACGAGCTCAATGGCGGAGGCCACGAGGAAGGGCTCGATGCCCATATCCACGAGACGGGTGATCGCGCCGGGAGCGTCGTTGGTGTGCAAGGTTGAGAACACCAAGTGACCGGTGAGGGAGGCGCGGATGGCGATTTCGGCCGTATCCTTGTCGCGGATTTCACCGACCATAATGACATCGGGGTCTTGGCGCAGGACGTGGCGCAGGGCATCGGCGAACGTGAGCCCGATCTCGGGGCGGACCTGCATTTGGTTCACGCCGGGGACTTCGTATTCGATCGGATCCTCGATGGTGATGATGCGGAGATCGGTGGAATTGATTTTCCGGAGAAACGCGTTGAGCGAGGTGCTCTTGCCTGAACCCGTCGGGCCCGTGACGAGGATAATGCCGTGGGGGTAATCGAGAATGCTGACAATCTGGGATTGTTCCTCGGGGCTCATGCCGAGGCGGTCCATGGTGTAGGCTTCCTTTTTTTGGTTCAGGAGGCGGAGCGAAATGGACTCGGCGTAGATCGTGGGAACCGTGGACACGCGGATGTCGAGGACGACGCCGGCGGCCTTGAAGTTGATGCGGCCATCTTGCGGCAGGCGCTTTTCGGAGATATTCATGCGCGCCATGATCTTGAGGCGCGAGATGATGGCGTCTTGGAAGCGGAGGAGATTTTCTGGGAGCGGCACCGGCACGAGCAGGCCGTCGACGCGGTAGCGGATACGGAGCGCGCCCTCCTGCGGCTCAAAGTGAATGTCCGTCGCTTGGTCGGCGATGGCTTGCGAGATGACGTCGGTCACGAAGCGCACGACGGCGGCTTCTTCGTCGACGGCTTCTTCTTCCTGTTTTTGGGCTTCGGGAGCGACGTAGCTTTCGTCGCCATCGTCGAGCGAGCCGGCACCGACGCCGAAGTTTTCAATGATGAGCTGGTGCACGCGCTCGGGGACCGCGAGGTGCCAGACGAGCGGGCGCGGAGTGAACGTGCGGAGCCAGTCGGCCATGAGCGCATCGGGCAGCCAGGCGGTGGCGAGGTGGAGAGGCTGAGAGCTGAGAGCAGAAGGCGGAGCGTCCGGAGATTGGGCTTCGGGTCCGGTGGCTGGGTTCTGGGGTTTGAAGAGGATCGGAATGATCTGATACTCGTGGACGAGACGCGCGGGGAGGAGGCCGCGGGCGTCGGGGTCGGTTTCGAGATTGCTGGCGAGGGTGAGGCCGGCGGCGGCGGCGAGTTTCTCGAGGACCTCGGGCTCGGGGCGGGCGAGCGCGGCGGCGAGGGTTTCGAGACGTTTCTCGCGGGGTGCTTCGGCGAGGGCCTGACGCTGTTCGTCGGTGAGGCGCTCGGCAAGCGACGTGGGAAGAAGTTCCTGATCGGACGCGGTCATGGTCGGGAGGGACGCGTGGCGCGCGGTTAGTTGAGGACCTTGTCGATGAGAGTCTTTTTGGGCGCGACGTAGGTCGGATCGATTTCTTTTTTGATCTGGTCCTTCTGCGGTAGGCTGTCGACGCGCTTGAAGGCGTCGACGTTGTCGGCAGCAGTGTTGGTGAGGACGGTGGGGCGGAGAAAAAAGATGAGGTCGGTGCGGCTGTTGTTGTTGGTGCGCGGGCCGAGGAGGTCGCCGAGGAATGGGATCGGGCCGAGGCGGTTGGACTGCTTGGAGGCTTTCGTGCGCTGGATGCCGCCGAGCACGTAAATGGTGCCGCTCTGCGCGGTCACGAAGGACTTGGTGTTGCGGCGGGCGATGATGGGCTGATCGTTATTGTCGATCCGGACTGTGCCGGCGACGTCGTCCACTTTTTGGGTAATGTCGAGTTGGACGGAACCGTTGCTCCCGATGAGGGGTTTCACGGTCAGGGTGATGCCGATTTCTTGCTGAGTGACGGAAGAGTTGGTGGAAAAACCGCTCATCGTGCCGGTGCTGCCGACGGGAGTGGAGGTCGAGCCGCTGATGATCGGGCGCGTCTCGCCGGCGAAGAACGTGGCCTCCTTCGCGTGCGACGTCGTGATGCTGGGGACGGAAAGGATGCTCGTATTATTCTTGCGCGGGCTGACGCCGAGGGTGATTTCGCCGGCGAGGTCCCAGGGGCCGGTGATGAGATTCGTGGCCGTGGCCCGGGTGACGGTTCCGGCGGTGACGCCTAAGCCGGGGCTGTTCAGTGAACCGGAGAAACCCACGAGCCGGTCGCCATCGATCTTGAGGCCAAGGGCGCCGATGCCCGAGGACTGATTGTCGTCGAGGGTGACCTCGGCGATGACGACCTCGATGCGGACTTGGGCGAGGATGACGTCGATTTTTTCGATCAGAGCAGTGATGAGGCGAAGGTCGTCGACGGTGCCGGAGACGACGACGGCGTTGGAGCGTTCGTCGGCGAAGATCGTGGTGAGGCCGCTGAATTCATTGGAGCCGGAACCGAGGAGGGCATCGAGGCCGGGAACAGTGGCGACGGAGACGGGCGCGACGGGGGCGGCGGGCGCGGGAGCGGCGGGCGCCGCCGGGCCGACCTGACCCGGGCGGACGGATTGGGCGTTGGTGCGTTGGGCGGCGGCGGTCTGGCCGGTGACGAGTTGAGTGAGGAGCGTGGCAACCTTCACGGCTTCGGCGTGCTTGAGGTAAATGACTTCGTTGCGGGTATTGGGGTCGGACTTGCCGTCGAGCTTCGCGATGAGTTCGTCGAAGAAGGGCCATTGGCGCGGGTCGGTGACGACCACGATTTGGTTGGTGCGGTCGTCCGCAGAGTAGGTGGTGGCGGTGCCGAGTTGCAGCTGCAGCGCGCCGGTGAGGATGGTGCGGAGTTTACCCACGAGGTCGCTGGCCTTGGCGGATTTTAAAATGTAGAACTTGGGCTTCATGCCGCCGGTGGGGCGGTCGAGCTCGCGGACGAGGAGTTCGACGCGTTGCAGATTGCTCACGGTGTCGGTGATGATCGCGGCGTTGGCGTTCACGAGCTGAACGAGGCCCTGGAGGTTCGGGTTGAGCATCGTCTGCACCATGGCGGCGAATTCGGCGACGCGCATGAACTCGAGCTGGAAAATCTTGGTCGCAACCTTGCCGCTGGCGGCTTGGGCAAACGCCGAGCCGCTGATCATCTCAGGGGCTTCGGATTTGGTCATCGTGAGATTGACGACCTTGAGGGCGTTGTCCCCGAGCGGAGTGACGCCGATCAAATTGAGGGAAAGAATGGTCTGGAGATAGACGACGGCCTCGGACTTGGGGATTTTTTTGTCGATCTTGAGATTGTACGTCGCGGTCGGGAGCGCGGCAGGGCGGAGGATGAATTTCCCCGTGTAGAGTCCGAGGGTGTCGAGGATGGTGTCGATGTCGGCGTCGGGGAGCTTGAGCGAGACGAGTTCGTCTTCGGGTTTAGCCGCGGCGACAGCCGGTGAGGGCGGCAGCGGTGGCTGCGACCAGAGGCTGGGAGCGGCAACGGCCAAGACGGCAACGAACAGCGGACGGACAAGACGCGAGATCATTCAGGAAATTTCAGGAAGGTTGGCCGCACAAAGCGGCGGGAGCGGGATGAGAGGTCAAAGGTGGCGGCTTGTAAACGGTCTTGTGAATGGAAAGTTGAGACGGGGTTTTTCGAAAAAAGTTGCCAGCGTTGCGGTGGTGACGGGGCTGAGTCGGGGGATGGTCCGGGGCCGCACCGCAGCGGCAGGAGCAGCTCCCCGTTTTCCGTTCCGCCAAGATCGTGGCCCGGACTGAAGGCCCGCCCCGCTGGAAAAAGAGGGATTTGCGGATCAGGGATTTGCCGCTTGCCGGGTGGTCCGGCCCCGCCAACGTTCTCAACCCCGATGCCCAATTCCTTCGGAAAACTTTTCCAAATCACCACGTGGGGCGAAAGCCATGGGCTCGCCATTGGCGTTGTCGTGGATGGCTGTCCCCCCGGTCTGCCGCTCGCCGCCGAGGACATTCAGGCGGAACTCGATCGGCGCCGGCCAGGCCAGAGCGATATTGTAACCCCCCGCAAGGAAGAGGACCGCGTGGAGATTTTATCGGGCGTGTTTGAGGGGCGCACGACCGGCACGCCGATTTCGATGATGGTCCGCAATGCCGACCAACGGCCCGGTGCCTACGACGAAATGCGCGACAAGTTTCGTCCGTCGCATGCGGACTACACCTATCAAGCCAAGTTTGGTCTCCGCGATCATCGTGGCGGCGGGCGCAGTTCGGCGCGTGAGACGGTCGGCCGCGTGGCCGCCGGGGCGATCGCCAAGAAAATTTTGTCTGTGGCCGTGGGCGCTCCGGCGGGTGCGACCGGGTCGGTGGGTGGGCTGGAGATCCGGGCCTATCTCACGCAGGTCCACGATATTGCGGTGCCGATGGGCGTGCTCGAGGCATGGCCCACGTTGGCAGAGGTGGAGGCGACCGCCGTGCGGTGTCCGCATTTGCCGACCGCAGAAAAAATGATCGAGCGCATCAAGGCGGTGCGCAGCGAGGGCGATTCCGTGGGCGGCGTGATCGAATGCCGCGTGCGCGGCGTGCCGGTAGGGTTGGGCGAGCCGGTGTTCGATCGTTTGGAGGCCGACCTCGCGAAGGCGATGTTGTCGCTGCCGGCGACGAAGGGGTTCGAGCTGGGCAGCGGCTTTGCTGGCGCGCGGATGCGCGGCAGCGAGCACAATGACGTCTTTGAAGCGCGCGATGGCCGGGTGCGGACGGCCACGAATCGCAGCGGCGGGACGCAGGGTGGGATCAGCAATGGCGAAGAGATTGTGTTCCGCGTGGCTTTCAAACCCACGGCGACGATTTTGCAGCGGCAGGCGACGGTGGACGTGAGTGGCGTGGCGACCGAGTTGATCGGGCGGGGCCGGCACGATCCGTGTGTCGTGCCGCGCGCAGTGCCGATCGTCGAAGCGATGGCGGCGCTGGTGCTGGTGGATCACTGGATGCGGCACGCCGCGCAAAATAAAACCTTCACCTTCTAAATCGCCGTGGCGGAAAAACCTCTCGTTTACCTCATCCTCGGTGCGGCCGGTTCGGGCCGGCGCCAGGTGCTGACCGATCTGCTCGGGGACGGCTTGGTGGCGACCGACCGCCCGGCCGTAATGCTGGCGGCGAGCGAAACTGCGGACGAAGCCGACGCGACGTTGCCCGCGCTGACCCGCTGGTCGTGGACCGACGGAATGATCACCGGCGTGCTACCGCGGGAGGCGACGCACGTTTTTTTTGTTAGCGAAGGCCGGGAAAATCCGGTCGAACAGATCGAGGTGTTTGTCGCGTGGCTCGAGGCGCAGGGCGGGCAGATCGCGCGGGTGATCACGATCGTCAATTGCCAGTTGGCGGAGAAACATTCAGCGCTCTTGGCGTGGTATGAGGCGTGCGTGCATTTTTCCGACATCGTGTTGCTCAACCGGCGCGAAGGCGTGGCGAACAAGTGGATGAGCGATTTTCAGGCGCACTTTAAGAAACAGTTTGTGCCGTGCCTGTTTGAACTCGTGAAACAAGGGCAGGTGAAAAACCCCGCGCTCACGCTCGACCCGCAACCTCGGCGGATGTCGCATGTGTTCGACGATGAACAAGACTGGATTTTCAAGACGCCCGAGGGCGAAGTGATCGAGGAAGATGAGGAGACCGAGGGCGACGAAGAGGTCGAGGCCACGCGCGAGGAGGAGCCGTATTTCGCGCGCGACGCGGCCCACCGGCGCGTGAAACGTTTGCCGGATATCCGTCAGTATTTGTGAGCGCTACGGAGCCGGCGGTCGCGGTCGCGTAGTCGTGAAGTGGGCGCGGTATTCCTCTGAGGCCATGATTCGCAGGAGAGGGAGGCCGAGCTGCGGTCGCACCAGGTAGAGCACGCTGCACACCCGGCTCAGCCAGCGTCCACCGGGCGTGCCGAACCACACCAACGCGGCCGCGATGCAGTAAGTGAAGCCGATCCCGAGCGTGATCACATAGGTGCGCGGACCGAATTCGATGTGTTCGAGTCCGCGCGTGAGGAAATGCAGGAGAAGGACTGACGCGAGCGCCGTGGCCCCGACGACCCCGTGCGTGCGGGCGACGAGGGCGACGCTCGCGGGCGGGCGGCTCATCGGGGGGCGGGTCAGGCCCTGGCGGCGGCCACGGCGGCGACGAAGGCCTCGGCTTTGGCGGTGATCGCGGCCCAGTTCTTTTCCTTCAGCGATTTCGCCTCGACCAACGAGCTGCCCGCAGCGGTCGCGAAGGCGCCGGCTTTGATGAATTCGCCGACGTTCTTTTCGTTCACGCCGCCGGTCGGCACCATCTCGATTTGAGGGAAAGGGGCCTTCACGGCCTTGATGTAACCGGGGCCGAAAAATTCGGCGGGGAAAACCTTCACGGCGTCGGCGCCGGCCTCCCACGTGGCGAGGATTTCCGTGGGGGTGAAGGCACCGCTGAAGATGGGCACGCTGTAGCGCTGGCAGACTGCGATCACATCGGGGCGGAATGCGGGGGTGACGATGAATGTTGCGCCGGAAAGGATGCCGATGCGGGCAGTCTCCGCGTCGAGGACGGTGCCTAGGCCGAAAAGGAAGTCGGGCATTTCGGCGATGACTTTTTCGAGTACGCGGATGGCGCCGGGCGTGGTCATCGTGAGTTCGATGCTAGTCAGGCCGCCGGCGGCGAGGGCCTTGGCGCAATCGAGGAGACCGTCGGGATTGTCGGCGCGGATAAGGGCGATGACTTTCTCGGTCCTGAGCTTCTGGAGAATGGCGTCTTTTTTCATGCGGCGGCGAGTGTGCGGCGGCCGGGCGATGAGGGAAATCAATTTTCATCGCGGGCGGGCGGGAGCAGGGAATCCGGGCGTGCGGGGCGGGTTGCCTCGCCCGCCAGCGCGGCGCCGCGCTGGCGCCAGCGACCGGCTGGTCTGGGGACCGGACGTTCGTTTCACTCGCTTTTTTCGAGTCTGCGGGCTGGATCCTGAGCTAGATTTTAGCGTGAGGTGATCTCGCCTGTTGCCCCTTCCCTATGAACCTACTTCCGTCTGTACTTCCGTCTGCGCCGTTTCCGTTGTCTTTCGCTTCGTCGCCCTTTGCCATGTCGACGATCAACCCGTGGCCGCGAATTTCCTCCCGATAGCCCTTCCCTCATTTAATCCACTCCCTTTTTTTCTATGAAACTAAACGCTTGGCTCATCCCGTTTGCTCTCCTCCTCGTCTTCTCGCCTGCCGCGCAAGCGGCCGCGCCGGCGGGTGCGAAAAACGTCCTCTTCCTCATCGCCGACGATTTGAACACGATGCTCGGAGCCTACGGCGATCCGCTCGCGCGCACGCCCAACATCGACCGGCTCGCCGCGCGCGGTGTCCGCTTCGACCGTGCTTACTGCACGTATCCACTCTGCGGGCCCAGTCGTAATTCGATGCTCACGGGCCTCTATCCGAACAGCACCGGCATCCAGGGTAATTCGCTGATTTTCCGGCAGACCATTCCGAATCAGCTCAGCTTGTCGCAAGCCTTCCGCCAGCAGGGCTGGTTCGCCGGCCGCATCGGGAAGCTTTACCACTATAACGTCCCCAACTCCATCGGCACCGACGGCCACGACGATCCCGCCTCGTGGGAACTCACCTTCAATCCCGCCGGCGTCGACCGCACGGAAGAGCATCCGAAAATCAACACGCTTACCCCCGGCCAATTCGGCGGCACGCTCAGCTGGTATGCTTCACCGAAAAGCGACGAGTACCACACCGACGCCATGCTGGCCGCCGACGCCGAGTGGGTGCTCGCGCGTTGCGCCCAACAACGTCAACGGCCCTTCTTTCTCGCCGTCGGTTTTTTCCGTCCGCACACGCCCTACGTCGCCCCGAAAGATCCCTACTACGGTTACTACCCGCGCGAGAAAATGCGCATTGTGCCGAACATTAAGGAAGACCAAGCCGACATCCCGCCCGCGGGCCTCGGCAGCTACAAACGTGAGCAGGACAACATGACCGACGATCAGCGCCGCGACGCCCTCCAGGGCTACTACGCCAGTATCAGTTTTATGGATGTCCAGGTCGGCCGCGTCATCGCCGCCCTCGACCGCCTCGGCCTCGCGGAGAGCACGATCATCGTCTTCACCAGCGACCACGGCTATCACACCGGTGAACACGGACTCTGGCAGAAACAAAGCGTCTTCGAAGAAAGCGCCCGCGTGCCGTTGCTCATCGTCGCCCCCGGCGTTTCGAAAGGAAAATCCGTCGCCGCCTCGCCTGTCAGCCACCTCGATCTTTTCCCGACGCTCACCGAACTCGCTGGGGTGAAGCCGCCCGCCAATCTCCAAGGTCAGAGCCTCGTCCCGCTGCTGCGCGATCCTTCTGCGGTCGGCCGTGGTTGGGCGCTCACGCAGGTGAATCGCGGCCCGGCAGCCGCGGCCGGCAAAGGTAAGGGCAAAGCGGCGGCGACGAAGGCCGATGCCGGCGGCGGACGCTTCTCCGGCTACAGTCTGCGGACTCCGCGTTGGCGCTATACCGAGTGGGACGCCGGCAAACAAGGCCGCGAACTCTACGACCACGAAACGGATCCCCGCGAACTCACCAACCTCGCGACCTTGCCCGCGCACGCCGCCACCGTGGCGACGCTTTCGGCGCAGCTCCAAGCCGCCGTGAAAACCACCTTCCCGCCGTCTGGAAAAGTCCCTGAACTCATCGAAGGCACCTGGGCTCCGATCGTCGTGGCTCCGTAAGTTTCCGCACTCATTCGTTTCACGTTTTCCCCGCCCCTATGAACATCCTCCTTCGCCCTGCCACCGTCCCTCTGTGCGCACTCTGGCTCGCCGTGGCGGCCTTCGCCGCCGAGCGCCCGCCCAACATCGTCCTCATTATGGCCGATGATTTTGGCTTCGAGTGCGTGACGGCCAACGGCGGCCAATCCTATCAGACGCCCCACCTCGACCGGCTCGCCGCCACCGGGATGCGTTTTGAAAATTGCTACGTCCAGCCGTTGTGCACACCGACGCGTGCACAGTTAATGACCGGCATCTACAATGTCCGAAACTACATCGAATTTGGCATCCTCGATCCCAAGGCCACCACGTTCAGCCAACTCGTCAAGCAGGCGGGCTACGCCACCGGCATCTGTGGTAAATGGCAGTTGCAGTTGAATCAGGCCAAGGGGCTGCCGCAGCACTTCGGCTTCGATGAATCGTTTCTCTGGCAGCAGACGCGGCGTCCCCCGCGTTATGCGAATCCCGGTCTGGAGCTCAACAGCGAGGAGATCGACTACGGTAAGGGTGAATACGGCCCCAAACTCATCAACGATTTCGCCCTCGATTTTATCACGCGCCACCGCGCGCACCCGTTTCTGCTCTACTATCCGATGATCCTCACGCACGACCCGTTTCAGCCCACGCCTGACAGCGCGGACTGGGATCCGAAGATCAAGAGCGAACAGGTGCAGCGCGATGTAAAACACTTCGCCGATATGACGGCCTACATGGACAAAATGGTCGGCCGCCTTGTGGCGAAACTCGACGAGCTCGGTCTCCGCGAAAACACCTTGGTGATGTTCATTGGCGATAACGGCACCGGCGTCGGCGTCACGTCTCGCTTCAAGGGCACCGACTATCCGGGCGGCAAGGGCACCGGCACCGCGCGGGGCAACCATGTTCCCTTCATCGCCAACTGGCCGGCTAAAATTCCAGCCGGCCGCGTCAACGCGGACCTCGTCTCCAGCGTGGATTTCTTTCCGACGATGTGTGCCGCGGTCGGCGCGAAGGTGCCGGCTGCGCTCAACATCGACGGACGCAGTTTCCTGCCTCAACTGCTCGGCCAAAAGGGCCAGCCACGCGAAGCCTACTATGTCTGGTATGCGCGCAACGGCGGGCCGTCCGCGACTCATGAATACGCGCAGAGCGCCACGCACAAACTGCATCGCGACGGAAAATTCTACGACCTCACGACGGATCGCTTTGAACAGAAACCGCTCCCGCTGGCGAAACTCACCGGCCTTGCCGCTGCCGAGGCTAAAAAACTTCAGACCGTGCTCGACGACTATGCTAAAGCGCGCCCCGCCCACCTCGCCCAACACGTGCCGACGAAAGCCGGCAAGAAGGCCGGCAATGATTAGCCTGATTGTTGCGCATTTCGGCGTGTGAGCGAAATGCCCTCTGAGGCCATTGCGGGGCGTGCAGGGCCGCAGCCGCCCGCAAGCACGCGGTGCCGCGAGATCGTATCAGCTTCACGAGTACGCTCGACGCGCTCCGCTATTTCAGTGCCGCAGCTCGCCCGTTGTGGCCGCCCGTACCAGCCCCGCCGCGTGGGGACGGCTCTGGTCCGCATCCTCGCAGCCGAGCTCGAGCCGCGCCGTCCTCACCGTCGTGAACTGCGCGCCGTAAAACGACGCCCCAAGGCCTGGGTCGTTCTCGCCAAGCCGCCGCCCCAATCCAAGGGAAACTCATCACTCGATGAGCGGGTGCGCGCGCGAAATTTCGGCGCAGCGCGGTCGCGCGCAGAAATTTTAGCTTCGCTGGGCGAACGCGTCACCGCCCCTTGAGTGCGGTGCGAATCACGGGCTCCATGACATCTGCCTGCCGCACGAAACCGAGATCATTGGGATGCGAACCATCCGTCGCCCCTTCGGCATCGTGGCCGAGCAGGTCGTCCCCGGAAACGTAGTACAAGCCCTTCACGCCTGCCGCCTTCAGTTGTTCAAAACACTCGCGCAGCGCCGCGTGGTTGTCGGTGTGATGCTGATTTCGTATCGGCAAGATCCATGCATTGGTATTCCGGCGATCCTCGACCAACACAATGGGGGTGTCCGCGCGTGCGGCGCGGAGTTGTTGCACGAGCGGGACGCACTTCGCGCGCACCGCCGCCGCGTCCATGTTCGGCAGGCAATCGATCACGTAAACCGCCGCGTCGATCTTCACCAAGAGCTCGCCCACCGCCGCGTCCATCCGGCCGTTGCCGGAGAAACCGAGATTTACAACGGGGCGATCAAAGCGCCGCCCCAGGATCGCCGTATGCACCATGCCGGGCCGCGATGCGCTGGCACCGTGCGTGATCGACGTGCCGTAAAACACGATCGGCTTAGCCGTGCGCGGCGCGAGCGTTTCGAATTTCGCGTTAGGTGGCACGCCGAGAGAAAGTTTTTCGACGCCGTTGTAGAGCGGGAGATAGACCGCGTATTCGCGGAAGCCCGGCGCGAGGCCCGCGATGATTTCCTGCCGCATGGTTTTCTTGTCGGGCCGCGAGACACCGACCCAGCGCCACTTGCCCGCTTCGTCCCGCGCGTAGAGATCGAGTCCGCTCGCGCCGATCGGCGTCATGTTGGCTCCGTTGAGCTTTTCCTTCAGCACGGTGGAGTCCGCCCAGATCACCGTCGCATCCGTTTTGAAGCGCACCATCATGCCCGCGCTGTCGCGGCTGAGTCCCCACACGGCCGCCGTCACTTTCCCGTCGGCCACGGCGGGGAGCCGGTCATACCAGCGCTTACGTTCCATTTCCGGCCACGCGCGACCTTCGACGCCCCAGCTCGTCACATCGTGCCACGCGAGCGGGGGCTCGATCGGCTGTTTCGCGGCCGCCGCGGGTGCGGCGGCAGTCTTGGCGGCCGATTTTTTCGTGCCGGTGTCTTGGGCAAACCCAACCGAGGCCAGGAGGAGGCCGGCTGAAAGGAGGGCGAGGCGGGAGAGTGGGTTTGTGAGGGACATAATGGATACGGGGTGGAGCGGAGCCGATCGGTTAAGACCAGAGTGGAGCGTTTCGGCGCGAGGCTTTGCCGATCCGCGGCGCGCTGCAATCCACGAAATTTTCGGGTCGGCATTCCTGTAAATCTCCGCCTAGCGTTTGCGCCGTTCTCCGTTTTTCGTCAGACCCTGCATTTACCCTCCACTGAAACTAAACTCCCGCCGTCATCCCATGAAGCTCTTCCTCACCCGCTCCTTGCTCCTCGTCACCACGCTGGCCGCGCTCGGCGCGCTGCCACTTCGCGCCCAAATTCTCAGTAAGCCGACGGTCAGCCTCGAGCTCGCCAAGAAGATCGCGGCCCAGGCCCACGCCGAAGCCGCCAAGAGCAAATTGACCGTGGTGATCGCGATCATCGACGACGGCGGCAGTCTTGTTTACCTCGAACGCATGGACGGCACGCAGCTCGGCAGCATCGTCGTCGCGCAGGAAAAAGCCACGACCGCCCTGAAATTCAAACGCTCCAGCAAAGTTTTCGAAGACATGGTTGCCGGTGGACGCAACGCGGTGCTCTCCCTCCCCGGAGTCGTCGCCATCGAGGGTGGCCTTCCCTTGGTGGTTGACGGTGCCTTCATCGGTGCGATCGGCATTAGCGGCGCCAAATCAGCGGAGGACGGCGTCATTGCGCAGGCCGGCCTCGCCGCGCTCGCCAAGCCGTGATGAGGGGTTGCGACGGAGGGCGGCGCGGCAGCGGCATCACGCGCGAGGAGCGCGATTGAAGGGTATCCCGCCTGCTCCCATTCGAGAGCCAGTGCGCTGCAGCGGAAAAAAGTTCGCTTCAGCGCAGGGTCTTGACGGAGATTCGTCCTCGGAGACGTCCAGATAATCAACTGGGGAGCGACCCAGCGGACCTTGGGTGGTGGGTCCGGTGATTCATGGAGACGCGCCGATCGTTCGATGAGCGGCCGTCGAAAGTACGGCCGGCTTCAGTTTTCCCACTGCGATGTGTTGCGGTAGTTTATTTAGCGGATTTCGATCAGCGCAAGAGAGTCAGCTGGCTTCGCCGCGATGAGGCTCAACGGATGTTCCTTTCACGCGCTGCCCGCTACCCGCTGGGACCGCCGCGCCCGCTCGGCACGGGGGATGCGGCGCAGGCGCCAGCGTTGGGCGCTGTTCACGATGAAGCCGGGGCACCGGGGGGCGCCGCAGCGGCACGGATGCAGCGGCCATTCGGCGAAGGCGAAGCCGTAGTCGAAGGTGAGCTCGGCGCCCGCGGGGATGTCGCGGCGCGCGGTGATCCACACGCGGCCGCGGATCACCTCGATGCGACAGTTCGGGGCGCACGAGTGGTTGATAAAACGGGCAACGTTGCGGCGCGTGCGTCCGTCGAGGTCGTGGCGACGCGTGAGGTTGAAGATGTAAACGGAGTCGTCGCCGCCGCGGCGTTGGCGGGCGAGGCGCTGCGTCTCGCGGCGGGCTGCCTCGGCCTTGGTAATCCGTTCGCCGGTGTATTCGATCACGGGCGTCCCGTCCGGGATCAGCTCGCGCGCGTAGACTCCACGGCCGTGGATGGCGGATTGCCCGGCAGTGATCCAGCGTGAGTCTGGCTTCGAGCGTGGAGGAGCGAGGTCGCGCGGTTTTCTGGCACGAGGACATTGGGCGCACATGGCGCTTCAATCATGGATCGTGTGATGGGCGGCAAACGGTTTCGCTGCGTCCGAGTGTGAGCCCCCTTTCTTCCCTGCGGATCCCGCCGGTCAGGAATGAAAAAGTCGGAGCGATCCGCCCCGAGAAATCCCCCTGGAAGGTTGCACCGCTGATCCGCGCTCATTTTTTGGCAACCAGCGAGAATGGCGGTTGCGGAGCTGCTGGGGGACGTCTGCACGATGCAACCGTTTGCGAAATCGCGGTGTGTCCGAAAATTGGACCGGTGAGCGCGAGGTGATGAGCGATTTTCCCCGTAGCTTTTCGGGGCGGGAGTCGGTTTCATCGGCCCATCAATCACTGCATGTCCGACCCTGAATCCACGCCGTCCCCTCCGAGTCTCCCGGTTCCCCACCGGCGGCGTCCCCGTTACGCGGGTAAGAATCCGCGGCGGTTTGAGGACAAATACAAGGAGCACGATCCTGCGCGTTATGCGGCCGATGTGGCCAAGGTGATCGCGTCCGGCAAGACGCCGGCGGGCAGCCACCGGCCGATTATGGTGGCGGAAATTCTCGAAGTGCTCGCGTTGCGGCCGGGCGAACTGGCGGTGGATTGCACGCTCGGCTTCGGCGGACACGCGCGGGAAATGCTGGCGATGCTCGCACCCGGCGGACGGCTGATCGGCTTGGATGTCGATCCGGTCGAGCATCCGAAAACGACTGCGCGCCTGCGCGAGGCTGGCTACGGCGAGGAGGTGTTGACGGCGGTACGCTCGAATTTCGCGGGCTTGCCGAAGGTGCTCGCGGAACGCGGGCTGGGCGGAGCGGATGCCATTTTGGCCGACTTGGGCGTTTCTTCGATGCAGATCGATGATCCGGGGCGCGGCTTCACGTTCAAGAGCGACGGTCCGCTGGATCTACGGTTGAATCCCTCCCGCGCACCGTCGGCGACGGAATGGCTGGCGCGGGTGTCGGCGATCGATCTGGCGGTGGCGCTCACGGAGAACGCCGATGAACCGCAGGCCGAATTACTCGCACGCGAACTGGTGGCGGGCCGGAGTGCGGCGCCGATCACGCGCACGGTACAACTCGCGGACCTGATCCGGACGATCCTCCTCAGGCACTCCCGGCGTCGCGATTCCGAGGTGGACGACGATGGTGTGCGCCGCGTGTTTCAGGCGATCCGGATCGCGGTGAATGATGAGTTTGGCGTGCTTGATCTTTTCTTACGCCACCTTCCTTCGTGCCTGAACGCCGGTGGACGGGTGGCGATTTTGACGTTTCATTCCGGTGAGGATCGCCGGGTGAAACATGCTTTTCGCGCCGGCGTGAGTGCGGGGATTTTTTCCGCGACGAACGACGAGGTGGGCCGCGCGGGCCCCGAAGAGCGGCGGGCAAACCCGCGCAGCTCCTCGGCGAAACTCCGCTGGGCCGTGCGGGCGTAAGCCCTTAGGTGGCGCGGGATGGCTCGGCGTCGAGCGGGTCGGATGCGGCCGCACTGAGGGGCGCCACGTCGCCCGCGAGGGCTTGATCGACCCAGCGTTTGATGCGGGTGAGGCCCTCATTTCGGCGGGGATCGTCACGCTTCATGGTCCCGAGTAGATTGATTACGGTCTCGGAGTAATCGAGGGCATTGGCGGTCAGGAGCGTCGGCAGTTCGAAGGGGTTGATCTCGCCCTTGCGGATCATCGCGCGGGCTTCGCGCTCGAGTTCCATGGTGCTACCGCCGACGGCGCCGGGGTCAGATTTGCCTTTGGAGAATCCGCCGCCGCCCCCTGCGGAAGCGTCGCTCGACTGGCCTTCGGTCTTGCCGCGCGGCTGGCGCTGGAGCTGCGCCGGATACTCTTTGCCGTCGCGGCCCGTCACGGTCTCCGGCTGGTCGAGCTTGCCGGCCTTGGCCATTTCGTGGCGGCAGCGGCGAACGAGATCGATGGATACACGGCACAGTTCGGCGAGGACGGGGTTGGCCTTGTCGGGCCATTCTTCGAGGGCGATTTCGGCGGCGTTACGTTTGTCGGCGTTGGTGCGGTAAACGCCGTTGGTGGCGTTGGCGCCGAGGGCGTGACGCAGGGCGTCTGAGCGGCCGCCGGGTTGGACGCTCGCAATGATCTTCGGGAGTTGGTTGCGTTTGGTGGCGAGGTATCGGTGAAAACCGTCGGCCAGCCAGTAGGTAGCGCCGTCAAAATAGACGTCGATCGGGGGGAAGATCGTGCCCTGCGTCATCTCGTCGGCGTAACTCTCCACGGCTTCGTCGGTCGTTTGGACGCGGGCTTGGGTGCCGCCGTAAATGTTGATCGAGTCGAGGGAAAGTTCTTGGGTCGCCATGGAAAAAAGAGTCGTTGATGCCGGCCTTCCGTCTTTGTCCGCAAGGGGAAAACCGCGCGCGTCGACGATTCAGGGAGCGGACGGAGGGTTTCTGTCTGGTTAAAATGTAACGGCGCTGGCGTGCTCGGCATTCCGCCCGCCTTCAGCAGTCCAGACGTTGGGGCCGGCTAGCGCCGTCGATGAGGTCGGCCGAGGATTCACGGGCCGGCGAAGCCGAGGCGGTAGCGGCCGGCGGTGCGGCCGAGACGGAGCCGAGCGCGGAAAGTGGCCGAGAGGTGAGCCGACGTGAGGACCTCCGCGCGCGGGCCGGCGGCGACGACGCGGCCGGTCCGCAGCATTAAGGCGTGGGTGAAGGCAGGCGTGATTTCTTCGACATGGTGGGTCACGAGGACGAGGGCGGGGCCGCGGCGGCGGCGCGCGAGTTTTTCGAGGAAGCGGAGGAATTTTTCCCGCGCGACCGGATCGAGCCCGGCGCAAGGTTCGTCGAGGATGAGGAGCTGCGGGTGAGCCATGAGGGCACGGGCGATGAGCACGCGTTGGCGCTCGCCCTGCGAGAGGTAGGCCCACTCACG
>CAMCHO010000102.1 GCA_945874455.1 Opitutus sp. GAS368 | reverse complement strand
GAGACGTGCGTCGTGCGGCGGCCGCGGACGAACACGCCGCTGCAAGCGCTCTTGCTCCTGAACGACGAGACGTATGTCGAGGCCGCCCGCGCGCTGGCCGCGAGTGTGCTCACACGCCCGGGCGAACTTCGGAGCGGGATGGACCCCGTCAGTGCGCGTGACGGCGGGCGCGTTGCCGAAATATTCCGGCGCGCGACGGCCCGCTTGCCGGATGCGAAGGAGTCTACGGCGCTCGCCGGATTGTTTGTGCGGCAGCGCGCGCGCTTCGCGGCCGACCCGGCCGCGGCAAGAAAACTGGTCAACGTCGGCGCATCGTCGCGCGGCCACGAACTCGCTGCGGTCGAGCTCGCGGCGTGGACCGTCGTCGCGCAGACCGTGCTCAACCTCGATGAAGTTGTCACCCGACGATAATTCCTCCTTCGTCGTCCCTTCTTTAGACGGCTTCAGAAAACGTTCCGACTGAAGGCGGAACGCCGAACGAAAACGCCGATGCACCCTCACGATCTCAATCACCCGCCACCGGCCGATGCGTTGCTGACCCGGCGGCAGTTTTTTGGTCGCACGGCGACGGGTATCGGCGGAGCGGCACTGACGTCGTTACTTCAGCCGTCGTTATGCGGGGCGAGCGCCGAGGGCGTGCGCGGCGCAGTGGGGCGACCTCATTTTGCCCCGAAGGCGAAGCGTGTGATTTACCTCTTTATGCACGGCGGGCCCTCGCAGCTTGACCTGTTCGACCATAAGCCGGGTCTGCGCGCACTGCACGGCGCGGACTTGCCGGACTCGGTGCGCGGCACGCAGCGGGTGACGGGCATGACGAGCGGGCAAAAGAACTTTCCGGTCACGTCTTCGATTTTTAATTTTGCGCAGCACGGCCGCAGCGGCGCGTGGGTCAGCGAGCTGTTGCCGCACACCGCCGGTGTGGTGGACGAACTCTGTTTCATCCGCTCGCTCCACACCGAGGCGATCAACCACGATCCGGCGGTGACGTTTCTGCAGACGGGGCACCAGCAGCCGGGGCGGCCCAGCTTCGGCGCTTGGACGAGCTACGGACTCGGCAGCGAAAACCAGAACCTGCCGTCGTTTGTCGTATTGATTTCGCGCGGCAGTGCGGCGCGGCCGGCGGACCCGCTGTATGCGCGGCTGTGGGGACCGGGTTTCTTGCCGTCGAACCATCAGGGCGTGAGCTTCCGCAGCAGCGGCGATCCGGTGCTTTATCTGTCGAACCCGCCGGGACTCGACGCCGCGGCGCGGCGTGATCAACTCGATGTCATCGGTGAACTCAACCGCGCGCACCAGGCCCGCCACCTCGATCCCGAAATCGAGACACGGATCGCGCAATATGAAATGGCGTTTCGGATGCAGACGGCGGTGCCGGGGCTCGCCGACCTGAGCGACGAAAGCGAAAACACGTTCACAGCCTACGGCCCGCAGGCGCGCGTGCCGGGGACCTTCGCGGCGAACTGCCTCCTCGCGCGCCGGCTCGCCGAGCGCGATGTGCGTTTCATCCAGCTCTACCACCGCGGTTGGGATCAGCATTACAATTTGCCGAGCGATCTGCGGCTGCAATCGGAGGACATTGACCAGCCCTGCGCCGCGTTAATCCGCGATCTGAAACAGCGGGGCCTGCTCGACGAGACGCTGGTGATCTGGGGCGGCGAGTTTGGCCGGACGGCCTACAGCCAGGGTAAACTGGAGGCGGCCAACTACGGCCGCGATCATCACGGCCGTTGCTTCACGATGTGGCTCGCCGGCGGCGGCGTAAAACCGGGCGTGGTTTACGGGGAGACCGACGACTTCAGTTACAATGTCGCGCGCGACCCCGTGCATGTGCATGACCTCAACGCCACGCTGCTGCACCTCCTCGGCCTCGACCACACGCGGCTTACGTTCAAGTTTCAGGGCCGCAATTACCGACTCACCGATGTTGAAGGCAGCGTGGTGAAAGCAATTCTCGCATGATGAACCGATTGATTACCCTCCCCACGTTCGGCTTGCTTCTCGTAGGCATGACTACCGTCGTCGCCCAGCCCGCCGCCCAACCTCCGCGTTTCTCGCCTGAGATGCAGGAGTTCGTGAAAAGCTTCAAACCCGGCGGGCAGGACTTCACGGGGCAGGCTAAGGTGCTCGCCCCTGCAGAAAGTATAAAACGGTTTGTTGCCGCGGAGGGCTATGCGGTCGAACTCGTCGCCAGCGAGCCGCTCATCCGTCAGCCGATCGACCTCAAGTTCGACGCGCGTGGGCGGATGTGGGTCGTGCAGTATCTCCAATATCCGTTTCCTGCCGGCCTCACCGTCACAAGCTACGATCAATACATCCGCGCGGAATTTAACCGGGTGCCACCGCCACCGCCGCGCGGTGTGCGCGGCGCGGACCTCATCACGATCTTGGAGGACACGGCCGGCGATGGAACCTTCGCGAACCAGAAAACGTTTCTCTCCGGCCTTAACCTCGCGACGAGCGTGCTGCCCGGCGACGGCGGCGCGTGGGTCCTCAACCCGCCCTACCTGCTTTTTTATCCCGACAAAAACGATGATGACATCCCTGACGGCGATCCCGAGGTGCATCTCGCGGGCTTCGGACTGGAGGACACGCACTCGCTCGCGAGCAGCCTGCACTGGGGCCCCGACGGCTGGATCTACGGGGCCAACGGGAGTACGACGACCTATGAGATTCAGGGTCAGCGCATGCGCGGACAAAATATCTGGCGCTACCACCCCGGCACAAAAACCTTCGAAGTCTTCGCCGAGGGTGGCGGCAACACGTTCAGCCTTGAGTTCGACAAGTTTGGCCGAGCGTTTTCCGGGACCAACGGTGGCGCGACGCGCGGCCTGCACTACGCCCAAGGCGCGACCTACGTGAAGGGCTGGACCAAGCACGGGCCGCCGATGAATCCGTTCATCTTCGGATTTTTCGAACACATGAAGCACGAGGGCTACGGCCAGCGCTTCCCGCAGGCCTTCATGATTTACGAGGGCGGCGCGATGCCCGCGCTCGAAGGCGAGGTGGTCGTGGGTATGGCGATGACGAACCGCGTGCAGCCGAGCCGTCTTTTACCCGACACATCGAGCTTTCGTACCGTGGACGAGACCGCGCTCGTGACGACCGACGACAAAACGTTCCGCCCCGTGGACATTGAACTCGGTCCCGACGGCGCGATCTACGTCGCCGATTGGTCCGACGTACGCCTGAGCCACCTCAACCCCACCGACACGTGGGACAAGACCAACGGCCGCATTCTTCGCGTGGTGCCAAAAAACTTCGTCCGACCGCGCCCGCTGAATTTGCGCGCAATGGCGACGAGCGATCTCTTGGCGCTTCTCGCGCATCCCAACCGCGAGCATCGCGAGCACGCTCGGCGGCTCCTCGCGACGCGCCCTGAACCGCTAGCGGCGACCCTGCGCGCGATGCTGGCGAAAAATGACGCGACTTCGCTCGAGGCGTTCTGGGTGTTGAATCTCCGCGGAGAACTCGACGAACGGCAGCTTCGCGCCGCGCTCGGTCATGCAGGTGAACACGTCCGCCGCTGGGCCGTGCGCCTCCTCGGTGACCGCCAGAGCGTCGGCGCCGAGACGCGTTCCGCCTTGGTGGCGCTCGCGCGGGGCGAGCGTGACGTTGAGGTGCGCAGCCAGCTCGCGAGCAGCGCGAAGCGCCTGCCGCCCGGGCAGGGGTTCCCGATCATTCGCGAATTGCTCGGACGCGACGAAGATGCGGCGGACCTCCACTTGCCGTTGTTGATCTGGTGGGCCGTCGAGGCGCAGGCGGAGACTGGCCGCGACGAGCTGCTCGCCCTCGTCCGCGATCCGGCGGTGTGGCAGTCGAAGATTTTTTCCACGCACACCGCCGAGCGGATTGGCCGTCGCTTCACCGCCGACCAAGGGCCGCGAAAGTATTTCACGTTGAAGGAAGGCGTCTACTCCGAGTGGCTGATTGAGCGCGCGCCGGAATATTTCCGCCGTAATCTTGAGTATTGCGGCCGGCTGCTCGAGGCGGCGCCCAACTCCGCGGCGGTGGCGACGCTGCTCGCGGGCATGGCGAAGGGAATGAGCGGTGGCCGCGTCGAGTCGGTGCCGCCGATGCTCGGCGAAGCCATCGCGGGCGCATGGCAGGGCCGCGCGCACTCCGCGACGCTCTTGACGTTTGCCGCGCGGCTGGGGCAGCCCGCTGCGATGACCGAGGCGGTTTCGGCACTCCGGCGGGCCAGCCTGCCCGAAGCGGATCAGCAGGCGCTCCTCGATCTGTTTACTGCGACGGCCGAGCCGGAAGCGCTCCCGGTGATTACCACGCTCGTGCGCACGGAAAAGAACGAGGCGCGCCGCGCGAAACGGCTCGCGGCGCTCGGCGGCTACGATGATCCGGCGGCGGCGGAGGCGATCTTCGAGAATTATTCGTCGTTCACGCCGCGGCTGCAAAGCGCCGCGCAGCGCATGCTCAGCGAGCGGCCCGCGTGGGCGCAGGCCATGCTCACGCGGATGAACGCCGGCACATTTGATCCTGGCGTCGTGAGCTCGGCCAACCTCGCGGCCATTCGCGCGCACAAGGACCCGCGGCTAGTTTCGCTGCTGACGAGTTACCAGCAAAAGCATTCGGAGGATCCGGTACGGCGCGCGGCGCAGGCCGCATATGAGACGGGTAAGACGGCCTTCAACCTCACGTGCGCGCCGTGCCATCAAGAATCTGGCGGCGGCCTCGCGATGCTCGCGCCGGCACTCGTGGGCTCGCGCTGGTTGCAGACGGACGATGCGGTGCTCGCGCGCATCATTTTGCACGGCAAGGAAAATCCTGGCCGCGGCCTCGTGATGCCGCCGTGGTCCCAATTCGATGACGCGCAGGTTGCCGCGCTGCTCACTTACGTGCGCCGCGAGTTTGGCGGGCAGGCAGCGGCTGTCGCACCGGCGAAGATTGCCGAAGTGCGCGCGGCCACGACCGGGCGGCAAAAACCATGGACGGACGCGGAGCTCGACGCGCTCGCGGCCCAGTCAAAGCGCAACTGAGCCGCCGGAGCCGTGTCGATTGAGTGGAGGGCGCAGCGTTGGGAGCTCAGCGATCGCTCTTCAGAGCTGAAAAGTGTGCGACCACGCTGGAAGATTCGATTCGCCGTGGGGCTGTGCTCTCGGCGCTTGGCTTGCGGCCGAATGTTTCCAAATGAGGTCGGACTACTTCACGGCGGGCGCGCTGACCCAGCTTACCGCGTTGGCGACGATACGGCGAAACTCCGGTTTCTCCACGTCGTAGGCGTAGCCGAGTGCGAGGTGAAACAGTCGCGCGCCGCGATGGACCCGCGTCCACGCGACGGGCGTGGTGCCGTGGCGTGTCTCGCCCTCGAGGATGACTGTGACATCTGCGGCCATCGGCCCATAGCGGTAGAGGTCGCAGCGCGTCGTGAAGGACTCGCCGCCGGCCCAAATGGGGTGCGGGCGGAAGAGGAGTTTTTCGGCGTCACCGAAATTTCCGCCCTGTGGTCCGCCGTATTTTGCGCCGAGCACCTCGGCGTCGAAGTCCGGCCAGTTTTCCCACGCATGGCTGGTCGAGCGCAAGGCGATGAAGCCCTTGCCCGAGGAGAAAAAGTTTCGGAGCACGGCGAGATTATGCGGATTCGGCGACTTGCGCCGTACAAAGAAAATGGCGACATCGGCGTCGAGCAGGCGATCGATGTCCCGGAAGCCTGCGGTCGCCGGGTCCCACGTGAGCACCGTGCAGTTCATCGCATGATCTGATGCGAGGTAACGTGCGAGGCCGGCAAGCGTGCGGTCGGTGGCGTAGGGCGCGGAGTCGTTGGCCCCGGAGACGAGACACACGCGGAGCGGTGCGGCGGCGGAAAGCGTGGCGGCGAGCATGGCGAACGTTGCCAGTAAGGATGGGACGCGCAGGAAACGATGACGACGGAGCCGAGACGGGGAGGGCATAGCGGGGCGGGGTTGGGTTCGGAGGCGGGAAGGAGAACGCGAATGAGGGACGGAGGTCGGCGGAGGTGCGGGCGAGCGAAGCCTTACATGGGGGCGCGGTGGCAGAGGTAGATAGTCGGAGGAGGGGCGCGGTGGGCGCGGCTTACTTCAACACGCGAAACATGCTCGTGTAGTCGTCGGTCCAGAGGGGAATGGTGTTGAGGGTCGCTGGGGCCGGGCTGGCGGCGTTGCGCAGCGCGTAGTTTTCCATGAAGGCGCGGTTCTGGCTGAGTACGACAAAAGACGAGCCGTAGAGCCACCAGGCGCCTTGCTCCTCGTCGTCACTGCCGTCTTCGCATTCGATCGTGTGCGACTGGAAGCCGATGGCGCGTGCGGCGTTTTCCACTACGGGACGGAGGTCGAGGTAGCGGTTGGAAATATTCACAATGATCGCGCCGTCGGGCTTGAGGTGGCGGAGGTAAATGGCGAAGGCCTCGCGGGTGAGCAGGTGCGCCGGCACGGCGTCGCTGCTGAAGGCGTCCATGATCAGGAAATCGAAGTCCTGGGGTGGTTCGCGTTCCAGCGAGAGGCGGCCGTCTCCCATGACGAGCTCGATCTGAGCATCGCTCGTAGCGAGATAGCTGAAAGGTTTCTCGGCGAGCTGCTTCACGGCGGGATCAATCTCGTAGATACGCAGATAATCGCCGGTTTTGCCGTAAGCGGCGACCGTGCCGACGCCGAGACCGAGGAGGCCGATGCGTTGGTTTTGCTGGCGTGGAAACGTCCGCAAGGCGAGGCCGAGCCCGCTGCGCGAACCGAAATACGAGGTGAGCGTGCGCGCGCGTTCGGGGGCTACGAATTGGATGCCGTGGGTGATGCGTCCATGCAGCAGCAAGCGGTAGTGTGTGGAAGGGTCTTCCTGGCCGTATTCCTGCACGGAGAGGACGCCGTAGAAATTCCGCGCGCTCAGGAGCGAGCCGCGCGATGTTTCGCGCATCTGCACGCCGAGCACGACGATCAGCCCGCCGAGTCCGAGGCCGAGCAGGCCGCAGGTGGTGCGATGGCCGTCCAGAGGCTGAGCGCGGCGGCGCAGCAACGCGACGAGGGCGGCAAGCAGACCGGCGGCCAGCCAAACGGGCCAGTGCAGCCCGGCGTGTTGCGTGTTAGCCCAGAAGTATTCGACGGTCGAAAACAGCGCGGGTGCCGTCGTGCGCAGCCAAGCGATGACCGTGGTCACCGCTTGATCGGCGCCGTAGACCGCGCCGACGGCGAGCAGCGCCGCGAGCACGCGCCAACGTCGTGGGCTCAGCGCCGCGTGGTCTTGGGCAGAGACCACGAGCAAGAGCGCGACCAGCAACGCGAGGCTGAGGTGTAATTCGTAGTAGTTGTTGAAAATAGCTGGGGCGACGAGTGCGACGAACAGTCCGCCCAGCGCGCCTCCGGCGGCAATGAACAGGTAGAACGCGGTGAGGTGTGCGGGGTGAGGCTTGAGCCGATAGAGTTCTCCGTGGCAGATCATGGAGCCCACCCAAAGAGCGGCTGAATAGATGACGACCTGTTGTACGATCGGCATATCGGCGCCTGCGAACAACGCGAGGCACACGCCGATCAGGGCGGCGCTGAGCAGCAGCGTGAACCAGAAACGTGAATACCAGCGCGGACTGTCGAAGCTGATGATAAACGAAAGGAGATACAGCGCGAGCGGCAGCACCCAGAGAAAGGGAATCGAGGCGACGTCCAGACACATCTTGTTCGTGGCGGCGAGGAGGAGCGTCGAGGCGACCGCTGGCAGGCAGATCCAGAGGGCGCGTTGGTAGGCGGTGGGATTGGGGATGTCGGCGGTTGCTGCGGGCGAGGCGGCCGGGGTGGTGGAAGGCGTGACCTCGTCGGCATTTTTCCAGATCCGCCATGCGCAGAAGCCGCAGCAGGCGGCGTAGAATCCGAGGCCCCATGACCAGAATTGGGCCTGCGCGAACCGGGTGAAATTTGTTTCGAAGTAAAACGGGTAGCTCATGAGCGCGAGGAGCGAGCCGACGTTGGAGAGCGCGTAGAGGCGGTAAGGCGAGGTGCCGGGTGACGTGCGGCGAAACCATGCTTGGAGGAGTGGGCCGGTCGCGGAGAGCACGAGGTAGGGCAGGCCGAGGCTCGCCGTGAGTAAAGAGAGGATACGCCAAGCGGGATCGTCACCGGCGGTGGGCTTCCATGCGTCGCTCGGGGTGATCGGTAGCGACGCGAGCGCGGCGGCGAGAAGGACGACGTGGAGAATCGCCTGCGTGCGGGGCTTTAGGTAGCGGCTGACGGCGTGGGCGTAGGCGTAACCGCCGAGGAGCAGCAGTTGAAAAAACAACATGCACGTCGTCCACACGCCGGGCCCGCCGCCGAACCACGGGAGGATGTATTTACCGACGAGCGGCTGGACTTGAAAGAGGAGAAACGCACCGGTGAAGATGGTGAGGGCGAAGGCGGGCATGAAGGGATTAGCCAACGTGCGGTGAATCCCCGCGAAGATGAAGCGTAAAGACTCTGGGGCCCAGCTGAGGGGTGTGCTTCCAATCGTGCCAGCGATCGAGCGGACTTCGGCCAGCGGACGGCCGACCGAAATTCAAAGTAGCCCGGCCGTGGGATCACTTCTTCGCGGCCGGCGCGGCGTCGAGCTTGGCTGACTGCCAGGCAAGGAAACGCCACGCGCCCTTTTCGAAGCGGTAGGCGGCGAGGACGCTCAGGTAGAGCTCGTTGTGCGGGGCGGTCTTGCCGAGCTGCACGCGGCAGCGCGCGGTCATCAACACGAGCCCCGGCGAAACCTCGCGGAATTCGCGCTGCTCATAAGTGACGGAATGATAGACCGACCGGCCGGCCGAAATTGCGGCGACAAACGAGGTCTTCGTATCGGGTTTGCCGTTGGAGTGGACGTAGAGGAGATCGTCGGAAAAGACCTCGGCGAGTTTCGCCGGGTCGGCCGAAATCATCGCGGCGACGCGCGCATCGTCGGCCGCGCGCCAGACCGCGGCGGGATCCGTGGCCGCCTGAGCGGAGGTGAGCGCGAGTGCGAGAACGAGGAGGGTTGCGGAGAAGAGCGGGGATTTCATGGGAGTGGGCGGGAGCCTGAGTTGACGATTACTGAGCTTCGGGAAAATCGGGGCGACGGGAGGGTTACTGACATTGCGGGGCAAGGCGGACGTCAAGGCGCGAGCGGTCGCAGCGGCTGGGGGCGCGCTATTTTCGTAGCTCGCTGGGCGTGGCGCGCATGGTTTCCTTCGCCCGGAGTAGCACGCGGAGCGGGTGCAGTTCCTCGTCGAGTGTGAGCGGCATCGCGGTGCCGGTGACGAGATGCGCGGCGACCGCGTCGAAATAATCCAGTGCCGGCACGGCTGCGAGCGGCTCGACGATCCGCCCGGCCGTGACGAGGCGCGTGCGCGCGCCGCCATCGACCGACTCGATGAAGCCCGTGGTGCCAAAGATCCGCAGGGTTTCATTGCCGTGCGGGAGCGTCGTGCCCGGTGGGTTGAGGTAGTTGATGATGATCGTGGCGATGCCGCCATTTTCGAGTTCGGCCTGGGCGGCGCCGGCGATTTTTCCCTCGCCTGCATCCTGCGCGGGTTTGCCGAACGCGGTCTCCCAGCCGGCGATCGACTTGATGCGCACGCCGCCGACGTGCTCGACCAGACGCGCCGCGTGGATGCCCACCTGTAAGAATATCCCGCCATCGATCGCCTCGTCCTGCGACCGCGCGGCGCCGTAGCGATAGGATTTTTGCACGAATACCTGAATCACCTCGCCGACCGCGCCCTCGCGCACGAGCCGTCGCATGATCGCGTAGCTAGGCGCGAAGGCCGTGCCAGCCATCTCGTGAAACTGTTTTCCGCTGCGCCGCGCCGCCGCGAGAATCTGATCGAGCTCCGCTTCGGTGAGCGCGGCGGGCTTTTCCGCATAAACGTGTTTGCCCGCTTCGAGGCAGCGGATGGCGTCGCGCGCCTGATCCGCCCGCCGCGGAGAGCACAGCGAAACCAGCGCGACCGTCGGGTCTGCCAGCAGGGCTTCAAGGGACGCGTGGCGCGTCACGCCTTCGGGCAACGTCGTGGTCGCCCGCAATCCCGCGGCGGCCACGAGCCGGGCATGGGGATGGTTGGCTAACGTGGCCGGCGGGAGCTGGTGGCCGTTGGCGCCGTAGAGACCGACGCCGATCTTTTTCGGCGCCGGCTGCGCGGCTCTGACCCCGAGCGCCGCCACGACGAACAGGACTGCAAGCACGCAAAACGGAGCGCGCGGCCTCCTCCGGCGGAGTAGGGCAAAGGCGACCGTGGCAACGCCGAATTGAGGAGAGTTGATCACACGCGTTGGGTCGAAGCCACCGACCCATCAAGGGAGTAGGGGAAGGCGCAATCGGATTTTCCGGACTGAAACGTGCGGCGTTTCGCGGGAGGCGGCGAACGCCGGCGGTTTCCGCCAAACCGGAAACGCGCCGACTCCCCCCGCGCCGACTCAGAACCGCCCGTTCACGCCGACGTTGATCGTGATGAAATTGTAGTTGATGGTCGACGGTTGGCTCCGGACGCCGCGGTAGACCACCTGCGGCTCGTTGAAGAGGTTGGAAACATCGAACGTCAGGCCCAGCTTGGGATTCACTTGGTAGGAAAGTCCGAGGTTGACGGTGTCCATCGCTTGGCGCCAGCGGTTGCGGCCGACGCTCGCGGCCGAGTATTCCACGATGTAATCGCCGGTCCAATTGTAGAGCACGCGCGTGCCAAAACGCTTGTAGCGCCAAGACAGCATCGCGTTAGCGGCTTTGGGGATGAACCCGGTCACCTGGCCGCTGCTGAGGTACGTCGTGCTGCCAAAATTTCCGTGCGTGTTGAGCATGGTGTAGTTGAGAGAGCCGCTCAAACCCTTCAGCAGGCCGGGGAGGAAGGTGAACTGCTGCTGATAGCTGAATTCCCAGCCCTGCACGTAGGCCGTGCCGGCGTTGGCTGACGTGTACTGCGTGAAGTTCACGTAGTCGCCATTGTAGCCGTTGTCCTGGCCGGAGGCCACGGTGCCGATGTTAATGTTTCGGACGATGTAATCCTTGATCGTTTTCTTGAAGAACCCGACCGAGAAATTGCCTACGGGCTCAAAGTAGTAGTCGAGCGAAGCATCCCAGTTCTTCGCGTCCTGCGGCAGCAGGCTCGGGTTGTTAATCGTCAGCGACTGGTTCGTCTCGTTGACCGTTTCGTTGGGGAAGAGCTCGCCAAAGCCTGCGCGACCAAAGCTGCTGGACCACGCTAGCCGGGCCTTGAGGTTCGGCGTGATGTCGTGGGTCAGATGGATGCTCGGGAAGTATTTAGTGTAGTCACCCTGGATGACGCGGCGGGTATTCCCGTAGTCGCTCGTGACGGCCGCCAGCGGATTCGCCACCTGTTGCGCCGTCGTGCTGCCCACGCGGGAGCGCACCCAGCCGAAGCTATCGTCTTCGGTTCGCTCCATACGCACCCCGCCCAGGAAACTCGTGCGGCCGAGAATGCCTTCCCGCCCGAATTTCCCTTGGGCCATCAGGTAGGCGGCCTTGACAGTCTCCGTGACACTCCGCGTCCCTGTGTATCTCTGCTGGAGCGCGTAGTAGAGGTCCTCCGACCACAGCGCCGGATCCTTCGGAGTGCGCTCGCTGATAAACATCGAAGTGGTCCACTGCGGTATTTTCCGGCCGGTCTTAACCTCGTCATACATGATGGTAGTCGGGTCGGACGGCAGGGAAGTCGTGCCGAGATAATTCCAACGCCGGCTGCGGCTCTCCGTCTGCGCCAAGGTTTCACGCCATTGTGCACCCGTCTTCAACGCCAGCGGGATCGCGGTGGGCAATTTGTATTGTACATTGAAGCGGGCCTCACGCACCCGCTGGTCGTTCTGACCGTCACTATTCAACAACTGGCCGTTGGGACGGTAATTCGCCGGGTTCGTGAAATCCGGTCCGCCGTTCTGGATGAAGCTCGGATGCAGCAGCGATTTCGTGGTGTCGAGGATCCAGCCGGCCCCGACCAGACGGTGCGTCAGTTCGCCGCCATGACCGTTGCCGTTGTTCAGGTTAGTCCGCGCATAATACGCCGCATAGTCGATCTGCAGCGGACCGAAGTCCTGCTCCGCCGCCAGATCGAGCCGACGCATGCGGACCGCGTAGTTGTTCGGACCGCGGTTCTGCACATCAATCACTGAGGTGGCCACCGGACGGATCGTCGTGATCTTGTCGGTGAAGCTCGGGGCGACACTCGTCGTGTCGCTGGGCACGGTGTTCTGGTTCTGAGTGCTATACGCACGGGTGATGTAGCGGCGCCGGAATTGCTCGTTGTTGTCGTTCGCCGTGGCATTGACCGACATCTTGGTGTTGGCCGAGAGCCGGTAGTCGGTCTTGATGTTAACACTCGCCTGCGTGCGGTTGTTGATGTTGTCGAAGGTTTGGTAGCTCCACACGTAGGCCGGTTGGGTCGTTGTGTTCTGATAGTCGCGATCCGTCTGATGGAAGCCGACGGCATTTTCGCTGTAGAAGATGTTCACGTTGACGCCGAGATTCCGCCTCTCGCCGAAAACATCGAAAACCTCTTGGTAACCGAAACTCAACAATGGGTGCGCGCTGTGCTTCTCCCGCAGCGGAATTTGATCGGTGAAGGAGGGCGCGATCCGGGACGAGAAGCTGTAGGTCGTCCGGCGTTTTTCCTTCATGCTGAGCGTTGAGCGTGACTTGAGGTTGACGGTGCCGCCAAGCGAGTCGGCGTTCTTGTCGGGACGGTGGCCTTTCACGAGCTCCAACTGGTCGAACAGGGCGCCGGAAATACTCTGCATTTCGAAGGCGCGGCTGCTGCCCAACGAGGTCACGAGCCCGCCATCGATTGTGACGGTGTTGAGCCCGGCGCCCATGCCGCGGATGTTAAAATTATAGGCCAGCCCCTCGTCGGTGGGGCTGCCGGCCACACCGGGGAGCCGCATCAGCACCTCGCCCGCGCTCATGTTGGGCAGATTGCCGAAGGAATCCATCGAGACGACATTGGTGTGATTGGGAGCGTTGCGCTGCGCGGTGATGGCTGCTGCGCCACCCTCGCGCTCGCCGCTGACCTTGAAGGCCTCCAGTTTATAGACACCTGTGGTCAAATCGAAGTCGCGGACGGCGCGCTGTCCCGGCGAAACCGTGACCTGCGTGCGCACGGAATCGAGGCCGATGTAGGAGACGAGGACCTCGTGCGTGCCGGCCGGCACGCCCGCGAGCACGAAACGCCCGCTGTTGTCGGTCAGTGCGTTCAGTCCGAGCGCCGGCACCGTAATGCGAGCGCCCTCGAGCAAATTGCCGGTGGCGGTGTTGCTCACCGAGCCGGTCACGCTGCCGGCATCGGCCGCGTGGGCGAGTGGGCTGGCGAACGCGCAGGCGAGGCCGGTGAGCAGGGCAAACAGCCGTGCAGAGGGGCCGAAGAGAATGCGGGATATTCGAGTCAGGTTCATGGGGATACTTGGTTGGGTGGTGCGGAAAAATAATCCGGGTGGCTCGCGGGGCGGTTGTATGGGGATGAACTGCGCGGTGGCGCAATTCGGATGCGAGAGCGCAGAATCTCGAGGGGAATGATGGTGACCACAACCTGAAAAAGAGAGATCAGACTGTCCGGTCCCGACGGGCGCAGTTATTTCCGATTCTCGTGTTCCGGAAAATCGCGCGTGTAGCGTGCGCGCAGGCGGGCCATGTCGTTCGGCACGATGTAGATTTTTCCGCGCACGTCGTTCGTCTCGCCCGGCGGCAATCCGCCGATCCGGAAATCTGCGTGGAGACAGCGGATGACGAGACGGCCAATTACGAGGCAGCGGATGACCCCTTGAAACAACTCCGGATAAGGCTGGGGTGGACGTAAGTCGTGATCGCCCGATCAAGGCAATCTCATGGGCGGCGGTTTCCAATCGCCGGCTGGACGCTTGGAAAGCGCCTCGCCATGGCTGCGCGCTCAAACGTTCATGTGCGCCCTGCGGTTTGAGTTCTGCGATAACGCGCTGGCTATTTCGGAAAGGCCGTTGCGCGGGCAGCGATGCCGACTGCTCTCACCGTAGGAACGCGCGGGACGAATGGCTGGAGTTTATTGTCGGTCAGATTTCCAGGACGGCATTCCCTGAGTTTCAGGATTCCAATTCGGAGAGTCAGCGGGGTGGGCATTGGTCGCCAAAGAAAAGGAACCCGGCCTGCTCTCGGAGGAGAAACGGGGACTCGACGACACCTGAAGCGAGAAGGCCCGCTCGTGTTGGCCGCGGTGAGTGCGCGGTTGGCGTGCGGAGATACCTGATACCCACGTCTCGTGATATTTGGACGATAGGCGAAACCCCACTCGCTGGCGCTCGCGGCTACCAGCAGTCAAAAACTCACCTGACGTTGGTATGAGTTGGGCCGTCGCGCAACGGACGTGATAACCGTAACCCGCCTTCGCTAAGCCGGATCCGTGCAGTCGAAATCGGAAAAACGGCGTAGCGGCCGAGGTGACGAGGCCGGAGAACCCGGTTCACCTTTCATCCCGCCTCCTCACGTCGGCGGCTACGGTCGATTGCATGGCTACGGCTAAGGCTACGGCGAGGGGCACGCCGGCGGGCGACGGACTTACCCCTTGATTCGGAGGCGGGAGTCTACACGCCATCGCTCGCAAGCGGGCTCCTACCTTTCGGAAAAAAATCAGGCGATTACGCGAAGAGCTTGGTGACGGCTTTCGCTTTCACCAACTCGCGGGGTTGATTGAGGTGGTTGTAGACGATGGTTTCGGGGTCGATGCCGAAGGCGTGGTAGATCGTCGCGAGCAATTCCGTCGGATGCACGGGATCACTCTTGGGGGCGGAGGCGGTCTTGTCGGATTCGCCGTGCACGTAGCCGCGTTTGATGCCGGCGCCGCCGATGATGCTCGTGTAACAATACGGCCAGTGGTCGCGGCCGTCGGCGCTGTTGTTGTTGCCACTCGTGCTCACGCCGCGTTCGGGGCTGCGGCCGAATTCGCCGAGGCACACGACGAGGGTTTCGCTCAGGAGGCCGCGTTGATCGAGGTCCTCGAAGAGCGCGCTGAGGCCTTGGTCGAGCATCGGGCCGGATTTGCCTTTGATGCGTTCGGTGAGGCCTTGGTGGTGATCCCACGAGTGGTTGTCGGAGTTGGCGACCTTGGGCCAGATGACTTCGACGACGCGCGTGCCGGCTTCGACGAGGCGGCGGGCGAGGAGGAGGCTTTGGCCAAAGGTGTTGCGGCCATAGCGGTCGCGGAGTTTTTCGCCCTCGGCGGCGAGGTCGAAAGCGGTGCGGGCGCGGCCGGAGACGATGAGGTTGAGGGCGCGCTGGTAATACTCGTCGAGGTTGTAGTTCGCGGTCGCTTTTTCGACGTCGGGCATGGCGGCTTCGATGGTCTCACGGAGTTTGGCGCGGCGTTCGAGGCGCATGGCGAAGACTTCCTGGGGGAGCTTGAGGTCGTCGGTTTTGAGACGATCCATTTTGGTCATGTCGAGATCGTCGCCCTCGGGGTAGAGCGTGTAGGGATCGAAGGCTTTGCCGAGGAAGCCGGCGGTGCCGCCCTTGCCGACGACGTTGGATTCTTGGAGCGGCCGCGGGAGCATGACGAACGGGAGCATCGGCGTATCGACGGGTTTGAGACGTACGATGTTGGAGCCGAAGTTGGGGAAATCTTTCGCGTTGGGCGGCTCGAGCTGGCCGGACGGGCTGACCTTGTCGGTCGTGTAGCCGGTCATGATCTGGTAGATCGCGGCGGTGTGGTTGAAGAGCCCGTTGGGCGTGTAGCTCATCGAGCGGATCATAGTGAACTTGTCGTTCACCTTCGCCAGTTGCGGGATGATCTCGGTGAAATTCGTGCCGGGGATTTTCGTCGGGATGGGTTTGAACGCGCTGCGGATTTTCTCGGGGACGTTTTCCTTCGGGTCCCAGAGGTCGAGGTGCGAGGGACCGCCTTGCAGGTAAACCATAATCACGCTCTTGGCTTTGCCCCAGCCAGGGCCGCCGCGCGTGGCGGTGGCGGCGGTGGCCGTCACGGCTGGGGTGGCCGCGCTAGCTTGAAGGCGGAGGAGCTGGCCGAGGGAAAGGCCGAGGATGCTGGAGCCGCCGAGGCGCAGGAGGTCGCGGCGCGTGAGCTTGGCGTGGGTGTCGCAGAGGTCGGAATTGAAACCACCGGGGAGTCGGATCATGGCGGGGCCTTTTGGGTTGGGGGGGGAGTGCGGACGAAGGGGAGACGGGGAGAGGGGGAGAGGGGGAGACGGGGAGAGGGGGAGAATAGGAGCGGAGGGGTTAAACCGCTAATCTTCGCTAATTTTTTTGGATGCTGAAAGGACGTGGCGGACGTGTGCGGGCTTCGCCTGATCGGCGAAGTGCGGGGGTAGTTGGAAGGTTCAGGGGGCTCTGATTAGCGGAGATTAGCGGTTCAACTCAGGTTTGTTTTCCTCAGCGGTTAAACAGGAAGGAGGGGTTGTTGATAATGGCCCAGGCGAGGTCTTGG
>CAMCHO010000101.1 GCA_945874455.1 Opitutus sp. GAS368 | reverse complement strand
CCGAGCAAGTTGGCAAAGCCCACGGGCGCGCCGTTGAGCTTGGCCTTCAGCCAAGTGTTGATGAAAGCGATGACGATAAAACCGATGATCAGCGCGGGCACGCCGATCAGCGCGAGGAGGAATAATGAAGGCATGGCAGGATTTAGGTTTTGGTGACGATGAGACGGAAATTATCCAGGCCGGTGACGCGCAACGCTGCGCCTTTGGCCACAAATCCGGCGGGCGAAAATGCCTCGTAGCGCTTTCCCTCCACGCGCACGAAACCCGTCGGCATCAGCGGGGTTTCCGCTTCGGCGTGTTTCCCCACAATTTCAGCGGCTGCCAGCGGTGGCTGACTGGTGCCATCGACGGCCGTTTGCACCGTCATGCTTTTGCCCAGTCGCGTTTTCGGCAGCCAGACCAACTCTGTGTAAACGGTCAGACCGAGCAGCAAGAGCGCCGTGACCGTGGCCACGAGGCCCCCGCTCGCGCCCAGCTTTACGAACGCCACGCCGCAGCCGGCCGCCATCGCCAGGCCGCCGATGAAGCCAAGCACGCCTCCCGGCACGAAGACCTCGGCCGCCAGCAAAATCACTCCGACCAGAAAAAGGAGCGCAATCGCGTTCATGCGTCGGCCCTTTCCACCACCAGCCCGAAATCCGTGCGTCCGCACACGATGACCGTCGCGCCCGCGTCGATGGAGCCGACCGCGACCGATGCTTCGTAGCGTCGTCCGTCAATCTCCACCTGCCCGCTCGGAAATAATCCCGTCGCGGCCACGCCACGTTGTCCGACTAAGGCTGACAGGCCAACCGCCGCAGGCGAGCCGCCCGAATTTTGCGCCGTGCCGTCAATCACCGCTCCCACCGCCAGCCGATCCCAGAACCAGCCGTCCGGGATAAAGCGGATCAACGCCAAGCCCAGCCCAACGGCCAACGCCAGCGCAAGTCCGAGATTCTGCAACGGCCCCACGAACACATCGCCCGACCATGCCACCGTGATCGGCTCGTTCGGCCAAAGATCGGCCATTGCCCACACCAGTGAGCCGATCATGAGCAGCAGGCCAGCCAAGGCCGCCGCGATCACGCCCGGGAAAAAGATCACCTCCGCCAACAGCAACAACAGGCCAAGCGAGAAAACCAAAATTGGCTCATGCCCTGAAAGTCCGGCGACGTAGCTCCCGAGAAACACCACCCCGAGCAGCAGAAACCCGGAAATCCCCAATATTCCGAAACTAGGGCTCTTAAACTCAATGAACAGTGCCAGCAGTCCCAACCCCATCAGGATCGGCGAAATCGTGTTGAGCAGCACGGCCAGCCGTTCCGACCACGTGATCTCCAGCCGTTTCACCGTGTAACCGCCGGCGCCAAACTTGTTGGTCAAAAGCTCTTCCATGGTCTTGGCCGTGCCGGCGGAGAGCAGCGCCCGGGGCGGATGACCGTAGGCCTTGGCCGATTCGCTTGCCGTCAGTGAGAGCAACTCACCCTTGGCCTTCAACACTTCGCCCTCGATTTTCAATTCATAATCCGAATCCACCATCGCCGAAATCACCTGCCCTCGGTAGCCCTTCCCCTCGGAGATCGAGCGCAAGCGGGCTTTCAGGTAGCTCACGATTTTCATCTTCATCGTTGCGTCCACTTCTTGCCCCGTGCCCGAGACCGGTGCGGCCGCACCGATGATCCCGTCGGCCGAGAACCAAATTTCGCCGGTCATGGCCGCAATAAACGCTCCGGCCGAAATCGCCTCGTTGTTCACGTAGGTCACTGTCTCGCTGGGAAACTTCCCGAGCGCTTCCATAATTTCGAAGGTCACGTTCAACGCGCCGCCGGGGGTTTTCATGTCGAGGACAACCGCATCGGCCTTTTCGTCGATCGCCTCCTTGAGACCGCGCCGCAAGATGTAGAGAACGGGGGACGCGATCTCGCCCTCGACTGGAATGACGACGACCCGCTTCGGCGTCGTCGCGATCGCCGGCACCACCGCATCGGCCGGGATCGGTGAAACGGCTGGGGCCGCCGAGCCGGCCACCGGGCGCGAAACCGGCACGGGCACCTCACCGAGCGAGAGCGTGCATCCGGCGAGCATCAAAACTAAACTACGCAGAAACATCGTGCGTAACGGATAGGCGTCCACTGCCCCCATGCAAGCGCCACCCGCTTGGAGCCGCCGCATCTGTTTCCAGAAATCCCCCGCAAACGCGAGGGCCTGACCGAAGTGCCCCATGATGTAGGCCGGCGTGGTGTCCGCCTCACCGACTGCAGCAGGAGTGTGACGGCCGGTACGGGCCGGCCGCATGTGGCTTGCTCTAAGCCGTCGGCGAGGACGACGAGCCGGCCCTGACAGGGCACGACGCCAAAATGGATTTTCAGCACGCGCGGCGCCAGCGGCGGGCGAACGTGTCGGGGCAAAGCGCGGGATTGTAAAAATTTCCAGCCAGCAGCCGTCGCAGCGGGCGCGCAGGCCTGCGAGGGCGAGGACCAGCCGGTAAAAAGTGCGGAAGCGGGCACACGCGGAACGCGGTTGCGACAGAAGCGCCCCCCGTGGAACTCAAGCGGCCTAGGATTACTCTGTTATTTTGCTCTGAAAAAACGTCTCTTAAAAGTGTCACGTATTACGTGACACTCCCTACGGGAATTCGGTTTTTTTTGGCAATGAACTTAACAGAGTAATACTACGGCGGGTGGAGCCCGCCCGCACGGCATCGTACTTAGATCCTATCAGCCTATTATCTACCGGGGCGGCAGAAATCCATCGCCATGGGCCCCGCCCACGCTCGACTTGGCCGCGCCGTGAGGGGAGCCGCTGCCTCTTGCCAAGTCCGCCGCTCGCCCGCTGGCAGGCCCAGCTTGTCCAAACCCAGACGGACCTGCTTTATCTCGGACCGATGCTGCCTGGTTCGCTCAGCCGGCAATACAAGGATCCGGCGGCCGCGACCGGGGCCGATGGGCAGCTCAGTTACGCCGATCACATGCGCAGCCGCGCTCGTTATGTCCGGCCCGAAGCGGTGGCCCCCCTCCAACCCCTGCACGCTAACTTCCGGCGCTTCCTGGGCTGGTCGACCGCTGCGTCGATCTTTCCCTCAAAGATCGTATGGTCGTTTTGTTTCCTCATCCCGACTCCATTGCAGCCTGATTTGCGCGATTTAGGGTGGCAGGAGGTGTGGGCTCGGCGGTGATCTCTTCCCATCGGTAATATGGCTAAAAAATCGGTGACCAAATGAGCGGGGGGCTCAAGGCGAATGGTCCGTCGGTTGAGCCAGCGTTGAAGGGTTTTGAAACGATCTCATGGCTGGCTGATTTGACGAAGTCAGGCGCCGGACGAAACGAAGATTTACGGGCGGCGGACTACGCGCTGTTGAAAGCAGCCTTGCCGTCGCACGGCGCTTGCGGGCTAACTCTTAGCTCTGCCATGGCCGACCCTTCGCCCAATCTTTCGTTTCCCATCACGCTGCAGCATGAGCACCGGCTGATTTTTACCCGCGATGTCTTTGCGCCGGACAATCTCACGCTCGCGCAGACGCTGTCGCCACGGGAGCCGGGCGAAAAGGTGCGGGCGCTCGTGGTGTGGGATGCGGGGTTGGAGACGGCGTTTCCGGGGTTTGCGGAAAAAATCACGCGCTGGTTCGCGGCGCGCGGTGAAGCGTTGCAGCTCGCGGCACCGCCCTTGGCGTTGCCGGGCGGTGAGAGGATCAAGAATGATTTTTCTCAGTTAGAAGTCGTCTGGAAGGCCATCGAGGCGGCGGGACTGTGTCGGCATTCGTATGTCGTCGCGGTCGGCGGCGGTGCGGTGCTCGACCTCGTGGGCTTTGCGGCGGCGACGGCGCACCGCGGCATTCCGCTCGTGCGGTTGCCGACGACGAGTCTGAGCCAGGGCGACGGCGGGGTGGGGGTGAAGAATGGTGTGAATTTTTTCGGTAAGAAAAACTGGCTCGGCGCATTTGGCGTGCCGCATGCGATCATCAACGATCTTTCCCTGTTGCACGGATTGCCCGTGCGCGAGCGACGGGTCGGGCTCATCGAAGCGGTGAAAGTCGCGCTCATCCGCGACGCGGCGTTTTTCGAATTTATCGCGGCGCGCGTGCCGGCGTTGGCGAAGTTTGAGCCGGAGGCGTTTGAGGCCGTGATTCGTGAGAGCGCGCGGCAGCACATGGAGCACATCGCGACGGCGGGCGACCCGTTCGAGCGCGGGTCGGCGCGTCCGCTGGATTTTGGACACTGGGCGGCGCACAAACTGGAGCAGCTCTCGGAGTTTCGGGTGAGCCACGGCGAGGCGGTCGCGGTCGGCATCGGCGTCGATATTATCTACGCGCGGCGGATTGGGCTGCTGCCGGAGGCGATGGCGGAGCGGATTCTCGGCGTGATTCAGGGGCTCGGTTTCGAACTGTTTGCGCCGGTGAAGGAGATTCGTAGCGCGACGGGCCGGCAGGATATGCTGGATGGACTCGAGGAGTTTCGGGAACACCTCGGCGGGCGCCTCTGTATCCCGATGATTCGTGCGCCGGGCGTGCGACTGGAGATTCACGAAATCGACGGTGCCGTGGTGAAGGCGGCGTTCGATGAGCTGCGGGAGCGCTATGGGTGAAGGACGGATTTTTTAATCCACGGATGAACACGGATGAACACGGATTCGGAGTGGATTTCCCGGCGAGGCCATTATCCGCGTCTCACCGGATTCATCCGCGCTTAAATTTTAGGGGGACCGACGCATGAGTCGCACGGCGATCCTCAACGTCGTCGGGCTCACGCCCCGTGTGCTCGGTCCGGATACGCCGCGGCTGGCGGCGTTGGCGCGGGCGGGCGGGCTCATTCGTGTGAAGCCGGTGTTGCCGGCGGTGACGTGCACGGCGCAGAGCACGTATCTTACGGGGCGCCCGCCCGCGGGGCACGGCTGCGTGGCCAACGGTTGGTATGACCGCACGCTCGCGGAGCACCAGTTTTGGAAGCAGTCAAACCACGTCGTCCAAGGGCCGAAGCTGTGGGAAACGTTGCGCGCGCGACGGCCGGGGTTCACGTGCGCGAAACTCTTTTGGTGGTATAACATGTACGCGAGCGCCGACTGGTCGATCACCCCGCGGCCGATGTATCCCGCCGATGGCCGCAAGGTCTTCGACGTTTACACGCACCCGATGGGGCTGCGCGATGAGATCAAAAAAGACCTCGGACCGTTTCCGTTTCCGGCATTTTGGGGTCCGCTGGCGGGCATCGCGTCGTCGGAGTGGATCGCGCGCTCGGCCCAATGGGTGGAAGAGAAAAGCCAGCCCGACCTGTCGCTCGTTTACCTGCCGCACCTCGATTACAATCTTCAGCGGCTCGGGCCGGATGATCCGCGGATGGCGGCCGACTATCGTGAGATTGACCGCGTGGCGGGCGGGCTGATCGATTTTTATGCGAAACGTGGCGTTCGCTCGGTGGTACTCTCGGAATACGGTATCACCGCGGTGAAGCGGTCGATCGCGTTGAACCGGATGTTTCGCGCACGCGGCTGGATTACGATCAAAGAGGAGCTGGGTTTGGAGCTGCTCGACTGCGGCGCGAGCAAGGTCTTCGCCATCGCGGATCACCAGCTCGCGCACATCTACGTGAACGACCGCTCGTTGATCGACGCGGTGCGTGCGGCGGTCGAGGGCGTCGACGGTGTGGCGCGGGTGCTCGATGTCGACGCACAGCGCGCCGCGGGGCTCGATCACGCGCGGTCCGGCGATCTCGTGGCGTTTTCAGCAGAAGATGCGTGGTTCACGTACTACTATTGGGACGACGACGCGAAGGCGCCGGATTTCGCGCGCTGTGTCGATATTCACCGCAAATACGGCTACGACCCGGTGGAGCTGTTCATCGATCCCAAGATCGTGTTGCCGAAGCTGAAGGTCGCGGGCAAACTTCTGCGCAAGGCCCTCGGGTTTCGGATGCTCATGGACATGATCGCGCTCGATCCGTCGCTCGTGAAGGGCTCGCACGGCACCTGTCCGGCGGATTCGCGCGAATGGCCGGTGCTGATCGGCACGGGAGCGACGCCCGGCGATGCGCCGATCGCGGCGACCGACGTGCACGGGCGGTTGATCGCAGCGTGTCTGACGTAGGAAAAGAAATGAGTTGAGAGCTCAGCGATCCCTCTACGACAAGAACGAAGGCGAAGGCGCACTCGACACGGGCCGGGCAACGGGCCAAGGATTTCCTGCGATGAAAACCCGTATTGCTTTCTTACTCGCGGCGGTGGCCCTCGTTTTCGCTGGCTGCCAGACGTCTGATTCAACTCCCGCTTGGACCTCGATGTTCAACGGCAAAGATCTCTCCGGCTGGAAGACCAACGATGAAGTGCCCGGCGCTTTCTCGGTGGTGAACGGCGAACTCAAGGTCAGCGGCGGTCGCGCCCATATTTTCTACGGTGCGAACGGCGATGCTTCATTTAAGAATTTCGAGTTCAAGGCCAAGGTGAAGACCACCAAGGGCGGGAACTCCGGCATCTACCTCCATACTGCTTTCGAAGCCAAGGGCTGGCCATCCAAGGGCTACGAGTGCCAAGTGAACTCGACCCACACCGACGTCAAGAAGACCGGCGGCCTCTACGGCGTGAAAGACGTGCTGAACAACGCTCCGAGCACCGACGACGTCTGGTTCGACTACTACATCAAAGTCGACGGCAAACGCATCGTCATCCAAATCGACGGCAAGACGACGGTGGACTACAATGAGCCCGCCGATTGGGATCCGGCGAAGTCGCTGAAGAACATGAACGGACGCAAACTCAGTGCTGGCACGATGGCGATTCAGGGCCACGACCCGAAGAGCACGACCTACTACAAGGATTTGTTCATCCGTGCGCTGCCGTGAGGCGCTACGGGCACCGCAACGGCACAGCTGAGAGCTGAGGGTCCGAACCGAGGCCGGTCGCGAGACCGGCCTTTTTTGTCGGCGTTTTTGTAGACCCGGCCGATGGCCGGGGTTGCCCGCTCAACGCGCGGGCCGACAAATTCGGAGGCGGAGCGCGCCACGTCTGCGGGACTGGCTGTTGGCCGGCGGATTGGCCGATATTTTTTGGAGCAGCCAGCTGAGACCGGGAAGGTTGTCGCGGTGAGCCGGGCGACGTGTTCGTGGCGGTGGTGAAGGTTGTAAAGTTGGGTTACTTCCAGCGCGGTGCGGTTTGTTCACTATTCCACGCCTCCCAGAGCCCGGTGAGTTCCTGAGTGCGGGCCGGTTCGGCGGTGGCGCGGTCGGTTTGCTCGCCGACGTCTTGGGTGAGATTGTAGAGCTGCCACGCGCCGCGCTGACGGAGGAGTTTCCAATCGCCGTGGCGGATGGCGTGGCGCTCGCCGACGCGCCAGTAGAGCGCGGCGTGGGGCGCCGCGGCTGATTTTCCGGAGAGGAGCGGCCACAGGTTTACGCCGTCGAGAGGACTGGGTGTGGAGGAAATGCCGGCCAGCGCGAGGGCGGTGGCCGTCGCGTCGAGGGAGATTACGGGAGTGTCGACCGTACGGGGAGCGATGCGACCGGGCCACGAAACGATGAAGGGCACGCGGATACCGCCTTCGAAAAGTTCACCCTTGCCGCCGCGCAACGGGCCGTTGCTCGAGGTGAGTTCTTTGGTCGGGCCACCGTTGTCGCTCAGAAAAACGATGAGTGTGTTTTCGGCGATACCTTGAGCGCGGAGATGGGCGACCACGCTGCCGACGCTATCGTCGAGGTGCGCGAGCATCGCGGCAAAGATACGGCGGTGGAGATCGGGAATGTGCGCGAACTTTGCGAGATAGGCATCGGCGGCCTGCAGGGGGCTGTGGACGGCGTTGTAGGCGAGGTAGAGGAAGAACGGCTGCGTGCGGTGGCGGGTGATGAAGTCGTTGGCCTCGCGCGTGAACGCGTCGGTGAGGTTGGCGCGTTCATCGACCGGCTGACTGGAACGAAGGAGCGGATTGTCGGCATCGTAGTCGGGCTCGTTGCCACCCATGTGGGTGGTCCAGATGAGGCGGCCGTCGGGCGAGGTCCAGCGGCCGGTGCCGCCATCGGGGAGCGCGCGGCGTCGCAGCCACGTGGTGACGCCTGCCCACGGGTGCGGGACGTAGGTGTGACCCTCGTGGAGAAAGCCGAAAAATTCGTCGAAGCCGCGGCGTTGTGGGTGAAATTCGGCGGTGCCGCCGAGGTGCCACTTGCCGACGAGGGCGGTGGCGTAGCCGGTGGCGCGAAGATGATCAGCCACCGTTTTTTCGCCGGTAGGCAGGCCAATGCCTGGCGCAGCGTTTTTCGCGCCGATGGGATTAAACTCAAAACCGAAACGTGTTTGGTAGCGACCGGTGAGGAGCGCGGCGCGGGACGCAGCACAAAATGGCGCGGTGACGTAGCCGTTGGTAAAGCGCGCGCCGCCGGCGGCGAGGGCGTCGATGTGGGGCGTGGGGATACCTTTGCCCCCGTAGCTACCGAGTTCGCCGTAGCCGAGGTCGTCGGCGACGATGAAGATGACGTTCGGGCGGCGGGCGGGCTCAGCTGCAGCCGCGGTGATGGTGCTGGCGAAAGCGGCGAGGGCGAGGCCGAGGAAAAAAGAGCGTGGCTTCATGATTTCGTCGGGGTGGGGCGCACGCCGCTCAACGGATGGGCGGTCACGGCGTCCCAGGCGAGTTGCTGGAGGAGGCGGTTCAGGGTGTCGGCTTGGGGTAAATCTTTTAGCGACGCAGGCACCGGCAAGCCGACGGGACTGCGGCCGTAGATCGCGGCGAAATGGCAATACGTCACGAGCACGGCGAGCGGCGGATGCGGATGGCCGAGGTCGTCGCGGAACAGGTCGGTCTGTTTCGTGAGACCGGGCGCCCGGCCCTCGACGATTTTTTCACGCAGCGCAGAGACGGCGTCACTCACCGGCACGAGGAAAACGGCGGTGCGGCCAATGGTGGTGTTGAGCGTGCGCACCTGGGCCTCGAGATTGACGAGCCAGGCGGAGCGGTGCGCGTCGCGCTGAGCGCGGAGCGAGGCGATCGTGGCGGCATTGCGGGTTTCGTTAGTGAATGACTTGCCCGAAGTGCCCTCGCGGGTAGGCCACGAGGCTTGTACGAGCACGCGCAGGGTGGGGTTTTTTTCGAGGCCGAGTTTCGTGAAGTGATCGATCCCCGGGTCGGGCATGAGCGCGTTGGGAGAGAGCGTGAGGACGTCGACCTTGCTTTCGCGGAGGGCGGCCTTGGCGCGATTCTTTTCTTCGGGCAGGTCCCAGTGTTGGATCACGCGGGAGCCGCCGATCATTTGCTGACCGGCATTGACGTGCGCGATGCCCGCGGCTTCGGCCATGGGCGGCAGGAGCTTTGCGGTGTAGATCATGAAGCTGTGGGCGCAGACGAAGACGCGCTGGCCGGCGGGTGGAACGGATTCGGCGGCGATTGATGCCGAGCAGGCGAACAGTGCGGCGAAGATAACGGCGAGGGCGGCGACAGGAGTGTCGCCGATCCGTCGGAAGGAAGCGGTCATGCGATGAGGTCTTTGATGACTTGGCCGCCGAACTGGCTGAGCTGTTTGAAGCGGCCGGCGTGGTAGTAGGTGAGTTTGTTGTCGTCGAGGCCGAGGAGGCGGAGGAGGGTGCAGTGCACGTCGCGCACGTGGTGGACTTTGTCCACGGCGGTCATGCCGGTCTCGTCGGTGGCACCGATGGTGTGGCCGGCTTTCACGCCGCCGCCGGCTAGCCACATCGTCATGGCGTGGGGATTGTGGTCGCGGCCGTAGGCGGTGCCGCCGCGCACGCCGTTATCGGGGGTGCGGCCGAACTCGCCGCACCAGACGATGAGCGTGCTGTCGAGGAGGCCGCGCTGTTTGAGATCGGTGATGAGGGCGGCAATGGGCTGGTCGACGCCGCGGACGAGATTGCCATGAGCGCGCTCGATGTAGTCATGGCTATCCCACGAGCCGTTGTAGAGCTGCACGAAGCGCACGCCTTTTTCCACCAGCTTGCGAGCGAGGAGACATTTGCGGCCGAAGCTGTCGGTGGCGTCGCTGCCGATGCCGTAGAGTTCCTTGGTGGCTTGGGTTTCCTTCGAGAGGTCGAGGGTCTCGGGGACCTGCATTTGCATGCGGAAGGCGAGCTCGTAGTTATCCATGCGCGCAGCGAGTTCGTCGAAGCCGGGATGTTGCGCGGCGTGGGTGGTGTTGAGTTGGGCGATGAGATCGAGGTTCTTGCGCTGACGCTCCGGGGTGACGCCGGCGGGGGGCGAGAGATCGAGGATCGGCGAGCCCTTGGCGCGGAGGGGAGTGCCCTGAAAACTCGCGGGCAGGTAACCATTGCTCCAATTGGCGGTGCCGCCCTGCGGATAGGACACTTCGGGGAGGACGATGAAGCCGGGGAGATCTTGGTTGAGGGAGCCGAGGCCGTAGTTGATCCAAGCCCCGAGGCCGGGATCGCCGCCGAAGCGGTTGCCACAGTTCATCTGATACATCGCGGTCGGATGGTTGACGCTGTCGACCTGGCAGCCGCGGTAGAAGCAGAGATCGTCGGCGACGCGGGCGAGGTGGGACCAGTTCGTCGCCATGTCGGCGCCGCTCTGGCCGGCCTTGTGGAACGAGAACGGGCTTTGGACGTAGTAGCGTTTGCCGCTCTCCATTGCGGATTTTTGTTTCCCCTCGCGGGTGAATTCCTGGAGGTGGAGGCGCGCGAGGGCGGGCTTCGGGTCGAAGGTGTCGATGTGCGAAGGGCCGCCTTCCATCATGAGAAAAATGCAGTTCTTCGCTTTAGCGGGGAGGTGGCCGGGGCGCGGCGCGAGCGGATTGACTTTCTCGGAAGCGCGGGCGGGGGAAGAAAGCAGAGCGGAAAATGCGACGCTGCCGAGGCTCGCGCCGAGGCTGTAGAGGAAATCGCGCCGGGTAGGAGCGTGGAGGGCGCGGGCGCCGGCGCAGGGGAAATAGGGTGATTTCATCGGAGGAGAGCGGATGGGCAGAATAGTGGGAGAACCGAAAAAGGGGAGAGGGAGTGGCCGGATGCTGGGAGTCGAAATTTACCCACTGCAGGGATCTGAATTCAGGCAGGAAGATTTTATTGGTAGGAAGATTTCCGGAAGCGCGGTGAATGGCGGGAGGTGGGGATCGGAATATTCTCCTGCCAATAAAATCTTCCTGAGTAAACGGATTAGAGCGTAGGTGAAGAACTCAAGAAGTCGAAAAATCGGACGGGAAGATTTCAGGGAGAGACATCGCAGGTGATCGTGGTGAAAGTGAGGTCGTGGAGGGCGAGGTTGGCCCATAGCAGACGCTGGAGCGGGCTCGCTCGGAGCAGGCGTTGGAGGTGCGTGCGGTGGGTGGTGTCGACGGACGACAGCGTGGTCACGACAAAGGCGGTGTCGGGGGTCGCGAGATGGAAGCGCTGGTTGCCGAGTAGTTCGGCACCGCGCATCATCGGGAGCAGGCGGATGACCTCGGACTCGCCGCCGAGCAGGTGCGTCAGGCCGCGGAGGTAGAGGGAGGTCTCGAGGCCTGTGCCCCAGTCGGCCACGAGTTCGGCGACCAGGGTGAAAAACGGATCAGGCTGATCGACGTGACAGGAAAAGCGGCGGCGTTCGGCGCGATCGAGCGGAGCGTTGACGAAGCGCGATTCGACGGAAGGCGGACGAAAATTAACGAGTTTGCCACGCGCGGCGTCGGTGAGAAACAGGTAGTTGAGCGACTGCGCCTCGTGGGCGGGTGCGAGCGCGTTCTCGGATTTGAGTTCGTAGATGGCACGACCGGCCACGACGAGATCTGTGAAATACTGGTGAACGAAACTGCGAAAGGAGACCGTGATCGGAAACTCGCGCTGCACAGGGCCGAGGCCGTCGGCGGTGAGGCGGGCTGCGAGGTCGACTTGGTAGATGGTTTCGTCGCAGAGTCGGCCGAGGTCGCGCTGAGCGGCGAAGGCATGCGCCATCACTCGATGATCGAGTTGTCTGAACTCTTCGGTGGAGAGTCGTGGCAGGGTAAAGGGCACCTCAATCGGCATAGGGCGGGAAACTGGGTTCAAGAAATTGGTGCCTTGGTGGTTTGGGGAAATTTTCTTACCAAGAAAATTTTCCTGCCTCAACGGGTCGGAATTTTGGGTAGGAAGATTTTATTGGTAGGAAGATTTTTCGGAGCAAGGCAGAGGAAAAAAGGCTCAGTCCACATACGAGAATTCGTTAGCGTTGAAGAGGGCGAGGCAGACGTCGGCGAGGGCGCGGGTGCGGAGTGGGACGTCGGCGGGGCGGAGGTCGGGGATGAAGTCGGCGTTGGCGTGGAGCGTCTCGGTGAAGGAGAATTTCTCGCCGGTGTTTTCTTCCACAGCTTCGCGGCGGACTTCGAGGGGCGGCGCGGGCGTGGTTGGCGTGTCGTTGGCGATGAGGGCGGTGATGGCTTTCCAGTGCGCGTGGCATGCGGCGAGTTCGGCGGCGCTCGGGGTGCGCGAATACGCGAGGGCGAAACAGCGGGCGAGGGCGTCGGCATCGGATGACGTTTCTTTGATCGCGCGGGCGGCGAGCGCGAGAGCTCGGGCGTGGCTCGCGGCACCGTTGAACAGGCTGAAGACCTGCGGCGTGACGGTGGAGGCGTCGCGGCGTTCGCAGGAAAAATCGGGCGTGGGCTGGTTGAAGACTTCCATCGCGGGATCGGGGAGGCCGCGGATTTTCAGCGCGTAAAGGCTGCGGCGGTGGCGCTGCGCCGGGAGCGGATTGGGAATCCACGCGGAAGCGAACGTGCCCATGACCTGGCGCGGCTGGAGCGCGGCTTCGAGGTTCATCTCGGGGCGGTTCGGAATGCCGCCGAGCGTTGGGTTCAGCTCTCCGGTGGCCGTGAGCATGGCGTCGCGCAGTTCCTCGGCGGTGAGCCGACGCGGGGCAAAGGCGGCGTAGCTCGTGCCCGCGGGATCTTTTTCGGCGAGGAGTTTGCGGTCGGGGTGCGCGGAGCTGCGGCGATAGACGTCGCTCGTCATGATGACGCGGTGGAGTTTTTTGAAGGACCAGCCTTGCTCGACAAACGTGGCGGCGAGCCAGTCGAGGAGCTCGGGGTGCGTGGGTTTCTTGCCGGTGCTGCCGAAATTATTTGGGTTGCCGGCGAGCGGTTGACCGAAATGCCAGAGCCAGACGCGATTCACGATGGCGCGGGTGGTGAGCGGATTTTCGGTGGTCGCGACCCACGCTGCAAACGCGGCGCGACGGCCCTCGATGGTGTCGGGCACGGGATTTTTCGGCGCGACGCCAATCGCGCTGAGCACGCCGGGCGAAACTTTTTCCCCGAGAGCAAACGGATCGCCGTAGGTCAAAATGCAGGTCTGTTCGAGCTCGCCCTCGGTCAGGCGCGCGGCAGGCATGCGGAGGGGATTGAAGACGGACTTCAGCTCGGGTGTGCGGCCGTTGTAAACGGCGAGGGCGAAGGGCTCGTAGCGGTCGAGCTCCCATTTCAGGCGTTCGAGGCCTTTGCGGGCGACGCGTTCGTTGCCGTAGTCTTCGGGGCTGAAGCCGAGGAGCTTGGGCGGAAATTTATCCTCGGGCACCTTCAGCCGCGTCATCGCATTTCGCGCGAGGCTGAAGGCGCTCTCGAACTCCTTGCGCTTGCCGCTGCGCTCCTGGGTGCGCGCTTGTGCGACGGCGGCGTTCCATTTCTCGGGGTCGAGTGTCTTCTCTTCGAACCATTTCTGGGCCGCGACGAGCATCTGGGCGTCGAGCCGGCGGAGCGTCGCGAAGTAGTCGGCGCGGCGAGGTTCGAGGTATTTGGCTTCGTCGAAACCGGCGGTGTTTTCGTCGGGTAAAAACGCGGCCGGCCTCTCGGCGAGTTGGGTCGTCGCGAACGTCGCCTGGATCGCGTAGTAGTCGCGCGTCGGCACGGGATCGAACTTGTGATCGTGGCAGCGGGCGCACTGGAGCGATTGGGCGAGGAAAGTTTCGCCGACGCTGTTGGTGACGTCGTCGAGGAAGCGCTGGCGCGCGACTTTGGCCACCTCCATGCCGGTGAGTTCCCACGGGCCCATGCGGAGGAAACCGGTGGCAACGACCGCCTCGGGATTGTTCGGATCGAGTTCATCGCCGGCGATCTGCTCGCGGATGAAATGGTCGTAAGGTTTGTCGTTATTAAATGAGCGGACGACGTAGTCGCGGTAACGCCAGGCGTTGCCGCGCTCGAAGTCGTTGGCGAAACCGCTGCTGTCGGCGTAGCGCACGACGTCGAGCCAGTGCTGTGCCATGCGCTCGCCGTAGTGCGGGTTGGCGAGGAGACGGGCGATGAGAGCGGCGATGGCCGATTGCGGATTGGCGAGGTAGGCGGGCGCGAAGGCGGCGACCTCCTCGGGCGTCGGGGGGAGACCGGTGAGATCGAACGTGGCGCGCCGAATGAAGGTGCGCGCGTCGGCGGCGGGTGCGGGGGTGAGGCCGGCGGGGAGTTTTGCGGCGAGGAAGGCGTCGATCGGATTTGCGGAAGAGGGAGAGACGGGGAGAGGGAGAGAAGGAGAGAGGGGGAGACGGGGAGAAGGGGAGACGGCGGCGGTTTTTTTCTCCCCGTCTCTCTTTCGCGCCTTCTCTCCTTTTTGCGCCAGAGGCGTGCCCGGCACCGCCGGCTTCGTCACCGGCTGATAGGCCCACATGCCTTCGGGTTTGTAGCGGCGGTTCGTCCAGTCGGCCGAGAGGCCCCCGCTCGTCGGCATGATCACGCCGTCTTCGGCGGACCATTTTTCGGCGTGAGCGGCGGCGATCTGTTTTTGTTTCGCAGCGTCGGGCCACGGGGCGCCGGCGGTGATCCACTCTTTTAGCCAATCGATTTGTTCGGCGGAGAGTTTGTCGGCCTCCTTGGGCGGCATGGCTTCAAAGTCGGCGTGCGTGCGCGTGACGGCGAGGTAGAGCGGGCTCTCATTGGGCTGACCGGAAACGATCGCGGGCTTGTCGCTGTCGCCGCCCAGCAGAAGTTCGGCACGAGTGCGGAGATCGAGGCCGCCCTTGATCTTGGCTTCATCCTTACCGTGGCAGGCGAGGCATTTGTCCTGCAGCAACGGGAGCACGCGACGAACGAAGAGCGCGTCGGCGTCCGGCGATGCGGCGGCGGCGAGCGGTGCGAAGGTGAAGAGGAGCGCGGACAGCAGGGGAGTTCGATTCATGCGCAGTTCGGAGTAAAGTTAACGTTGGACGCAACGGAAGCGCGGAGCAAGCGATTGGCCCGGTCGGTGGGAGTCTTGAATTCAAGGGAAGCCGCGGCCGATTTCGGCAGCATTCAACGGCTGACGGCCGCGCGCAAACTGCGTTCAGCACGCCAAGTCGGGCTACGACCAAGCCAAGACGAGAGGATTCTATGTCCGCTTGGCAGGATTGGCCTGCTTCACGCCGGTAGATCTGGTTTCGCTCGGCGCGTTAGCTGCGGTGTTTCCGGTGGCGTCGGTGATTCAGAGGTCGGTGCAGTGGGCCGGTGGCCTTTTGGCTCGCTCGTCAGGTTCCTGCGGCTGATGGCGCCGGGTTTGAGTTCGTCGAGGGCGACCGGTGGGTCGGATGCGAGGCGGAGGCGCGCGGTTTTTTCGCGCGCGTCAGGCGAGAAGTTTTTTTGCGACGTGCCCGTGGACGTCGGTGAGGCGGTAGTCACGGCCTTGGAAGCGATAGGTGAGCTTTGTGTGGTCGAAGCCGAACTGGTGCAGAATCGTCGCGTGCAGGTCGTGCACGTGGATGGGATCTTTGGTGACGTTCCACGCGATGTCGTCGGTCTCGCCGACGACTTGGCCGCCTTTCATGCCGCCGCCAGCGAGCCACAGGCTGAAGGCGTTCGGGTGATGATCGCGGCCGGTGACGGCGCGCTGGCCGGGTCGATTTTCACCGAGTGCGGTGCGGCCGAATTCGGAGCCGCAGACAATGAGCGTATCGTCGAGCATACCGCGTTGCTTGAGATCTTTCACGAGCGCAGCGATGGGCTGGTCCGCCATGAGGCAGTTGTGCGGGAGGTCGGTGTTGATTCTGCTGTGGTGATCCCACGACGCGTGGATGACTTGGACGACGCGGGTGCCGCGCTCGACGAGGCGGCGCGCCATGAGGCAATTGCGCGCGAACGTGCCGAAGAGGCCGGTGCCGCCGAGCTGATTGCCGCCCTCGATCTTCGGCTCGGTGCGGTCGACGCCATACAGATCCAGCGTGGCCTGCGTTTCGCCGGAGAGGTCCATCAGCTCGGGCGCGGCGCTCTGCATCCGGAAGGCGAGTTCGTAGGCGGCGATGCGGCTGTCGATCTCGGGGTCGCGCACTTCGGCGTGACGCAGGGCGTTGAGTTCGGCGACGCCGCGGATGTTGCGCTCCTGCATGGCGGCGGTGAAGCCGGTGGGGTTGTCGAGATTGAGGACGGGCGCGCCCTCGTTGCGGAACATGACGCCGGAGTATTTCGACGGGAGGAAACCGCTGGCCCAGCTCGCAGAGCCGCCGGGCACGCCGCGGCCGACGCAGATGAGGACGACAAACTCGGGCAGATTTTTTCCTCCGCTGCCGAGACCGTAGGAGAGCCACGAGCCCATACTCGGCCGGCCGGAGATGGCCGATCCGGTGTTCATGAGGAGCTGGCCGGG
>CAMCHO010000100.1 GCA_945874455.1 Opitutus sp. GAS368 | reverse complement strand
CGCGCTCCGCGCATCCGGCGCTCCCCCGTGAGGAAACACCGCTTTTGCGAGTGCGTAGTCCCGCCTTTAGGCGGAAGGATTGACGGATTCCGGCTCAAGGCGGGACTACGCACCAGGAGCTGTTTCTTGAGAGTCGGCTGTCGGCAGCGAGCGTGCTCGCGCTCGGGGAGGCGCCCGCAAGCGGCCTGCCGACAAAAGTCACCGTTCACTTTTGTAGGTTCAGAGGTGATTCGGGGTAACGACTGCATCGTGACGCCTAAACCTTGATCTCGATCCGCTTTCCGCCCTGGGCCGCCGATGTGTAGATTGCTTCGACGATGATCATGTCGCGCCGGCCCATTTCGCCCGGCACGTCCGACTCACGACCCTCGCGCACGCATTGCGCGATATGGTCGAGCTGACGCGCCTGTTGGTTCACCGCCGGCTCGAAACTGATCTTTCCCTTACTCGAATCACCCTGCAGTCCGTTGTAGGAAAACGCCGGTTCGATTTGCACCCAACCTTTGTCCGACTCACCGCGAAACCGGTTGATGCCGCCGTTGTAGCTCGTGATGAAATCCGCCCGGGTGCCGTCGGCATATTCCATCATCCACTCGATCGTTTCTTCCACGTCCTTGAAAAACTCCGGTCGCTGCTTCGGCTGTTCCTTCGCCGTAATCGCCACCGGCACCGCCTCGCCCGTCGCGATGCCCGCCGCCTGGATCGAGTAGATCCCGAGATCCATCAGGGGCCCGCCTCCGGCAAGTTTCTTTTCCGCCCGCCACTGCGGCTGTGAGAGCGTGAAGCCAAACCCACCACTCAGCTTCTTGAAGGGTCCGACGTCTTTTTCCTTCGCGAGGCGGGCCACCTCGGCGAAATACGGATCGAAGTGCAACCGATAGCCGACCGACAACTTCACCTTTGCCGCCCGGCACGCGGCGATCATCGCGTCGCACTCCGCGACAGAAATCCCCATCGGTTTTTCCGTGATCACATGCTTGCCCGCCTTCGCGGCCGCGATCACGTGCTCACGGTGGAGCGCGTTCGGCGTGACGACGTAGACCAGATCGATCGTCGGGTTGTCAGCAATCCGCGCCATCGTGTCGTAAGAATAAATCGCCTTCTCAGGAAAACCGAAGACCTGCGACCAGTTGCGGCCTTTCTCCGGTGTGCCGGTGATCACGCCCGTGATCTGCACGTTCTGCGTCAGCTTCAACGCCGGGGCGAGTTGCCCCGAGGCGTAGCCGCCGAGACCAAGAATCGCGATGCCGAGCTTCGGCGGCGGCAACTCCGCCGCACGCACCTGCGGCGCGAGGGCGACCGCCGCAGCGCCGAGGGCCGCTTGACTGATGAAGGTGCGTCGCGTCAGGGCAGGGACGGACTCGGCGCTGTTCATTTTACGACCGGCCGGAGCACGAGATTCCGATACGATACCGTGCCGTGATCGCCCTGCAGATAGATCGGGCCAGGCTTAAACTGATCGGACCACATCGCGCCGCCCGTGCAGCCCGCCGCCGGTTGGTTGTCGATGATCGTCTTGCCATTGAGCACCACCGTCACGTGGCGGTCGACCAAGGTCATATCGAGGGTCTGCCACTCGCCCGCTGGTTTTTCCGCGGCTACGCTCGGCGTGATACGACTGTAGAGCGCGCCCATATTGTGCGAATCGAGGGCCTTGCCGAAGGAGTCGAAGACTTGGATCTCGTAGATGCCGCGGAGATAGACGCCGCTGTTGCTACCGGCGGGCACGTTGACCTCGAGCTTGAGATTGAAATCTTCGAAATCTTTTTCCGTACGCAGATTTGCAGTACGCTTCGCAGGCGTGCCCGGTGCGTGTTTCGCCACGATGTTCGACAAGACGCCGCCCTCGACCTTCCAAGCGCTCTCGACTTTGTCTTCCTTCGGTTTCCAGCCGGCCAGATTCTGGCCATTGAAGAGCGCGACCGGTGCGCCGAATTTTACTTTCTTCAAATCGGGGCGGGCGGGCAGGGCGGGGATACGTTGGCCCGTAAAGACCGCGTTGTCGTAGGCCGTGCCATTCACCTTGGGCACGAGTTGGTTGAGCTTCAACGTATCGCCCTCGCCGAACTTGGCGGAGATGGCTTCAGTGTATTGCTGCGTCCGCACAACTTTGCCGCTCGCGTCTTTGCGCTGCACATCCTTGGTGCGAGTCACGATCAGGCTGTCCTCGGTGATCACCACGCTCGACACCGGCAACACACTGCCGCCACCCCAGAGAATCGAGCCATCGTAGTAGCCCTTTTCTTTGGTGATTTCGAGCCAGCCAGCCGCGCCGTTGGGCAGGGTCAGCGCCCAGCGCCCGAGAAACGCCTCGTTGGGCGCAGCGGCCAAGCGGCCGGTTCCGAGCGCCACGACGAGCGCCGACAATTGCAACACCACCTGGACCACACGCGAGGTTTTCATAGGTAAATAAGAGAAGGGCGACCGCCACTGTGCGCCCCGCCGCCTCCGCGTCGAGAAACAATCCGCTCGCCGTGCACCCTGCGGTAGGCGTTATTCGTCCACCCCTCTCTCCATGAACATCCCCCGTTTACTTGCCCTCCCTCTGTTCGGCGCACTTTCCGTCGGCGCCGCCCACGCCGCGTCCGCGCCGCGCCCGGTCTCCTTCGAAAAACTCACCCTCACTTCCGAATACTGGTGCGACGGCGTGAACGCCGCCGACATCAACGGCGACGGCAAGATGGATATCGTCGCCGGCCCGTTCTGGTATGCCGGCCCCGCCTTCAAGACCCGCCACGCGTTTTACGAGCCCGTGCAACAGGAGCTCGAAAAAACTCCGACAAACTCGATGTTCTCCTTCATCGCCGACTTCAACGGCGACGGCCGCCCCGACATTCTCGTCCTCGGCCGCGTGCTGCATCATCAGGCGTTCTGGTATGAAAATCCCGGCGCGGCTGAGGCCACCAAACCCGACGCGCGCTGGAAAAAACACTTCGTCGCCAACCGCGTTTTCGGTGAAGCCCCGCTCTTCAGGGATATCACCGGCGACGGCAAGCCCGAGCTGATTTCCATCTCCGGCGAAACGGCGGCCGACAAGGTCAAGCAGTGGGGTTGGTATGCGCCGAACTGGGCCGAACCCACCCAACCATGGAAATTTGTGCCGGTCACCGCAAAGGCCGAGTTTAACCACTACTACCACGGTGAAGGCGTCGGCGACATCAACGGCGACGGCCGCGCCGACCTCGTGCTCAACGAAGGCTGGTGGGAGCAACCGCCGAAAAATTCACCGCCGGGCACGCTCTGGAAAAAACACGCGTTCACCTTCAGCTCCGACCGCGGCGGCGCCCAAATCCTCGTCACCGACGTGAACGGCGACGGTAAAGCCGACATCGTCACCGCGCTCAACGCCCACGGCTGGGGCCTCGCGTGGTTCGAACAAAAACGCGACGCCACTGGCGCGATCACTTTCGTCGAACACAAAATGATGGGCACGCGCGAAGAGGAAAAAAAATACGGCGTCGCGTTTTCGCAGCCCCACGCACTCACCCTCGCCGACCTAAATGGCGACGGTCTGCCGGATGTGATCACCGGTAAACGTCGCTGGGCCCACGGCCCGACCGGCGACGTCGAGCCGATGGCCACGCCCGTCAACTACGCCTTTCTCCTGCGTCGCGACGCCGGGGCGCCGGGTGGTGCCCGCTTTATTCCGCAACTCATCGACGACGCCTCCGCCCTGGGCACTCAAGTCGAAGCGATCGACGTTAACGGCGACGGTATCCCTGATACCCTTACAGCGTCGAAGCTCGGCGTCTTTGTTTTTCTCACAAAACGGAAATGAACTCCCGTCATGCCATGGTTTTTCATCCCGCTGCTCACGCCGCGGGCCACGCGGATCTCGTAGCCCGCCTCGTGAGAGGCGGGACGCTCTTCGCCCTCGTACTCACCTGTGCGCCGCTCCCGCTTCGCGCCCAACCTGCGCTCGCACCCGACGAGGTGCTCATCGAGCGCGTCATGTTGCCCGACGCCCGCGCCGGCTGCTTCGCCTTCGGGCTGCCCGGCGGCGTGAACGTTTGCTACGACCCGACGCGCGGCGGCCTCAACTACGCGTGGACCGGCGGTTTCATCGATCTGACCGAGGTCCGCCCCGTCAATAAACTCATCAAAGCCGCCACCCTGCTCGGCCCCGTCGTTTATCGCGAGACCGGCACGTCTCCCCTCCGCCGTGGCGACGCGAACCGCGCCCCCGTCGTCGTGTTCAAGGGCTACACGCTCCGCCCCGCGTCCGTAGAACTCCGCTACACCGTCGACGGCGCACCCGTAGCCGAAACCATTTCCGCACTGCCCAACGCCGCCGGTCTGCGCCGCACGTTCCGCTTCGACCGCGCCAGTGCCGATGCCCCCTGGTCCTACGTCGTCGAGGGGCGTCCCCCGCTCACCCTCACCAAAGACGCCACCGGCAGCCTCATCCTCGACGTGCCCTTTGCCGCCGCTAAACTATGAAGCCTTTTTTCCGTTCCTTATTGCTCATCGCACCGCTCGCGCTCGCCGCCCCCTGCGCGCACGCCGGTTACCGCATTGAGAACATCCCACGCCCCGCCGAGCTGCGCGGGGGTATCGTCGGCGTCGGGTTTTCGCCGACGGGCACGCTCGTGGTGACGACGCGGTACGGTGAGGTCTGGATGCGCTCCACCACCGGCGCCTGGCGCTGCTTCGCCCGCGGCCTCAACGAGCCCCTCGGGCTCGTCGTCGAATCCGACCAGGTCGTTTATATCGCCCATCGTCCCGAACTCCTCAAAGCCACCGACACCGATGGAGACGGCCGCGCTGACACCTTCGACGCCCTCGGCGGCCAGTGGGGTATCTCGCACAACTACCACGAGTTTTTCTTTGGCCTCCGCCGCGACTCCGCAGGGAATTTTCTCGGCGTCATTTCCAACAGCTCGAGCGGTGACAAACTTCCGATCACCCCCGGTGAAGTGCGCGGCAGGCTCGATCCCTCGGCCGTCCTCGAAACGACCGGCCAATACTCGAGTCTGCCGTGGCGCGGCTGGGCCGTTAAGATTGCCCCCGACGGAAAACTCACGCCCCTCGCGAGCGGTTTCCGCCAGCCCAACGGGGTCGGCCTGAGCCCCGACGGTGACTTCTTCGTCAATGAGAACCAAGGTGACTACAAACCCTCGTGCGGACTGCTGCACGTGGCCCAAGGCGATTTTCACGGCCACGTCGCGAGTCTGAAATGGGAGCCGGGCTTCGACGCCAAGACCTTCACGACCGAGCAGGCGTGGAAACGTTATAAGTCCCCCGCCGTCGTCTTCCCTCACGGCCCGATGGGCGTCTCCGGCGGCGAGATCCTCTGGGACACGACGGGCGGAAAATTCGGACCCTTCGCCGGCCAAGTGTTCGCCGGCGACTACACCAAGATCGTCATCCGTGCGGCCCTCGAGAAAGTCGCGGGCGAGTGGCAAGGCGTGTGTTTCCCCTTCCTCGGCCGCAATGAGACGGCCGCCTACACCTCCGGTGAAAAACTCCTCGCCGGCATCACCCGCAGCACCTTCGCACCCGACGGCAGCCTCTACCTCGGCGCGGCCGGCGGCTGGGGCGCGGGCGCCAATGGCCTGCAACGCGTCATCTGGGATCGCGAGGTCTCGCCCGAAGTGCGTGATGTGAAGCTCACCGATCGCGGCTTCCGTCTCACGTTCACGCGTCCGATGAGCGCCGCCACCCTCGCCACCGCCGCGAATTTTGAGGTCAATCGCTTCCGCTATTACTACCAATACAAATACGGCTCCCCGTGGGTCGACGAGGCCCGCGTCGCCGTCACCGCAGTCCGCCCCAGTGCCGACGGTCTCTCCGCGGAACTCGCGCTCGCCGAACTGAAACCCGGCTTCGTCTACGAGCTCTCCCTGGCCGCCTTGCGCACCACCGACAATCAACCGCTGGCCAACCCGCTCGGCTACTACACCGCCAACCGGCTCCTCAACGGCGAGCGCACCGTCGGCGGTACCACGCGCCTCCCGCGCCCGGACGAAAACGCCGGCGATGCTAAAACCGCCGCCGCCGTCGCCACTACCTCACCCGCCGAGCTCGTTGCCGCCGGCGAAAAAATCTACCGCCTCTACTGCGTGCCCTGCCACCAGCCCGACGGCCGCGGCGTCCCCGGCGGCGCCGCCAATCTCCGCGACGACAAAACCCGCCTCGCGAAGTCCGACGCTGAACTGATCAAGATCATCACCGAGGGCGTGGAACTGAAAGGGATGCCCCCGTTCGGCGCGATGACCACTGCGGGCCAACGCAAGGCCGTGCTCGCCTACATCCGCGCAACGTTCGGCGAGAAGTAGCCGCGCGCCGTTGTCGCTGTCGTCGTAGAACCGGGCGGTGACCGGTTGTCCCCCGCTGACGCGGCGCCCGGCCAGCGGCCGGGCCTACAAAAACACCGCCAGCTGGCAGAAGCGCAGTTGTAGAACCGGGCGGTGACCGGTTGTCCCCGGCTGAAGCGGCGCCCGGCCAGCGGCCGGGCCTGCAAGCACACCCCAGTTGGCGGTTACTCTTTTTTACGCGAACGCCCGCCGCCACCGCCACCGCCGCTGCGGCGCGCCGGTTTCTTCTCGTCGCCGTCGTCCGCTGCGGCCGCGAACTTGGAAGCCTTGGCGTTGACCCACAGTTCGTCTTTCGCGTTTTTGTTCAGCCAGAAAATTTCACCGGCGTGTTCGACGAAGACTGGTTTCTCCTTGGCTTTCGCGGGCACTTGGAGCCCGGCGCTGAGGAGTGCAGACGTGAGCTCGGCGGACGACTTGCTCAGTTCGTCGGCGACGCGATCGAGCTTGCCGGCGAACCCACCAGTGCGGGTCTCTTTCAAGAGCAGACGCACGGCAGCCAAAACGCTGCTCGGAACGCGGGCTGCGCCGGCTTCGACTGCCGGAGCAGGCGTCACCATCGCCGGCGGAGGAGGCGTTGCCGGTTCCACGGCGGTCGCCGCGGCGGGCATTGCCGCCGTCTCGGCAGGAGTGGACGCGGTCTCGGCGGGAATTGACGCCGTCTCGGTCGGAGCAGGGGCGGCCGAGTCCGCTGCCGGCACGGCTGCGGGGGTGGGCTGGTCGGCCGGAGCGAGGACTTCACCGGGTGCCTTATCGCGACCGTTGATCCACACGCCGCCGCGGGAATCCTGATTCACCCACCACACTTCTTCGCCGAACATCACGGCCACAGGTTTGTCCTTCGGGTTGGCCGGCAGAATGAGGCCGACCGCGGCGAAGGCGGCGATGAGTTCCGGCTCAGTCCGGCGCAGCGCGCGGGCCAAGAAGGAGGTGCTGCCGGAGCCGCCGGGGCCGCGGCGATTGCGGCGCATATGGGGACGGATCTTGTTCAGCAACTCGACGCTCGCGGGTAGCGGCGTAGCGGCTACCGCGGCGGCGGGTACCGGTGCCACCGCGCCCGCGGATGCAGCCGGCGCCGTTGCTAGTGCGGCGCTTGGAGCGCCGTCGGTCGCCGTGGCGGTGGGTGCCAGTTCTGCTGCCGCAGCTTCGCGGCGCGCGCGGGTCTCAAAATGGGGCCGGGCGGGCGGTTGTTCGGCGACGAGCGGGGCCGCTGGCTCGGGCTTGGGCTCTTCGGCCGGTTGCTCGATGCGGGTGGCCTTCACATTGCGGAAAACGGGACGCGGCTTCTCCTTCGTGTTGATCCAGAGTTCGCCGCGGCGATTGATGTTCAGCCAATAGAGATCGCCGTCGTATTCGACATACTCGGCGCGGGAATCCTCGTCGGCGGGGAGCACAAAACCACACTCGACGAGCGCGCCCTTGAGGTCCTCTTCGGTCTGGTCCCACTTCTTCGCGAGATAGTCGGTGCCGACGCTCATGCCGGCGCCGCGCTGGTTTCGGCGGAGGTGCGGTTTGATGGCGTCGAAAAACACCGGCAACTCCTCTTCCGCCGAGGCGGTCAGATTGTCCCAATCGTCCTTCGGCTCGTCGGGCGCTTCGGGATCATCGTCGCGGGACGTGTCCACCGGCTTACGGAAACCATCGTCCGGGGCGGATTTTTCTTCAATGAAACTGGCGGGCGGCGCCTCGGCGCCTCCGGCAGTGGACGTGGACCGCGTGGCGGCCTCGAATTTCGCAGCAAACTCCGCGCGAAGCTTCTCGGCCTCGGCCTTAGCGGCGGCCGCAGCAGCGTCCGCCAGCGTCCAGTCGCGTTGCGTCGAGCGCCGCGCGAGGCCGGTGAAGGCGAGCAGATTGTCGGGCGTGGAGTGATAGTGAATGATCTCCCACTCGTCGCGGCCGAGATCGTTCAGAAATTTCTCCAGCATCGCAGGCGTGGCAAAGCCACCTTTCCCGCTCGTGATGACCTTGTATTCCCAGAGTGACATAAAAAATGAAATGGTAACGTACTGAACCTGACCCATCCCAAATGCCCGCCCGATTGCCGAGCCAAATCGCGCGACGTGACGCGCGTGGGGTCGCCGTGGCGGGCCGTCGCAGCCGGCCATTTGATTGCTCAACCCTCGCGCCCTTGCGCCCGCACGCACGTCTCCCTGCGCTTACGGTCGCATGAAACCCGCCTCGCCTCCCCTTTTTTCGCTGCTCGCGCTCTGCTCCACCCGTGACCGCAGCCCAAACCGCCGCCCGCCGCCACTCACCATGATTCCTCAGCCCCGCCTCGGTCCGAGCCTGCTGGCAGGCGATTGCCGCCGCCCTCGCCTTCCCTCGCGCGTCAGCGCACTCCTCCCTACCCTCCTCGTCCTGCTCGTAGCGGCGAGCCTGAGCGCGCCGTCCGCTCACGCGCAAACCGTCGCCCTCCCAGCCGAAGTCGTGACCGCCACGCGCACGCCGCAGCCGGCGGCGCAGGTCGCGGTCTCGGTGCGCGCCTTCGACACCGAGGCTCTCCGCGCCTCACCCACCGCCACGCTCGACGGCGCACTCCGCTCCGTGCCGGGCTTCAGTCTCTTCCGCCGCAGTGATAGTTTTTCCGCCAACCCTACCGCACAAGGCGTGTCACTGCGCGGCCTCGGCCCCAGTGGCGCGAGCCGCTCCCTCGTCCTCCTCGACGGCGTGCCGCTCAACGATCCCTTCGGCGGCTGGGTCGCATGGACCAAGGTGGCCCGCGAAAATCTCGCGCGCGTCGAGGTTGTCCAAGGTGGCGGCGCGACCGCGTGGGGCCACGCCGCGCTCGGCGGCGTGGTGCAGATTCTCACGCAACAGCCCTCCGTCCAGACGACCGGGGCAAACACGACGTTCGGCGATTTTGGCACCCGTAGCGCCGAAATGGTTCACACGCAGCCCGGAGTGCTGGGCACGTTTGACCTCGGGGCGCAGGTCTTCGCCACCGATGGCTTCACCCTCGTCGCGCCGGAGCGTCGCGGCCCGATCGACGTGGCGGCGTGGAGCCGGCACACCCTCTTAAATCTCCGCTGGCGCCAACCGCTCGGCGAGACACTGTCCTGGAGCGCCGCCTTCCGTAGCTTTGCAGAGCAACGCGGCAATGGCACACCCTACCAGCACAACGGCTCGCGCGAACGCTCCCTCGCCATAAATTTCGCGGGCCAACCGGTCGACACCTTTGGGTGGACAGCCACCGCCTACGCTCAGGATCAGGGCTTCTCGAGCACGTTCAGTTCAGTCAACGCCACCCGCACCGCCGAGACACCCGCGAGCGACCAGTTCTCCGTGCCTTCCACCGCACTCGGAGCCACGTGGACCGGCACATGGAAACACGGCCGCGATTCACGCACGAGCGCCGGTGCGGATGCGCGGACCACGCGCGGCGAGACGCGCGAGTATTTCACGTTAGTCGCCGGCAGCTTCACGCGCCTCCGCGTCGCCGGCGGCCAACAGGCGGACGTCGGCGTCTTCGCGCTGCACGAGCGAGCGCTCGCTCCGCAGCTGCGCGGCACCGCCGGGGTGCGACTCAACTCATGGCGTGAAACCGACGGCCACCGACGTGAATCAGATCGCGCTACCGGCATCGCCTCGCGTGATGACCACTACCCCGACCGGGACGGTACCGCGTTCAGCCCGAGCCTCGGCCTAGTGTGGAAACCTGACGCCGCGTGGCGCCTTCGCGCCAACACCCAACAAGCGTTCCGCCGCCCCACGCTCAACGAACTCTATCGCCCGTTTCGCCAGGGAGCGAATGTCACCGAGGCAAATCCCACGCTCCGCACCGAGTCGGTCACGAGCGCCGAAATCGGCGTCGAGTGGACGCCCTTCGGCCCTCAGACGCCACCCTCGCTCGGCGCCCCTACCCCACGCGCACCCCTCACCCTCGCCGCCACCGCCTTTTGGAACGATCTCCACGACGCCGTAGGCAACGTCACCCTCGCACGCGGGCCGGGCACGTTCCCCATCGTCGGCACGCTGGCCGCCGGCGGACTCGGACGCCAGCGCCTCAACCTCGACCGCACACGCACGCAGGGCGGCGAACTTTCCGCCACGTGGAACGTCTCCGCCGCTTGCTCGTTCAACGCCGCCGCCCTTTTCAACGACGCGACGGTGCGCCGCGCGACCGTTGCGCCCGCACTCGTCGGCAAACAAGTGGCCCAAGTCCCGCGCCGCAGCGCCACACTCGGCGCCACGTGGCGCGCACCGGGGCAGCTCACGTTCACGCCGCGCGTGCGCTGGCTCGGGCGACAATTCGAGGACGACGAAAATAACCTCCGCCTCGGCGAAGGGGTCGTCCCCGACCTCGGCGTCACGCGTCCGCTCACGAAGCATCTCACGCTCTTTCTCACTCTCGAAAATCTTACCGACGCCCGCGTCGAAACCGGCCGCAGCGCCGACGGTGTCGTCAACGTCGGCACCCCGCGCCTCTCGCTCGGCGGCATCCGCGGCTCGTGGTAGCGCGAGGCTTCAGCCCGCGTCTTGGTCGCGGTGGAGCGCGCAGGATTTTTGCTTTTACCCAACCGCTGGGTTGATTCCGTGGATTCGCTGGGCCTAGGCTCCTGCCACGCGCCTGCCAACCCAACGCTTCCACCCATGCTCATCCGCACCCCCCAAGACTGGGAACTTCCCGAATCCGCCGCGACGCCCGAGTCGCTCTACCATCTATCCAAGCGCCGCGATTTCTTGAAAGCCCTCGGCGTGGGCGGCGCCGCGCTCGCGGCCCGTGAGGCGCTCGCCGCGACCGCCGGATTCCCCTCGAAGGTCAACGCCGCCTATCGCGATCCCGCGCTCAAGCCCACAGCTTACGAGCACATCACGAGCTACAATAATTTCTACGAGTTCGGCACCGATAAGGCCGAGCCGAAGGTCCTCGCCAACCGCGGCTGGACGACCGAGCCGTGGACCGTCGAGGTGACGGGCCTGGTGAACAACCCCCTCAAGCTCGACGTCAACGAGGTCGTGCAAAAAATGGGCGGCGCCGAACAGCGCGTGTATCGCCTCCGCTGCGTCGAGGCGTGGTCCATGGTCGTGCCGTGGGATGGATTTCAGCTGTCGAAACTCATCGCGCTCGCCGACCCGAAGTCCGAGGCGAAATTCGTCACCTTCACGACCTTCCTCGACAAAAAGAGCTCCCCCGGCCAGCGCCAGGGCAACCTCCCCTACCCTTACGTCGAAGGCCTGCGCTTGGATGAGGCGATGAACGAACTGTCCTTCATCGCGACTGGGATTTACGGCAAACCGATTCCCCATCAAAACGGCGCGCCGCTGCGCCTCGTAGTGCCGTGGAAGTACGGTTTCAAATGCATCAAATCGATCGTGAAGATTGAGCTCACCGAAAAACAACCACTGAACACGTGGCAGGTGCTGCAAGCCCGCGAGTATGGTTTCTACGCCAACGTAAATCCCCAGGTGGATCACCCGCGCTGGACGCAGGCGAGCGAACGCGTCATCGGCGGCGGCCTCGGTCGCCAAAAAACGCTCATGTTTAATGGCTACGAACAGCAGGTCGCTTCGCTCTACACGGGCATGGATTTACGGAAAAACTATTGAGCCGTGGGAGCGCGACCGCCCCGGTCGCATTCTTTCGGAGCGGCCGAGGGCGGCCGCGCTCCCATGCCCACTCTCGTCAAGCTCCTCCGTTCCCAGCGCGTCATCTGGACGCTGCTCGTGTTACCCGGACTGTGGCCACTGTGGCCGATTTTTATCTCGCAGAACCCGAGCGTGACGGCCGATCCGTTCAAATACGTGCTGCACCATTTGGGCTTCGTTGCCTGCCTCGTGCTGGCCGTCGTCCTCTCGTTTTCGCCGCTGCGCGTGCTGTGGCCGCAGTGGGGCGTCGCGCAGGCGCTCAACCGCCACCGCCGCCTCGTCGGCGTGGCCGCCTGCGTCTATGCGGCGCTGCATCTGTGCACGCATCTCCTCTACGAGGGCGGCTTCGAAATTGCGGCGATTCCGACGACCCTCCTGACCGCGCTCGACAAACCTTTTCAACTCACGGGCCTCATCGCTTTCGCGATTCTGCTGGTGCTGGCGGTCACGAGCCCGCACTCCGCGATTCAGTGGCTCGGTGGCAAGCTGTGGAAAAACATTCACCGGCTCGCCTACGTCGCCGCCGGCCTCGCCGCGTATCACCAAGCTGCGGCGAGAAAACTGTTCCCACTGCAAGTCGTGTGGATCTTCGGCCCGTTGGTGATTCTGGAAATCGCACGGCTGTGGAAACAGCGGCGCCCGAAACCGGCCGCCGCCGCGATCACCCCATCCGGTGCGGCACGAAGCGGCTGAGGTTGCCGGTGATGCGGCGCGTGTCTTCGCGGAGACCGAGGCCGCAGGCTTCATGGTTCACCATCCACACCCCGCATACCGGACGATGGCCGGAGAAATTCGGGATCGCCGCGCGCGCTTGGTAAACGAAGCCCTCGGCACCGTAGTCGCCGCCGTTTTCCTCCAGGGTCACACCACCTTCGACCACGGTGACGTTGGCACCTTCCCGGCTGAGCACCGGTTTGCGGACGTAGTTGCCGCCCAATGACGCCTCCAACGACGTGAACGCGGGCAGGAGATTCGGGTGGCCGGGATTGAGTTCCCACAGCATGGGGAGGAGTCCCTTATTGCTCAGGAGGAGTTTCCACGGCGGCTCGATGAAGAGGTTTTTCGCTGTCGGTAAACATTCAGCAAAAGGCTCACGCCACAGCCACTCCCACGGGTAGAGCTTGAAAAGCGCGTTCACCTCGGCGTCCTCGGCGTCGACAAAGCGGGCGTTGACGTGATCCCACCCGAGTTGGTCGATCGCAGTCCAGCGCGTCTGAAAACCTGCCTGCAGACAGGTGTCCATCAGGTAGGTGATTGTCTGCGTGTCTTCGGGCAAATCGTTAACCGCGGTGAAATGCACGCGCTCGGCGCCCACATTGCGCCAGGCCTCAATCAGTTTTTCGTGAATCGAGTTGAACTGATCGGCGGCGGGGAAGCACTCCTGGAGCCACGCCCACTGCACGACGGCGGCCTCGATGAGAGCGGTCGGCGTGTCGGCGTTGTATTCAAGAAGCTTGGGCGGTGACGCGCCGTCGTAGGCGAGATCGAAGCGTCCGTAGAGACTGGGGTCGTCGCGATTCCACGAGGCGAGAATCGCGGGCACGGCCTTTTCCGGAATACCGACCCGCGACCACTCACCGCGATCGATCACGACTTGGGCGGCGGCGATGCACAGTGCGTGCAGCGTGTTGGCGGCCGCTTCGAGCTCGTCAATTTCACGCGAAGAAAATTCGTAGCACGCGCTCTCGTCCCAATACGGGCCCCGTTCGTGGGTGTGGTAGGTGAAGCCAAGGGCTTCGGCTTTCGCGCGCCAATCGGGGCGGGGCGTGAGCGGGATGCGTTGCATCAGATAACTGGAGACGAGCGGCTCACGCACCCGCACTGCCGCCGCTGCTATGGCCCGAGGAGCCGAAGCCGCCGCGTTGGATCGTGGGTTTTGAAGCTGCGGGTGCCGGCGGCGCCGCGGGGCGGGCGGACGGCGCGGCAGGTCCGGTGGGCTGGTCGGTCGTCGCGGGTGAAGGGCGCGCTGGCGACGAAAACGACGAACCGCCGAACGTCGCACCGCTGGTGCGCGCGAAGCCGGCGGTGCCGGCGCGGGCACTTGGCTCCGGCGTGCGGCGGGCTTGCGCGGCGAGCGCGCTGGTGACGGCATCGCCCGTGGGGCGCGAACTCAACAGGCCGGCGGCAAACGGGGCGGCTTGCCAGAGCCCGCCGCCGAAGAAGCCGCGCGAGGGATCATGATGGTTGAAGGGAAAGGGAAACCACGAGCGATACGGAGCGTGATAGTAGCCCACCCCAGGAGTGAAGTCGTTGTTGGGGTAGTCACGGTCAGCGGCCAGCGGGGCCGCCGGGGTCGCGGGTGGCGTGACGGTCGAGTTGTTTTCCAAACCGGCGCGTTGCCAAGCCTCCCACACGGCAGCGCCACCGACGACGCCCATCGTGCCGAGCAGCACGAGTGCGATTTGTTTGCTGCGCCGCTCGGCAGCGACCGGGGGCGGAGTCTGGTCGGATGCGCTCATCCCATGATAGCAGCGGCGACGACGATGCAGACGCCCAAGATGATGGAAGCCCCCAACACCGCGGCGGCGACATTGCGGTTCTTGATGATCTCTTCGTGCAAGTCGCCGGGTGTGCACAGGTCGAAAATTTTGTAGCCAACGATGGCGAGGGCGGTGCCAGCGAGAGAGAAGACGGCCGTGGAGAGGAGCGCTTGAACGAGGGTGGTCGGGTGCCAGTCACCGGCGGAAGCCTGAGCGAGCAGAGGTGTGAGAAGGTCCATAAGAAAAGGGTTGGGAACGCCGTGAGTGTGCGCGGGGCGCGGCGACCGTAAACTAAAACTTCAGGCCGTCGACCCGGTCGCGTGAAAAAATCCAGCGCGAGGAATGCGCAGGCGAGGACGAACCGGGCACCGCTGAGCCTCGGAAGCATTACGGTAAAAATGGCCGCGATGAGGCGCAAAAGGCGCCATTAAAAAAGTGCCATTATTAGACCGCGACGACGTTTCCCCACAACGCGGGCTTTCCTTTTTGAGGATTCTTGCACCTCTTGGCGGGCACTTTCCTCCGATGCGCCGCCTCGATCAACTTCTCGCCAACCTAGGGTATTGCAGTCGCAGCGCAGCGCGCGACTGGGTGAAAGCGGGCGCGGTCACGGTACGCGGCGAGGAGGCCGATGATTTTGGTGCGCGGGTCAACGAAGTCGAGGTGCTCGTCGACGGTCAGCCGCTGGACCACCCCGCTGGGTTGCTGCTGTTGCTCAACAAACCACTCGGGCTCGTGTGTTCGCACGAGGCCCGCGAAGGTCCGAATGTTTACTCGCTGCTGCCGGAGCGTTGGCGCCGACGAAATCCGCAGGTCACGAGTGTCGGCCGACTCGACAAGGATACGAGCGGGTTGTTGCTGCTGACGGATCTCGCACCGCTGGTGCACCGCCTCACGTCGCCGAAGCACAAAGTGCCGAAGGTCTATCGCGCGACCGTGGACAGCGACCTGAAGACGGAGCTCGTGGCCCGCTTTGCGAGCGGGACGTTTCTCTTGGAAGGCGAAAAAGAGCCCTGTGCGCCGGCGGAGTTGACGCTCCTTTCGCCGCGTGAAGCCGAGCTCACGCTGACCGAGGGGCGCTTCCACCAAGTCCGGCGGATGTTTGCCGAAAGCGGGGCCACGGTGCTCACGCTGCACCGCGTGCGTTTTGGCGAACTGACGGTTGACGAGGTACCGCCGGGCACGTGGCGCGAGCTGCCCCTGAACTTCTTCGGAAGCGTGGGGCGCTGACCCGCGGCAGGCAACGCCCCCCGGGAGTTCGCAGCCGCAGGGCCCGCCAACGCGCTAGCCCAAAAGTTCCCACCCCATTTGACCCCATGCATTTCACAGAGCGGACAACGTGTTTGGGTCCGTGACCTCGGTTCAGACCTTTGTGCGCTCTGTGAAAAAGATTTTCTTCAGAAAAGTGTGATTGCTGCCGGCTAGGGTCGTCATCGTCGTTTCCTCTGCGTCGGATTCTCCCGTCTCTGCGGTGCCCTCTCCGTTCATTCGCTCAACGCTATTCGCTCCATCCCGATCCGTTTGCACCGCAGAGACGAAACCGGCACGCAGAGAAAACCCTGCTGCGTCGCTCGGTTGATTCACCGATCAGGTGAATCTTCCGAGACCGAAAAATGAGCGAAAATCAGCGGTTCAACTCCTCCTCTCGTTGGCGGCGCTTCGTGTTCCTCGCGTCCTCTGCGTCGGATTCTCCTGTCTCTGCGGTGCCCTCTCCGTTTATTCGCTCAACGCTATTCGCTCCACGCCGATCCATTTACACCGCAGAGACGACACCGGCACGCAGAGAAACCCCTGCTGCGTCGCTCGGTTGATTCACCGATCAGGTGAATCTTCCGAGATCGAAAAATGAGCGAAAATCAGCGGTTCAACTCCTCATCCCGTTGGCGGCGCTTCGCGTTCCTTGCTTCCTCTGCGGCGGATTCTCCTGTCTCTGCGGTGCCCTCTCCGTTTATTCGCTCAACGCTATTCGCTCCACGCCGATCCTTTTGCACCGCAGAGACGACACCGGCACGCAGAGAAAACCCTGCTGCGTCGCTCTTTTTGATTCACCGATCAGGTAAATCTTCCGAGACCGAAACATGAGCGAAAATCAGCGGTTCAACTCCTCATCCCGTTGGCGGCGCTTCGTGTTCCTCGCGTCCTCTGCGGCGGATTCTCCCCTCTCTGTGGTGCCCTCTCCGTTTATTCGCTCCACGCTATTCGCTCCACGCCGATCCGTTTACACCGCAGAGACGACACGAGAACGCAGAGGAAATCCTGCTGCGTCGCTC
>CAMCHO010000099.1 GCA_945874455.1 Opitutus sp. GAS368 | reverse complement strand
GAGGGGGAGGTCGTGAAGAGCACGACGTGGGCGCCGAAGGCGCGGGCGAGCTTCACGCCCATGTGGCCGAGTCCGCCGAGGCCGACGATGCCGACCTTCTGGCCCGGGCCGACCTGCCAATGGCGGAGGGGCGAGTAGGTCGTGATGCCGGCGCAGAGGAGCGGGGCGGTGGCAGCGAGATCCATTCCCTCCGGGACGCGCAGGGTGAAGGCCTCGTCGACGACGATGCTGGACGAGTACCCGCCGAAGGTGTGGCCGCCGAGATGCTTGTCGGGGCTGTTATAGGTGAAGGTCGCACCGGTGAGGCAGAACTGCTCGAGGCCCTTCTGGCAGCTCGGGCAGGTGCGGCAGGAGTCGACCATGCAGCCCGTGGCGCCGATGTCGCCGACCTTAAGCTTCGTGACCTTCGCACCGACGCGCGTCACGCGGCCGACGATCTCGTGTCCAGGAACGCAGGCGTAGTTCGTACCCGGCCATTCGCCGCGGGCCGTATGGAGGTCGGAGTGACAGACGCCGCAGAAAAGGATTTCCATCGCGATATCCGTCGGTCCCGGTTCGCGACGGGCAATCTGCAGCGGGGCGAGTTTCGAGGCAGGCGAGGCGGAACTGTAGGCCTTGGCGGAGGTGGTCATAGAGTGAAGGCCCACACTGGGAGGCGGAACGGCCTTGGTCGCAAGCCGGGGGAGGACAAGCCAAAGGGGTCAGAAAAATTTCAATTTACACCTTCCGCGTGAAGGGATCGGCAGAAAGAGGGATCAAGCATGGGGTCAGCAACGTTGGAGGTCGCGCCATGCCGAGAGCGCTCCTGCGGAGGACGTGAGCGACCCATTAAAACCTGCCCTTTTTTGACGAGGTCTGCTTGGCCTCCCCTGCTGGCCCCACCGTGCGGCCATGACTTGCATACGCCCCGGAGATCGCGCCGTATTGTAAGAGTCAATACGTGCCCCCCTTCGGCTCGGCCCTGAGAGATCAATTGACACCAGCTGCAACTGACGTGTACGCGTTGCCAACCCCTCGCCTTCGCTCAACCGCTTTCCAGTTCAGCAAAAGGCCCGTTTCCGAGCAGGCAGTACCCATCAGGATAATTATGAAATACCCCACCCTTCCGCGCATTTTGACAATGGCCGGCGTCGTCCTCGGAGTCGTTTTCGCCTCACTTGCGACCACTCAATCCGTTCGCGCGGCCGAAGCAGGCGCGGTCAGCGGCACGGTGAGTAACGCAACCACCGGAAATCTGCTCGAAGGCGTCCTCGTCAAACTCTCGGGCAGCGGCCTTACCGCGTTTACCGACAACACAGGGCGCTTCGTCCTTAACGGTGTGCCCGTGGGAACCCATGAGTTAGTCGCAACTTATATTGGCCTTGATCCCGTTCGCAGCGAAATAACGCTTCGGGTCGGTGAGCGCGCCATTCGCAACTTCGAGCTCACCTCCGGAATCTACCGGCTGCAGGAATTTCGTGTCACCGGCGAGCGCGAGGGCGGAGCGGCTGCGATCACGGCTCAGCGCAACGCAGCGAACTTGTCGAATGTCATCGCGATGGATTCCTACGGCAACCTGCCGAATATGAGTATTGGTGAAGTGGTGATGCGACTCCCCGGTGTTGCGGGTAGTCCGAACGATGAAGGATCGTTTGCTAACTTTAGCATCCGAGGCATGCCAGCGGAGTTGAACACGGTCACTATTGACGGCGGATTCGTCGCAACCGAGGGCACCAGTCGCGCACTTGATATGCGGCGGATCACTGGAGCGATTTTTGACCAGCTCGAGCTCATCAAGGGCCACACCCCGGACAAAGGGGCGAATTCACTGGGCGGAACGGTTAACCTAAAGACTCGATCCCCTTTTAAGATGCGAGAGAGGCGGCGCATCAATTACTCGCTTTCCGCGCGCGTGGCTCCGTCTTTCACAGAGCAAATCCCCCTGCGTGAACAACACCAGGCTCATCCGATGATCACCTTGGGCTATCAAGAGATCTTCGATGTCCTCGGCGGCAGCAGAAATCTCGCGGTCAATGTCAATATGTTCTATAGCGAAGACGCGCTCGGCTTTTTCCAAACGACCCGTGATTTCCAGAACACGACCAACCCAACTGCCTACGTCTGGGACTACCGGACATTCGATAACTATAACAACAGCAAGCAGGCCAGCATTAATCTCCGAACCGACTATCAGCTTTCGCCGGCCACGCGGATCTCGGTCAGCGCGCTAGCCAATGACTATTACCAGAAATTCCGCCGACGGTATGTGACTCGAGCCTTTACCGGAAACCAAAATACCGTGCCCAGCGCTACCTCGGGGATTGTCCCAGGCTTTACCAATCAAATCACTAACGTCCGAGCCACTCCGGGCTCAACGATCGAAATGACCATGACGGGACCGAATAACTGGATGAGTCGCATGCGGCAGGTCAGTGTATCGGCCGATCATGACTTGGGGCCCCTGCAAATTGACTATGAAGCGAGGTATGCGCGGACGAACCTCAATAACGGCAACGGCCAAGGCGGAGTCCTCGTCAACAGGATCACGAATGTCGGTTGGATGCTCGATCGCACTCACTCCGATCTCTTCCCTCGCTTCATCCAGACCGAGGGCCCGGATTTCACCAACCCGGCAAATTATCGTCCAGCCGCTGCCAATGCGCTGACCAACGCTGACAACCAAAGCGATCAGCGGGTGCGCGATCTCCGTGGCAATGCCAGATACGTCCTGCCCACGCCAATCCCGGTCACTCTTAAAACCGGCGTCCAATGGCGCGAGATCCTGGTCCAACAGCTTCAACTGGGGGGCAGTCGGCGGTGGAATTACGTTGGCACTGGCGCGCTGCCCACGGACCCGGGACTCACCATGTTCGACGAAATCAAGACCGGTCGACGGATGCCGCAATGGGAGGCCACGATGTTCATTCGCGATCGCACCCTCATTAATCCGACCCTCTGGTCCGAGGACGTTTTCTACCGTGAACAACAAAAATACACCGGCACCAAAGAGGTGACCGAAACCGTCAGCGCGGCCTTCGTGATGGCAGAGGGCAAACTAGGCCGCCAAGGTCTGTTAGCGCGCACGGGATACCTGACGGGAGTGAGAATTGAAGGAACTGCGAACGAAAGCTGGGGATGGGTTCGCCAGCGATTTGGCAGCACCGCCGCAGAGCAGCAGGCCGACCCCGTGCGCGCAGCGGCGCGCGACTACGCGAACACGCGGCGTGATTTGAAAGGCGGCTATACCAAGTCATTTCCCAGTACGCACCTCACCCACGACTTCACGTCAAGTTTGAGGGGCCGCTTGGCGTGGTCGACGAGCTTTGGACGACCGGGGATGAGCAACTGGCTGCCCAACGAAAGCGTCAATGAAGCCAATCAGACCATCACGGTAAATAACCCGGACCTCTTGCCGCAAACTGCCACAAACTGGGACGCGACGTTGGATTACTATTTCGAGCCAGTCGGAAACCTCTCCGTGGGATGGTTCCACAAGACAATAAAAGATTATATTGTGAGTGGAGTTAACAGCGGAATGATCGGCAGCGGAAATGACAACGGATACAACGGTGTCTATGATGGGTTCACCCGCCTTACGACCAGCAATGCCGGCACGGCCGTGGTGCAGGGGTGGGAATTCAGTTATCAGCAGCAGTTCACTTTCCTCCCTCGGCTGCTCAAGGGACTCAGCGGATCAGCTAATTACACTGCCATCGAAACGCACGGCAACTTCGGGGGTAATATTAACAGTGAAACGAGTAAGGTCGTCGGGTTCATTCCCCGAGCTGCCAATATGAGCCTTTCATGGCGTTATAAAAGATTCAGTACACGCCTTCTATACAATTACACCGGCAGCTACATCGTCGAATACAGCGCGGCCGCAGTTGGTTTTAATCGTTACCGAATGCCTTTAAAAACCATCAACCTTGGTCTCGCCTACATGGTGAAGCCCGCGGTGAATATCACCTGCGATATTTCAAATCTGACCAACGCGCCGCAGGTATGGTACCGCGGATTTACCGATCGGATGCAGAGCACCATTATCAATGGGATTGCCGTGAGTTTCGGGGTTAACGGTCGATTCTGAGTGGTGCCGTTTTCCCCCGCGCTGAGACTTCTCCGTCTCATCGTGTAGCTTCGGCAAGCATACGTAACTCAACTGGTTCGATCCGGCGAGATACGTGACACGGGAGGTAGGCCGAGCAGAAGGGGGTACGTATTGACTCCTGAAAGACGGCACAATCTCCGAGGCGCATTCAAGTCATGGCCGCACGGTGGGCGGGAGAAAAAGGGGGTCAAACTTTGCATTTTGTTATTACCTTAAGTGGCGTTTGCAAGGGACTGCGACTGACAGGAAGCCGGATTTTCAAGAGGATCGGATCTGGGTGGGGTTTAGCGCTGAAGTTTGGGCTGCGGCAAAGGAAGAGGACGGAGCAGGCGGCACTGGATCAGCCTGAGTCTCGCTGAAAAGCTGGATGTAGGATTCGTAGCGGAAGAGGCGATTGCGACGGTAGCCGATGATCTCGCGGAGGATGCCGAGGGAGGCGAGGCGATTGACGACGTTGCTGGCAGCGGGATACGAGGTGCCGAGTAGGGCCTGGATGTCGGCGACGGAGACGATGGGGCGTTGGTAGAGGTGCTCGAGGACGCCGTGCCCGTGGCATTGTTGCGAAGCTTGTTCTAGAGCGGCAGGCCGATGACGAGGCAGGGGGCAAACTGTGCTAAAACACGGAGCCTGGCGCACCGAAACGCAGGAAGATGTTCGTGGAGTTTGCATCAGAGTTTGCATCATGTTTGGGGAGCGATGCGGCGGGCTGGAGGAATTTCACTTGAGGTAATACTCGTCACGTTAACGTCACGCGACTGTCGCCGAATCGTCGCGTAGGCGAGTTGAGATGGATCGAGAATGCGCCCCAGTAACGCGCTAGCATGACCACACGTTACCTCAAACTCGCGCTGGGCCTCGGCGGCCTGGCCGGACTCAACGCAGCGGCGCAGATACTCGGCAAGGCCGACGAAAAGATCGCGCTGCCGAGCTTCACGGTGAACACAAACCTCGACCGCAGCTACACGGCCAACGACTCGCTGAGCGTGTCGCGGATCAGTGTTTCGTTGCTGGAGACGCCGCAATCCGTCGTCGTGCTCAATCGCGTGTTGGTCGACGACATCGCGGCAGGGCGGACGTTTGACGCGGTGAAATACGTGGCGGGCGTGACGGCGGGCAATGTGAACTACGCGCAAGATCGAGCGACGTTGCGCGGGTTGGTGGCCACCGACAACTACGTGGACGGCGTCTTGATGTTGTTCGGCGAGACGAACGCCGACCCCGTGCTGATCGAGCGCATCGAGGTGATCAAGGGCCCGGCTCCGATCCTTTTTGCCAACGGTCCGGCGGCTGGGCTCATCAACAAGGTCTCGAAGAGCCCGTTGGCCGAGGCGCGCAACTCGGCGAAGGTGACGGTCGGTTCGTTCGACGCGAACCGCGCCGAGTTCGATCTCACGGGGCCGCTCACGGCGGACAAGAAGCTGCTTTATCGCCTCGTCGCGGTGCGGCAGGACTCCGACGGTTTCTATGATCGCACCTACACGAAGCGTTGGGGGTTTGCGCCGATGCTGACGTATCGTTTCAGCGCGACGAGCGAGGTGACGTTGAAATACGACACGACGGAGACGGCCTTCGGCTCTTACAACGGCCTGCCGCTCGACCGGCTCACGCGGCAGATCATCGCGGTGGATCCGAAAACGAATTACGCGGACCCGACGAATTTCCGCACCGACCGGCTGAGCCGGCTCGCGTTGGCGGGCACGACGCAGGTCACGAACTGGCTCGGCGCGCGGCTCGCGTTGACGGGCGTGTCGGTGGGCGTGGATCGCGAGGAGTCGCGCGTGGGCGGCCGGGCGGCGACGGGCGTGACGGGGCAGGCGGCAGAGTTTTTCGGCACGTTGCCGGTGACGGGCGACCGCACGACCCTGCTGCGGAACAGCCAGTATTTCAAACGCGAGTCGGTGGGATTCACTCTGCAGAACGACTACGTGGCGCGTTTTCGGACTGGGCCGCTCGAGCACACGACGCTGGCCGGTTTCGAGTGGCGGCACGGGGATTGGAGCCGGCTGGGCACGGCGCTCGGGTATGATTCGATCAATCCGTTTGGCGCGCTGCCGGCGACGATTCCCGCCCGAGGTCCGGTCAATCAAAGCTTCGATGAGGTGAGCGCGGACCGGAAATTCTACGCGTTACAGGAGGTCGGTCTGCTGGAGCGGCGGGTGCTGCTCAGCGGCGGAGTGACGCGGAATTTTAACCGGTTCCGTGCGTTGAACACACTCGCGGTGACGAATGCCCTGACTTACCGCCGGGCGCAGGCGACGACGTGGCAGGGCGGCATCGTCGGTAAAGTCTCCAGCGACGTCTCGCTCTTCGGCGGCTACAACGAGAGTTTTCAACCGAACAACAATCTCGATACGGCCGGGCGGCAGTTGCCCAATCTCGAGGGGAAGCAGACCGAGATCGGCGTGAAGGCGAAGCTTTGGCAGGATCGCGTGCGGGTAACGGCGGCGTGGTTCGACATCAAGGCGAGCACGTCGCGGGCGGCGCCGCCGGGGCGGCCGATCGGCGCGGTGGATTTCGCCACGCAGACCTCGCGCGGAGTCGATGCCGATGTCGCGGTGTCGCTCAACCGGAGCTGGGATGTGATCGCGAGTGCGGCGCGTTTCGACTTGAAAGACAGCACGACGGTGACGTTTCCCAACGTCTCCGAGACGACGGCGAGCGCGTGGGTGCGGCGGGCGTGGCGCGACGGTGCGGCCAAAGGGCTCGTGCTGGGCGCCGGCGCGAATTACCAGAGCTCGCGTGACGGCACCGCGGGACCGAACCGCGACGGCACGGGCAGTGTGTTCAACTCGGCGGCGAATAATTTTGCCAATGTCACGTTCGGTCTGCCGTCGCGCACGGTGGTCGACGCGCTCGTGGCCTACGAGTGGCAGACCTGGCGCTTCGCGGTGAATGTGGATAACGCGTTCGACCAAGACTACGTGGACGCTTCGCGATTCGCGAACACCCTGCAGCCCGGTTACGGGCGCAATGTAAAGTTCAGCGTGGCTTATCGGTTTTGAGACGAAGCAAAAAGGAACAGGCAAAAAGGGTTTTAACGTTTAGTGTGTTGCCCACTTTTTCCGCGGGAGGGCCCTCGGCGTAGCCCAACGTTAAACATGAGATCAACGCCCCTTGATTTTTTAGACTAGGCCCGGCCGCTGGCCGGGTCGCCCGCCCAGCGGGCGGACCTACCATGGAAAAGTCTAGAACCTCAGGGGCGTTGGTATGATTCGCCCACTCGCTCACGCTCGCGGCTACCGAAAAGTCCAGCGTTCAAAGTACGTTGGCATCAGGTGAGTTTTTCCACGCCGATACCGGGGCCGTCAGAGAGCGTGAGTTTACCATCGACGATGGTCGTCCCTCGGAAGCAGTCGTTTTTAATGAGCAGGGCACCATCGAGGTCAGCCCAGTCAACGAGCGGGGAAAGTTGGGCGGCGGCGGAAATCGCACAGGACGTTTCTGTCATGCAGCCGAGCATGACTTTCAGACCAACGGCGCGCGCGAGGATGATCATCCGGTGGGCTTCGCGGAGGCCCGTGCACTTCATGAGCTTGATGTTCACGCCGTGAAATGCCCCGGCGAGTGTGGCGACGTCGCTGAGACGTTGGCAGTTCTCATCGGCGATGAGCGGGAGCGGGCTGCGTGCGCGTAGCCACGCGGTGTCGTCCAGCTGTTCCTTCGGCATCGGCTGTTCGATAAACACCACGCCTTGGGTGGCGCACCACTCAATGAGGCGCAGCGCGGCGTCCCGGTTTTTCCAGCCTTGGTTGGCGTCGATCGTGAGCGGAACGTCGGTCACCTCGCGGATGGCCGTGATGATGGCGCGGTCGGTGGCGTCATCGCGGCCGAGTTTTACTTTGATGATTTTGTAGGGGGAGGCCTCGCGAGTTTTCTGGCGCACGATGGCAGGGGTATCGATGCCGATGGTGAAGGAGGTGATGGGGGCCTTGGCGGCATCGAGGCCCCAGATGCGGTGCCAGGGGGCGCCGAGTTTTTTGCCGATCCAATCGTGGAGGGCGATGTCGATGGCCGCTTTGGCGGCGGTGTTACCGGAGGCAAGGAGATCGAGGGCGGGCAGGATTTCTTCGAGTTGAAACGGATCGCGAACGGCGGCGAGAAGGGGTGTGGCGCGAGTGAGAAACGCGGCGACGGAGGCCTGCGATTCGCCGAGGTGCGGCGGCATGGCGGCCTCGCCGTAGCCGATCACGCCGTCGTGCTCGAGCTCGACGAGCGTCGCCGGGGTCGAGGTGCGGGTGTTGGACGCGATCCCAAACGGGTAACGGAGTTCGAGCGTGTAGGGAGAGTAACGGAAGAGCATAGCGCGGGAGTTGAGGGACGATCGGGAACCACGCAACCCACGAAAAACACGCCCATGGATCGAGCCACCCAGATCGAGCCGAGGCCGCTTACGGACGACATCAGCTGCACGGAAACTCAGGTTGGTTTTCCGCGGGCGAGGCCGCGGGCGGGTCTCCGGCCCATTGGTTTTTAAGATGCGCGGCATCCCGCCGCTGGCAGCTTGGAGGTCGGAGCCCCGCAGCCCCTCACTTCTTCGTCTCGTCCACCACAAGCAGACGCACGCGACCTTCGCGCCAGAGCTGCACGAGAATTTTGGGCCCTTTGATTTCTTCGCTCAACTTCACCGCTTCCTCGACGGTGCGCGCGGCGCGGCGGTCGAGCTCGAGAATAATATCCCCCGGCTGAATTCCGGCGCGAGACGAAGGACCGCCGGGCGCGACACTCGTCACCAACACGCCTTGGATGCGCGACGGCACATTCAATTGCTCGCGGATTTCAGCGGTCACTTCATCGATCGAGACATCATCGAGCACACCCTCGGTGTCGGCGATATCGCCGGCCCGGTCGGTATTGTTGGCGGCCTTTTCGGCCGACGCCGTGCCGAGCTTGACCTTCGTCTCGGCGGGCTGGCCGTCGCGCACATAGGCGATCGTCACTTCCTTGCCCGGGGCGAGGCGCGCGATCATTTGCTGCAACTGGCGGTGGTCTTTGATCTCGGTCTGCTCGACGCGCGTCACCACATCGCCGCCCTTGATCCCGCCTTTGTCGGCGGGACCGCCGGCGCGCACTTCACTGATGAGCGCGCCCTGCTTCACGTTAAACGCCGCGATCAGGTCCGGCTCGAGGGGCTGGGTCTCAACCCCAAAGAGCGCCCGCTCCACGCGGCCGTTTTTCACCAACTGCTCCGCTACGAAACGCGCGAGGTTCACCGGTATCACGAGACCCAGCCCGGCGTTCCCATCGTCGCGCTGAGCCCGGGCCGCGTTTATTCCGATGAGGCGTCCATCGGTGTCGAGCAGCGCACCGCCGGAATTGCCCGGATTGATCGCCGCGTCGGTCTGCAAAAAATCCTCCGTGCCATCGTTCGCTCCGTCGCGACCGAGGGCGCTTAAAATTCCGCGACTCACGGTGAGTCCACGGCCGACGGGATTACCTAGCGCGAGCACCACGTCGCCAAGTTCCAACTGGTCGCTGTCGCCCAGCGTCGCGGGCGTGAGGTCGGTCGCAGCAATCTTCAGCACGGCGACATTCGAGCGCAGATCACGCCCCACGACCGTCGCGATGTATTCCTTGCGCGGATCGCCGAACGCGACCTTCACGTCCTCCGCACCTTCAATAATGTGACTGTTGGTGAGGATATAGCCATCGGCCGAAATAATCACACCTGACGCGGGACTCGACGTCGGCGCGGCGCTCTCCGCAGCACCCGGACGAGTCGGCACCGGTGCGGGCTGCCGCCGTGGACGCTGGCCCTGGCCGGGCCCTTGGCCCGGCATCCCCGGGAAACCGCGTTGCAACAACTCCTCGAGGCTCGGCGTGCCGCTCGCCGCCGGAGCCGCGCGCTCTTTCCGATTTGCGATGACAGCGACGACGCTCGGGGAATTTTTCTTGATCACGGCCGAATAACTCACGCGGTCGGCGCGGTCGCGATTCGGTGCCTTCGCTTCGCTGACCACCACCAACGGCGCACGCAGCTCGGCCTTGTCCTTGTTCTTATCCTTACCCTTTTCGGCCGCGCGCAACGCGAGACCAACACCGCCCACGAACATAAGCGCGACGGTGAGGACAAGGGGTTTGGCGGCGAAGCGGATATTCATAAGGATCGAGGAAAGAAAAACGGACAGTGATGCGTCAAAGCGAAAGCCCGGACTGTGCAGCTCCGACTTTCGTTTCGCAACCCGGTTCCCGCTTTGCTACGCACTGCGACCACGGCTGCCCACGCCTCGAACTGGCCGGCCACCGCGCCGGCCGGCGTCACCCCGCGGTAGTCGTTGACTGGCTGGCGGCGGGGAAACCCTAGGTTGCGGGCCGTGGGCCCACTGATCTCGCAACGCCGGAATTGACCGCGGCCCGCGCGCTGCGTTATCTCTCACTTCTTATGTCCGCCGAATCATCCGCCACCACCACGCCCGCTGTCTCCATGGACAGCATCGTCGCGCTCGCGAAGCGCCGCGGTTTCATCTTCCAGTCCTCCGAAATCTACGGCGGCTTCAACGGTTTCTTCGACTACGGCCCCCTCGGCAGCGAGCTCAAGAAAAACATCCGCGACTGCTGGTGGAACGACATGGTCCGCCGCCGCGAAGACGTCGTCGGCATCGAAAGCTCTATTATCATGCACCCGAAGGTCTGGGAGGCCTCCGGCCACGTCGCCGGCTTCAGCGACCCGCTCGTGGACTGCAAAGTCTCCAAACAGCGTTTCCGCGCTGACCAGCTCTTCTTTTCCCCGGTCACCGTCGACGGTGCGATCGTCGGCTACGTCAGCGCTCTGGAGAGCGAGGACAACACGGCGAAGCTCCAAGCCGCCGCCGAGACTTTTAAGCGCAGGAAGGCCATCGTCGGCACCCTCGCCCCCGTGACGCCAAAAGATTTCACCGAGGCCACCCCCGACCAGATCCCCCTCATCCCGTCCCCCGGCACCGGCGAACCCGGTAGCCTCACCGAGGCCCGCGCCTTCAACATGATGTTCCAGACGAACGTCGGCGCCATGACCGATGGCTCGTCCGTCGCCTACCTCCGCCCCGAAACCGCGCAGGGCATGTTCGTCGATTTCAAAAATGTCTGGGACACCGGCCGCGTGAAACTCCCGTTCGGCATCGCCCAAATCGGCAAGTCATTCCGCAACGAAATCACCCCGCGCAACTTCATCTTCCGCTCCCGCGAATTCGAGCAGATGGAGATGGAATATTTTATTCACGAGGACGCCGATTGGTCCCAATGCCACCAAGAGTGGATCGAATGGTGCCGCCAGTGGCTCATCTCCGTCGGTCTCCCCGCGTCGAAGCTTTCGCTCTACGCCCACAAAAAGGAGAAGCTCGCGTTCTACTCGAAGGGCACGACCGACATCATGTTCGAGTATCCCTTCGGCGTGCAGGAGCTCTGGGGCATCGCCGCCCGCGGTAATTACGACCTCGGCCAACACGCGCTCGCCTCCGGTAAGCCGCAGGAAGTGTTCGACGAAACCTCCAAGAAAAAATTCGTCCCGCACGTCATCGAGCCCGCCGTCGGCGTCGATCGCATTCTCCTCGCCGTCCTCTGCGCCGGTTACGCCGAAGAAGACGTCACCGACGACAAGGGCAACGTCGAGAAACGCACCGTGCTCCGCCTCTCGCCGCGCATCGCCCCGGTAAAAGTCGCCGTGCTTCCCCTCGTCAAGAACAAGGAAGCCCTCGTCGGCCGCGCCCGCGCGCTCTACAAAAAACTCCAGCGGCGCTACGCCGTCTTCTTCGACGACAGCGGCAACATCGGTAAACGCTACCGTCGCCAAGACGAGATCGGCACCCCGTGGTGCGTCACGATCGACTTCGAGACGATCGAACAACCCGGTGATACCTTCACTCTCCGCGAGCGCGATTCCATGGCTCAGCGCCGCATCACCGAGGTCGAGCTTTTTGCTCTACTCGAAGAACACGTTTATTAATCCGTCGAGCGCACGCGCTCTCGTCCGCCTGTTCGTTTCATTCCTTGCAGTCTTCGGACCACGTCGTCCGCGCTCCGAACCATCATGTCCGCCAAACCTCGCCATCAGGTCGTCCGCAGTACCAAGACGCCCGAGTCGCTCACCGCACTCCGCACGTGGCTGGGCACGTTTGAAGAGCCTGTCCGCAAACGGGGCACGAGCAGCTACGAAACCGGCCAGGTCACGGCTCTGCGCGGCAATGCCGACCACTACGTTGAAGCCGACATCACCGATGAAGAAAAACTCCTCATCACCCTCTTCCTAACGCGCGGGAAGTGGACCTCCCGTTGTGCCTGCGAACGCGCGGCCGACTGCAAACACATCTACGCCGCCGGACTCGCTTGGCTCGCCGCCGCCGCCAACGACGCCACCGCACCCGATCCCGACGCCAAACCCCCGATTACGCTGGCCTCGATCTCTACCGTCCCGACGCCCGCATTCACACCGCCGCCCGAAAAGAAATCTTTCCGCGAGGAGTGGACGCCCGTGCTCGCCGCGAAACTCGGCCGGGCCCTCACCCCCGCCGAGGGCACCCAGCTGGAAAACCTCGCCGCGCTCTTCGCCGAATTTTCCCAGGCCCACGGCACGCTCTATCCGGGTGCCTTGCTGCGTCATGGCTTTGAACATACGCCGCCCCGCGGCGCCCCGCTCTACGCACCTGCCTACCCCGGCTGGTGGGATCACGCGACCGCCCCCACCAATCCCTGGGCACTCTGGCAGTACATCGCCCACGACTACGAACTCGCCGGCCACACCGTCCCGAAAGTTTTCCGTCCCCTCACCCACACCGCCGCCACCCGCGCGACCATCGCAGAACACCTCCTCCAGCACGATCTCGCCACGTGGCAACGCGCACTCGCCGCCTCCGACGACACCGGCACCCCCGCCCGCACCCATCCCGCCACCGTCGAGCTCGCTGGCCTGCGCGCCCGCGTGCGCCCCGAGGGCGGTCTGCTCATCGAGGTGCGCCCCAGCGCCGGCAAGTCGTGGCGCTCGCCGCCGCAAAAATGGTTCGTGGCCCTCGCCTCCGCCCGTCCCGTCGACTTCGAGCACCTCACGGCTCCCGAGTCCGCCCTCGCCCTCGCCCTCTCCGCCGAATCCCGCGCCGGCCTCCAGCCACCCGCCTTGCGCCAACCCCTCGCCGCCGAGGCCACCGCGAATATTTTCCGCACCCGCGCCGCCCGCGAGGCCATCGTGCTCCCCGAAGGCCAGCCCTTCATCCTCGAGCCCGCCCCGCTCGTCCTCGAAGCCAGCTTCTCCGCCACCGCCACCGAACGCCTCGATCTCCGCCTCGTCACCCCCGACGGCCGGAGCGCCGCCCGCGCCACGCTCGTGACACTGCGTCCGACGCCTATCTACTATTTCGAACACCGCGTGTGGTCCGGTCCACCACCCACACCCGCCACCGCGCTGCCGACCGCCGCCCTCGGCGATACCCGGCTCATGTCGCGCCTCCGCGCCGTCGGCCTGCGCCTCCCCGCCGCCCTCGAAAAAAACGTCCGTCGCATCCCGCTCCGTCCGCTTCTCAAGTGCTGGCTCACCCCCGCACCCGAAGATGCCGACACGATGCTCTTCCACGTGCAACTCCTCGCCCGCGCCGACGACCTCCCGTGTGAACAACACTGGATCACCACCGGTTGGCAGTGGACCGCCCGCGGAGCGCCCACCCTTCGCCGCCCCAACGACCCGCTGCTCGAATTCGATCTCGGCCCCGCTCAGGCCGCCACGGTGCGCCTCGCCGATTTCTCCCTCGTTTGGCAGGATTGGGCCGGTGATTGGTCGCGCCCGGTCACCAAGACGTTTCCCGAAGAATTTGTCGCTTGGCATGCCACGTTCCCTCCCGGCCTCGGCGTCGAAGCTTCGCCCGGCCTCGCCAATCTCCTCGGCCCGCCCCTGCGTGCGCACGTTGAATTTTCCGCCGCACACGCCGAGAGCGCCGGCCAAGACTGGTTCAATCTCACCGTCAAACTCCGCATCGAAGACAGTAAACTTTCCGCTGACGAAATCGCCCTCCTCATGAAAGCCCGCGGCAAATGGGTCAGCCTCCCGCGCCACGGCTGGCAACGCCTCGAGGTCGTCTCCGACGAGACCGACGCCTCCACCACCGCCGCCCTCGCCCGCCTCGGCCTCGACCCCGCCGACGTACTCGCCGACGGTCGCCCCGCGACGCACCGGATCCACGCGCTCCAACTTGCCGCGGAAGCCGATCTCCTCGAGACCCGCGACGCCGCCCTCGCCACCGCCCTCCGCCGCCGCGTCGCCTCCCTCGCCGCGCTCCCGCCGCCCCCGCTCCCCGCCGGCCTGCGCGCCACCCTGCGACCGTATCAACAAGAAGGATTCCATTTCCTCGCCCATCTCTCCGCCCTCGGCCTCGGCGGCATCCTCGCTGACGACATGGGTCTCGGCAAAACCGTCCAGACGCTCGCGTGGCTGCTCTACCTCGCCGATGCCCGGAGCGACGAGCGCCAGCAAGCCAACTCCACCGCCACGCCCTTCCGCGCCCTCGTCGTCTGCCCGAAGAGCGTCACGCACGGCTGGCTCGTAGAAAGCTCCCGCTTCACGCCTTCCGTCAACGCCACCGCCTTCAATCCTGCCCTCGCCGACCCCGATACCCAGCTCGCCTCCCTCAAGCCGCATTTGCTCGTCGCCAACTACTCCCAACTCCGGATCAATTCTGAGTGGTTCCGCACCCAAAAATGGGATGCCGTCATCCTGGATGAAGGCCAGTTCATCAAAAATCCCGGCAGCCAAGTCGCCTCGGTCGCCCGTGCTCTCCTGAGCCGGCATCGTCTCGTCCTCACCGGCACGCCGATCGAGAATCGCCTCACCGATCTCTGGAGCCTCTTCGCCTTCGCGCAGCCCGGCCTCCTCGGCACGCAAACCTCCTTCCGCCGCCAACACGACCAGGCCGACGCCGAGGCCCTCGCGCGCCTTCACCGCCGCGTCCGTCATTTCCTGTTACGCCGGACCAAAGCCGAAGCCGCCCCCGACCTCCCCTCTCGCACCGAAGATGAAATCATCGTCGAGCTCGAAGGCGAGCAACGCCGCCTCTACGACGCCGAGCTCAAACGCGCCCGTTCCCAACTCATGGGCGTGGACACCAACACCGCCCTCGCCGCCGTCCGCTTCAACGTCCTCGCGAGTCTCCTGCGCCTGCGCCAAATCTGTTGCCACCCCGCGCTCGTCGATCCCGCCCACCGCGACCTCCCGAGTGCGAAACTCGACGCCCTCCTCGAGCGCCTCGAAGAACTCCAAGACGAGGGTCATCAGGTCCTCGTGTTCAGTCAGTTCGTAGGCATGTTGGAACTCATCCGTGACCGGCTCGTCGCCGCGAATATCAATTTCCTGATGCTCACGGGCGCCACCGAAAACCGCGCCGAGCTGGTGGATGAATTCCAGCGCGACAAAACCAAAACCGTTTTCCTGCTCTCGCTAAAAGCCGCCGGCTTTGGACTCAACCTCACCGCCGCGAGCTACGCTATCCTCTACGACCCGTGGTGGAATCCGGCGGCCGAAGCCCAAGCTATCGACCGCACGCACCGCATTGGCCAAACGCGCCCCGTGATCGCCTACCGCCTCCTCGCCGCGGGCACGGTCGAAGAAAAAATTCGCGCATTGCAGAAAGACAAAGCCGCCCTCGCCGCCGCCGTCGTGCAGGAAGAGTCCCTCGCCAGCATCCTCGACCTCGACAGCCTGCGCTCGATTTTGGAGTAAAACCAACGTCCTTTGAGTGTTTGAACGCTGGTAGTAATTTTTCGACTACTGGTAGCCGCGAGCGCCAGCGAGTGGTGTTCCAACCATCGTCCAACGATCACGACACGTTGGTATCATCCCCACGTCCGCTGAACTCTAGACGTTTCGGTAGCCGCGAGCTCCAGCGAGTGGACGCATCACCACTCGCTGGCGCTCGCGGCTACCCGGAAAATCACAGTCGGAAGCTGTTAGGCGATTGATATTACGCGGATGCACCCGGATGAAGGCAGGCGTTGAACCGCTAATGTTCGCTCATGTTTCGGTTTCGGAAGATTCACCTGCTCGGTGAATCAAGCGAGCGCCGCCACAGGGTTTTCTCTGCGTTCCGGTGCCGTCTCTGCGGTGCAAACGGCTTGGCGTGGAGCAGCTAAACGGAGAGGGCACCGCCGAGACAGGAGAATCCACCGCAGAGAAGGCAGGGGAATCTCGCAAGCAGTCAGCTGTCAGATCGCCATAACGACCCACGCGACACCGCAAAGAACCCAGCTTTTCGCGTCAGCTGAGCGCCCTTCGCGTCAGCTCCTACTGCTTCTTCTTCTTCGTAGCAGCGGGCGGCTTCGGATCGAGATTGGCCGCCATGTCTGCGGCGGTGACGGTCGACGCCACGCCATCCTTCGGCACCTCGACTTTGGCCAGCCAGAGAATCGCATTGAGGACGAGTTTGCGCTGATCCTCTTTTTGCCAACTCGCGTGATGGTGTCCGCCGGTGAAACCGAAGCCGCGGCTGCCATTGGCGTTTTCCGTTACCCACATGACGTGCTGCGGCGTCTGGTTGGCGACCAACTCGCGAATTCCGGGATTACCCGAGTGTGCGCCGTCCGGCCGGCTCATCGTGCTCGGCGGTGGTACATCCGAGAGAATCGGCGTCACGCCTTTCATCCCGGGGCGGAA
>CAMCHO010000098.1 GCA_945874455.1 Opitutus sp. GAS368 | reverse complement strand
CATATCCGGAGTTGCAATGCCGGAGGGTTCACAGAATCTCGTCGATCCAACACCTGCTCATGCTGAAGAAATTATTTGCGAAGCTGCGCGAGAAAATCTCGCCGTCGCGTGCCAAAAAGCCGGCTCAAACCGAAGCGGCAAAACCTGTTTCCTCTACGCAGCCCTCCGCCGCCACGCCGCGCGGGGAGTCGCGCTCCGAGCGGGGGGGCGGGCCAAGCCACGATGGGCGGCCCTACGACAAATATCGCGGCCAGCCGCGCGATCCGCGCGACGAACCGTACCGCGAGTCACGCGCAGCAGGTGCCGGCGACGGGCGCGAGGCGCGTCCTCGGCGGGATGACTATGGCGCCCGGAGCGAGGATCGCGGCAGCCGAGATTTTCCTTCACGTGGGGGTGGCGGCGCCGCGCGCGGTGGGGCGCGGGGCGAGCGCGAACGTCCGGTCATTGACAAGACGTTTGACCATCCGCGCACGACGGCGATCAAGCCGGCGGTGCCGGTGAATGTGCCCAAGATGGATACGGCTTTTACGGCGTTGGGTTTGTCGGATGCGCTGGCGTTCGGCGTGCAGGAAATGGGCTATGTGACGCCGACGCCGATTCAGGCGCAGGCGATTCCGGTGGTGCTGAAGGGTGGGGACGTCATCGGTTCGGCGCAGACGGGTACGGGCAAGACGGCGGCGTTTGCGCTGCCGATTATCCAACGCCTCGGTACGCACGGAAAGTTGCGCTGCCTGATTCTTGAGCCGACGCGCGAGCTGGCGCTGCAGGTGGAGGAAGCGTTTCAGAAATTCTCGAAGTTCACCGATCTCCGCGTGACAATCGTGTATGGCGGCGTCGGTTACGGGAAGCAATTGGAAGACTTGAAGAGCGGGATGGATATTTTGGCGGCGACGCCAGGCCGGCTCCTCGACCACATGGAACAGGGCAACGTGTCGCTGGCCGACGTGGACATTCTCGTGCTCGACGAAGTGGACCGGATGTTGGACATGGGCTTTCTGCCCGACGTGAAGCGCATCGTGCAAAAATGTCCGAAGAACCGGCAAACGTTGTTTTTCACCGCCACGTTGCCGCCGGAGTTGGAGCAACTCGCGGGCTGGGCGCTGAACAATCCCTTGAAAGTGGAGATCGGTCGCCAGCGGTCGCCGGCGGAGACGGTGTCCCATGCGTTTTACCCGGTCGTGGCGTCGCAAAAATTCGACCTGCTGCAACTGCTGTTGGACCAGACGGATTTCAAGAGCGTCTTAATTTTTTCGCGCACTCGGATGGGGGCAGATCGCATCGCGCATCGCCTCGAAAGCAAGGGGCACACCGTCGGGGTGATGCACTCCGACCGGAGCCAACGCGAGCGCATTGAAGCGCTGGATGGTTTCAAGAGCGGCAAGTTTGAAGTCCTGGTGGCGACGGACATCGCGGCGCGCGGTCTCGACATCGCGGGGGTGTCACACGTAATCAACTACGACGTGCCGGAGAATGCCGAGGATTACGTCCACCGCATCGGCCGCACCGGACGCGCCCAGAACACGGGGGATGCGTTTACGCTCGTGACCGAGGATGATGTGCGCGACGCGCGTTCGATTGAGCGTTACATGGGCGTGACGGTGGAGCGGAAGAAAATTGAAGGATTCCCTTATATCTATTCGGCGCTCTTCGATGAGAAGGCCTTGGCCGACACCGTGGCGGCTGCGGCGAAGCCGGTGAGCCGACTGCACCGCGGAGTGCGCCGTTAAGGAGTGCGGCGGAGGCCGGGACCGGTTGGACCGGGAAAAATAAAAGGCGCGCAGCGATGCGCGCCTTGTTTGTACATGGAGGTTGGCGGCCGAAAATTCGTCGCCGGTGACCGGCCGGCGCCTCCCTCCAAGCCGGTTACGCGCATCGGCAAACCAACTGACGCGAAATCACCGGCTCTGGGGGATTTTAGTGGCGATGCGTTGACGCGTGGAATTGGGGCTTGAAGCATATTCCTTCGTGAGAATATGGTTTCACCTATGGAGCTGGTGAAAATTTACGAGTGCTTGTGCGACCCGACGCGATTGCGGCTGCTCAACGTGCTCGCGCAGGGGCCGGTGTGCGTGTGCCACTTTCAAGATGTGCTCGGCGAACCGCAGGTGAAAATCTCGAAGCATCTCGCCTATCTACGCGAGCGAGGGTTGGTCGCGAGCGAGCGGCAGGGAAATTGGGTGATTTACGGGTTGGCGGCGAAGCCATCGCGGGAATTGCGGGCGAATCTGGCGTGTTTGCAGGAGTGCGCGCAGAGCATTCCGGTGTTCAAGCGCGATCTCGCGCGCTTGAAGAAGATTGAGCCGTTGTGTGCTTGGGTGCGGGCGGGTGATCCGGGGAAGGCGCCGGGGCAGTGCCGGTGTGGGTGAGTCGCGCGGGACGGCGAAGCGCGGATTATTTTACCATGAAGAAAACGAAAATAGGCATCAATGGGTTTGGACGAATTGGGCGGCTGACGCTGCGGGCAGCTTGGGGTTGGCCGGAGTTTGAGGTGGTGCTGATCAACGACCCTGTCGGCGGCGCGGCGTGCGCGGCGCATTTGCTCAATTTTGATTCCGTGCAGGGGCGGTGGGCCCACGAGGCGGTGGCCGAACGGGTCGGCGGGGACGAGGTGATCCGGGTGGGCGCGACGACCCTCGCGTTTAGCGGGCACCGCCAGCCGGGCGCCGTGGATTGGGCGGGGCACGGCGTGGAGATCGTGCTCGAGTGTAGCGGGAAATTTCGTACGCCGGCGGACCTCGCGGTGTATTTCGAGCGTGGCGTGAAAAAAGTGATCGTGGCGGCGCCCGTGAAGGGTGATGCGCTCAATATCGTGATGGGTGTGAATGACGGGCTCTACGAACCGGCGAAGCACCGGTTGCTCACCAACGCGTCGTGCACGACGAACTGTCTCGCGCCGGTCGTCAAAGTGATGCACGAGGGAATCGGCATCGAGCATGGGGCGATCACGACGCTGCACGATGTGACGAACACGCAGACGCTCGTCGACGCGCCGCACTCGGATTTGCGACGGGCGCGGGCGGCGGGGATGTCGCTGATCCCGACGACGACGGGGAGCGCGACGGCCATCGGGATGATTTATCCGGAGCTGCTCGGGAAGTTGAACGGCCACGCGGTGCGCGTGCCGTTGCTGACGGGCTCGCTGACGGACTGTGTTTTCCAGATGAAGCGAGCCACGACTGTCGAGGAGGTGAACGCCTTGCTGAAGGCGGCGAGCGAGCGCGGGCCGTTGCAAGGGATTTTGGGTTTCGAGACGCGGCCGTTGGTGTCGGTGGACTACAAGGGAGACCCGCGGTCGGCGATTATCGACGCGCTGTCGACGATGGTGGTGAACCAGCGCATGGTAAAAATTTACGCATGGTATGACAACGAGTGGGGTTATTCGAACCGGATGGCGGAGCTGACGCGAAAGGTGGCGGTTTCGCTGTGAACGGCGGAGGCCAATTCACGGGTTGGCGGGGCGCATCCCCCGCGCGCACGCTCGCGGCGACCGGCGGAGAAGAAAGGAAGTGACCTGACGTGAATCTGCGAAATTACATCGTGGTCACGGCGGCTTATTGGGGGTTCACGCTGACGGACGGGGCGCTGCGCATGCTCGTGTTATTGCACTTCGCGCAGCTCGGATACCCGCCGGTGCGGCTGGCGATGTTGTTTTTGTTCTACGAATTTTTTGGGATCGTCACCAATCTGTTCGGTGGGTGGCTGGCGAGTCGGCTGGGGCTGCGGGTGACGTTGCTCGCGGGGTTGGCATTGCAGGTGGGAGCGCTGGGGATGCTGGCGTTGCTCAATCCGGCGTGGGCCGCAGGTATGGCGGTGAGCTACGTCATGGCGGCGCAGGCGTTGTCGGGTATCGCGAAAGATCTTACGAAGATGAGTGCGAAGAGTGCGATCAAGGTACTGGTGCCGACGGGCGACGAGGGGCGGGGGGCGCTATTCCGGTGGGTGGCGCTGCTCACGGGATCGAAGAACGCGTTGAAAGGCTGCGGCTTTTTTCTCGGCGGGTTTTTGTTGAGCGTGGCGGGATTTGCGGGCGGGCTGGTCGTGATGGCGGGGGCGTTGCTGGCGGTGCTGATCGCGGCGTCGGTGATGTTGCCGGGGGCGATGGGTACGGCGAAGCAGAAGGCGGGCTGGGGGGACCTGTTGGCGAAGACGCGGGCGGTGAACGTACTGTCGGCGGCGCGTTTTTTTCTCTTTGGAGCGCGGGACATTTGGTTCGTGGTGGGTGTGCCGGTGTTCTTGAGCGCGTCGCTCGGGTGGAGCGGGGCGCGGGTGGGGGCGTTCATGGCGTGCTGGGTAATTGGTTACGGGCTGGTGCAGTCGGCTGCGCCGCTGGTGTTCCGCGGGCGGGTGCCGGCGGGCGGGATGGCGGCGGGTCTGGCCTTTGGCCTCGCGGGTGTCTCGGCGGCGGTGCCGCTGGCGCTGGCGGCGGGGGCCCCGGCGGGCGTGGTGATTGTCAGTGGGCTCGCGGTGTTTGGCGCGGTGTTTGCGCTGAACTCGGCGGTTCATTCCTATCTGATTCTTGATTACACGGACGGCGACAAAGTGGCGTTAAACGTCGGGTTTTATTACATGGCGAATGCGGGTGGACGGCTGGTGGGATGCCTGTTGTCGGGCGCGCTTTTTCAGTGGGGTGGGCTGGAGGGATGTCTGTGGGGTACGTTTGGGTTTGGGCTGGCAGCGGCGGTGATCGCGCTGGCGTTGCCGCGGCAGGCGGCGCATCCGGAAAAACTGGCGGCGGGTCGAGTGGAGCTCGGCGGCAGCGAGTGACCCGCCGGTTTTGGGTGGGCGGCGTGCCAGTTTGGTTGCGTCCGCTCGGTGCGCTCGGCAATGACGAGGGCGATGGCTAAACACCACCGAACTCCCCCAGAGCCGAAAGGGCGGCCGTGATTGCGGGCGTTTTCTTTTTGGTGGCTGCGCTGTACGCGACCGTCGGGCATGGTGGGGCGTCCGGCTACCTGGCGGTGATGGCGCTCGCTGGCTTCGAGCCGGCGGCGATGAAACCGACGGCGCTCGTGCTCAATGTGGTGGTCTCGCTAATCGGCACGGTGATCTTTGTCCGCGCCGGACATTTCGCGTGGCGGTTGTTTTGGCCCTTTGCGGTCGTGGCGGCACCCTGCGCGTATGTGGGCGGTGGCTGGCAGTTGAGTGCGGAGGTGTTTCGTTGGCTCGTCGCGGCGGCGCTTTTGTTTGCGGCGGGGCGGCTCTTGATTCCAGCGGCGTTGGGGGCAGAGGTCCGGCGGCCGTCGGGGTCGGTGATCGTCGTTGTGGGAGCGTCGATCGGATTTCTTTCAGGATTAATTGGGGTGGGTGGAGGGATTTTTTTGACGCCGTTGATTTTGTTTTTTCGTTGGGCAGAGCCGAAGACGGCGGCGGCGGTATCGGCGCCATTTATTTTGGTCAATTCAGCGGCGGGGCTGCTTGGCCATGTGGGATCGCTGGGGCAATTGCCGGCGTCGTGGCCTTGGCTGGTGGTCGCGGGGACGGCGGGAGGCCTGCTGGGTTCGCGCTGGGGCAGTCGAGTGGCGCGGCCCGCGCAGTTGCGCCCAGCGTTGGCGCTCGTGCTCCTAGTGGCGGCGGTGAAGCTTGTGATCAGCTGAGGGGGCGGCGCAGTTGAAGGTTGAAAACTGAAGCGCGGATGTGAGCGTGACCGCTCGCATGAAACTGGAGATTCCAAACGGAAACTTTGCTGGCTACATATTTGATCTCGACGGCACGCTCGTGGACACAATGCCGTTGCACTATCTGGCGTGGGACGAGGCGATGCGACGGGCGGGGATGCCTGGGACATTGAGTGAAGATTTGTTTTACTCGCTCGGTGGAGTGCCGACCTTGCGGGTCGCGGAACTGCTGGCGACGCACTACGGGTTGAAAATCGATCCATGGAAGGTGTTTCACGAGAAGGAGGCCTTGTTTTCCGCGCGGACGCACGAGGCGGCGCTGATCGAGCCGGTCGTCGCGTTTGCGCGGCGGGTTGCGGCGACGCATCCGGTGGCGATCGCGTCGGGTGGCCCCCGCGACATCGTGCGGCGCACGCTGGAGCTGAAGGGACTGGCGGCGCTTTTTCCGGTGGTGGTATCGGCCGACGATGTGGTGCACGGGAAGCCGGCGCCGGACATGTTTTTATTGGCGGCGAAAAAAATGGCGGTGGAGCCGACGCAGTGTCTGGTGTTCGAAGATGCTGAGCCGGGGATGCGTGCGGCGGAGGCGGCGGGCATGAAGTGGGTGCGGGTCGCAAGTCGGAAATAATCAGCAGGGCGGGGACCGAGGTGCGGGGCCGCCGCTGGGCGTCGGCAGACAGCGGGGCGTCGGGTAATTTCGTGCTTCCGGGCGAAGGGTGAATCGTGTTCCAGTGACGGAATGAAACTTGATCCGTTGGTGAAACCGTCGGTGCTCACGCAGCCCGTTTATGAACCGGGCAAGCCGATCGAGGATGTGGCACGCGAGTTGGGGCTCGATCCGGCGGGAATCATCAAGCTGGCATCGAATGAAAATCCTTGGGGTTCTTCGCCGCTCGCGGTGGCGGCGGCCAAGCGGGCGTTGGAGCACGGCGAGCTCTACCCCGATGGCGGATGTTTTTCGCTGAGGCAGAAATTGGCGACGCGGTGGGGGTTGGCTGCCGAGCAGTTTATCGTGGGGAACGGCTCCAACGAAATCATCGAACTGCTCGGTCACGTGTTTCTCCGGGAAGGCGACGAGGTGGTGATGGCCGCGCCAGCATTTGTGGTCTATAAACTGGTGACGCGGTTATTCGGCGCCACTCCGGTCGAAGTGCCCTTGCGTGAATGGCGGCATGACTTGGACGCGATGGCGGCCGCGATCACGCCCCGGACAAAGCTGGTGTTCGTGTGTACGCCCAACAACCCGACGGGGACGGCGAACACGGAGGCGGAAGTATTAGCGTTTGCGCGCGCGTTACCCGAACACGTGGTCGGGGTGTTTGACGAAGCCTACGCGGAATTCCTGGTCAACGCCCCTGACCTGCGTCCGCTGATCGCTGAGGGGCGAAAATTAATCTGCCTGCGGACGTTTTCGAAAATTTACGGGCTCGCCGCCCTCCGCGTGGGCTATGGCTACGGAAGTGCGGAAATGTGCGCCTTGCTGAACCGCGTGAAGCAACCCTTCAACGTCAACGCGATCGCCCAAGCCGCGGCGCTGGCTGCGCTGGACGACAGCGATTTCGCCGAAAAAACGGAACGAGAAAATCGCGCGGGCCTTGCCGACCTCGTGCGAGGATGTGAAGGGCTGGGGCTCGAGGTGGTGCGCAGCGTCGCTAATTTTATGCTGGTGCGCGTGGGCGACGGCGAACGGGTGTTCAACGCGCTGCAACGGAGAGGGGTGATCGTGCGGCCGGTCAGGTCCTATGGGTTGCCGGAATGGGTGCGGATTACCGTGGGAACGCCCGCGCAAAACGCGCGCTTTTTATCTGAGTTGGCCAGCGCCATCCGAGTTTGAGGTAAGGAAGCAGCGGGTGTGCGGGCGGGGCGAGCTCGTCTGCGGTGGGAGGGCGCTGCGCGCAGTCCCGCTCAACGGAAAAAATTGTATTTTCCGATGGCCCAGAGTGCGCGGAAACCGTCGCGCCAGCCAATTTTTTTCCCCTCGGCGTAGGTGCGGCCGTAGTAACTGATGCCGACCTCGTAGATCACGGCGCCGGAACGCGCGACCTTGGCGGTTATCTCGGGCTCGAAGCCGAAGCGATTTTCCTCGATCTTGATTTTCTGGATCACCTCGCGGCGGAAAACTTTGTAGCAAGTCTCCATGTCGGTGAGGTTGAGATTAGTCGCCATGTTGGAGAGCAGCGTGAGTACCTTGTTGCCGACCATGTGCCAGAAGTAGACGACGCGGTGGGCGTCTCCGCCGGAGAAACGGGAGCCGAACACGACGTCGGCCTTGCCGTCGATAATGGGTTTGAGGAGGCGCGGGTATTCGTTGGGGTCGTATTCGAGGTCGGCGTCCTGGATGATGACAGCGTCGCCGGTGGCGGCGGCGATGCCGGTGCGGAGTGCGGCCCCTTTGCCCTGGTTGACGTCGTGGTAGATGATTTTGGCGACGAGCGGGGCGATCGCGGTGCGGAGGATTTCGCGGGTGCCGTCGGTCGAGCAGTCATCCACGATGATGATTTCCTTTTCCGCGATCGGGGCGGCGCGGACGCGATCGACGATGGCGCGGATAGTTTTCGTCTCGTTGTAGCAGGGGATGACGATGGAGAGTTTCATGCGGAGGCAGGTGAGGGAAGCTAGGGCGGGATGGGGCGGGGGGAAGAACAATTACGGCGGCGGAAGTCCCCAAGGCCTTAGGCGCCCTCCGTGCGCCGCAGGCAGGAGATGGCCGAGGCCTGGGCAAGGCTGGGTTTTCGCGAGGCGGCGGCCGATTTGGGCTGGCGGATCGCGGAGCGAGCGGGGCGTTTTGTGCTCGTGACGGCCGTGGGATTATTCGTCGCGCGGCACCTCGGGCCGGAGCGGTTGGGGAGGCGCTGAGTTACGGCCTGGCGCTGGTGACGCCGCTGGGTTTCGTGCCAGCGCTGGGACTCGACGCGATTTTGAAACGCGCGCTCATACCGTCGGCGAAACAGACGGCGGAGTTACTGGCGAGCAGCTTCTCGGCGCGGGCGGGTTGGGCGCGGCGTGGGCGGCGTGGGCGACGGTGGCGATGCCAACGAGGGTTGGATTGATTCCGTTGTGTGGGTGGCGTTATCTCCGGTGCGCATGAACTTTTCTTCCAGCCTACGCCAATCGCTTAAGTGTCTGCGGCGGGGCGCGGGCGAAGCGTTGGGTGTGGTGGGCTCCTCGCGTTCGGTGCTCTATGACATTGACCGGAAATGGGAGCGGCGCTTCGACCGCGCTGGCGGCGTGTTTATTGAGGCGGTAGCGAACGACGGGGTACGGCCGAGCAACACCGGCTATTTTCAAAAGATTCGCGGCTGGCCGGGATGGCTGGTCGAGCCGGTACCGGAAGCGGGGGCAGAGTGGTTTGGCGGTGGACTGTTCAACACGATGGCGTCGGCGCGTACGCGCAGCCTGCGCGGGGCCGCGGTGGAGGGCGTGCCGGCGAGGGGGTGTCGCTGGTTGAAGCGGGGTGAGCGCCGGAGCGTATGACATGAATCACTACTGCACCTATTTTGATCGTGAGTTGCTGGCGCAGGGGCTGGCGTTGTGGCGGTCGCTGGCGAAATCTGATGTGGACTCCGTGTTGTGGGTTTTGGCGCTGGATGAATTTACGGCGGACGTGTTGCGGGAGGTCGGTGGCACCTGGTTGCGCGTGGTGCCATTGACGGAAGTGGAGGCGGGCGATGCGGAACTAGCGGCGGCGAAGGTGAACCGGACGCGCGTGGAATATTTTTTCGCCCTGTCGCCGTGTTGGCCGCGGTGGTTACTGGAGAAACACGGGATGCGGTCGGGTATCGAGCGGATCACCTCTGTCGAGGCGGAGATGTTTTTTTTCGCGAGTCCGACGAGGATTTTCGAAGCGATGGATGCGGCGAAGGCGAGCGTGCTCGTGACGGCGCAGCGGTTGCCGCTGTGGCTGAAGCGCTCTGAACGGCACGGGAAATTTAACGTGGGGTTACTGAGTTTTCAGAACGACGGCGTGGGGCGGGCGTGTTTGGACGAGTGGCGCGGTCGTTGTCTCGGGCGGTGTCATGACGGGCAGGAGGCGGGGAAGTATGCGGATCAAAAATACTTGGATGAGTGGCCGGAGCGGGTGGGCGCGGCGTTGCTGGTCTTGCCGAATGCAGGCGTGAATTTGGCGCCGTGGAATTGGGCAGGCGTGGAGATCACGGCCGAGACGGGCGGTGCGGACGCGGCGAAGGGTGGGCTGCGGCTGGAGGGCGAGCCGCTGGTGATCTTTCACTTTGCGCGGTTCCGGCCGATCTACGGGGACTGGTGGTGGCAGTCGGGCCAGCTCGACTACGGTGTGATGCCGCGGCGGTTGCGGCGCAGGATTTATAGTCCGTATGGGCGGGCGTTGTTGGCGGCGCGCGACGAACTTGCGGCGCGGCGCGCGGGCTTCGATTTTACCCGGCGCCCCGTGCGGAGGGCGCGGGAGTTCGGGCGGAGCTGGTTGCTGCGGCTGGTGTTCGGCGGCGGTTGGCTGCGGGTTGGCGACGAGTTTTTCAACCTGCGCGGCGGGCTCGGGCGCTGGTCGGGTCAGTGCCTGGAAAAGCTGCGAGCAATTTTCTTGCGGACGTAGCGGACGACGGTGAAGGCGTCCCAGACGAGGCAACGGCCGAAGGAGAAATAGCGGTGGCGGACGGTGATTTCTTCGCGGTAGCTGCGCCAGCTCCCGGAGTCACTGACGCCGCCGGTGCCGCAGGCGGCGATGCGGAGCGGGATGGGTTTGAAGCGCACGCGATTCTTCCAGAGGCGGACGTTAAATTCGTAAGCGGCCATGACGGCGAGCGAAGTGTCGAAGGCGTCGTTTTCGGCGAACAACGAGCGGCGGTAGAACGTGCCCTGAGAGGGGACGAAATTTCTCGCGCAGGGATTCACGTCCGAGCGGAGCCTGGAGATGCGTCCGTCATGGTAGGCGATTTCGCCGACGGCGATGCCGGCCTCGGTCTTGTTCATCCAAATGAGCGACTCGCTCAGCACCCTGTCGCCAACGAGACGGTCGTCGGCCCCGAGGAAGAGCAGCCATTCGCCGGTGGCGAGGGCGACGCCCCGGTTCATCGCGTGATAGTGGCCGGCGTCGGGCTCGGAGATGAGCGTGGCGAGGCGGGCGCGTTGGGAGGTGAGCCACTCGCGCGAGCCGTCGGTGGAGGCGCCGTCGATGACGATGATCTCGGGGTGGATCTGGTGTTGTTCCCAGACGCTCGCGAGGGCGGCGTGGAGGCGGGGGCCGGGGTTTTTGCAGACCAGAATGACGCTGAGGACAGGTGCGGCGGTGGTGGCGGGCATGAGGGCGAGGGAGCGCGGAGGAGAGCGGTGAACGCTCAACGTGCAATGTTCAACGCTCAACGTTTAATGGCGGACTTCGCAGCAGAAGGCGGAGTGTTTTACCGCGGAGGGTGCGGATTCGACCGATGATTTTGAGGTGGGCGGGAATGGACACCCACGTCCTGCGAACGCTGGATTTTTCGGTAGCCGCGAGCTCGGTGGTGGCGGAGGGGGGCGGGAATAGGCGCGGTGTTTCACGATCGATTTTTCATGGAAGTGGATTGTCGCGGGCGAAGCCGAGACGGAGAAACCCGAAATTTCGACTGAAGCACGGAGATCCGGAGGCACGAAGCGAGCGGACCGGGGGATGGTTAGCGGCGGTGGTTTTTATCGTGGTGATGGTGGCGCAACTCGCGCGGGTGGCGGTGGCGGGGACGGACATTCCGTGTGGCGATGCGGGGGATGTGGAGGAGGCTCTCTCCGGCGTGGTGCGACGGGACGTGGCGGGCGGTGGATTTCTTTCGGACGCACCATGAGCGTCGGATTTTTTGGACGAAGGCGCTCGATGGGGCGCTGTTCAGCGGTACCGGGCGGTGCGATCCGGTGGTGTAATGGGCCCCGCGCTTGACGGTGGCGCGCGCGGGCGGGCAGGCTCGCATGATGTCGCCGTCCGAAGTTTCCGGGGAGAAAAAAAAGCTGCCGCTCAAGCAATGGGCGGTGGGAGCATTGGTGGGTGGGGCGATTGGTGTGGCGGTCGTTTATTTCGTGGGCTGGCGGGTGGCCCTCGATGCGGCGCTGCAGCTCAAGACGGCAGTGGTGGGGCGGATGTCTGCCGCGGGGCCGGTCGTATTTTTCGGCGCGATGGCGGTGCTGCCGGGGCTGGGCGTGCCGAACAGTCCCTTTGCGTTGGCGGCCGGTCCGGTTTTCGGCGAGCGGCTGGGCTTGCCCGTCGTCACGATGTTGGGTCTGGCGGCGATCACCTTTAATCTGACCCTGACGTATTGGCTCGCGCGGCGCTGGTTGCGGCCGCTGTGTGCGCGGCTGTTGGCGCGGTGGGGCTACACGTTGCCGGCGGTTGAGAAGGGGGCTGTCACTGATTTGATCATTTTGATCCGGGTGACACCGGTGGTCCCGTTTTTCGTGCAGAACTATTTGCTCGGTCTCGCGGACGTGCCGTTCGTGCGTTACTTCTGCGTATCGGTCGCGATTCAGGGCTCGCTCAATGTCGCGTTTATTTTGTTTGGGGACGCATTGAATCAGGGGCGCGGAAAAATGGCGCTCACAGCGGCGCTCCTGATCGCGATGGTGGCGGTCGGCACGCATTTACTGCGGAATCACTATCGAGCAAAGAAGGCGACCGGGGCGCCGCCGGTCGGTGACGCGTGACATGAAGACGCGGGACGAGTCCTTGTTCGCGGGTGATGCGGGGGCGGAAATCGAGTCGGTGAGCGGGTTTACGCGACGCGTAAAGACGCTGCTCGAAAGCGGGCTACGCCCTGGGTGGGTGCGGGGTGAGGTGACGAACGTGCGGGCGCAGGCGAGTGGGCACGTGTATTTTTCGCTGAAAGACGCCGGCGCGCAGTTGAGTGCGGTGATGTTTCGCGGCGATGCGGCGCGGCAGACGGTGAAGCTCCGCGAAGGCACGCAGGTCGTCGTGTATGGCGAGGTGAGTGTTTACGAGGCGCGCGGGCAGTATCAGCTGATCGTGCGCGTCGTGATCGAGGATGGGGTGGGGAAATTACAGCGCGAATTTGAGGCGCTGAAGGCGCGACTCGCGGCGGAAGGATTGTTTGCGGTGGAAACGAAGCGGGCGATTCCCGCGATGCCCGCGTGCGTGGGTTTTATTACGTCACCGACGGGAGCGGCGGTGCAGGATTTTATGCGGATTTTGATGCGACGCGGTTGGCGCGGACGGGTGGTGGTGTTGCCGGCGAAAGTGCAGGGTGAAGGTGCGGCGGCGGAAATGGCCGCGATGGTGGCGCTCGCGCAGGAGCTGGGTATTTTGGACGTCATGGTGATTGGGCGCGGCGGTGGAAGCTTGGAGGATCTGTGGGCCTTTAACGAAGAGGTGCTCGTGCGGGCGGTGGCGGCGTGCACGGTGCCGGTGATTTCGGCGGTGGGGCACGAAATTGACTTTACGCTGTGCGATTTTGCGGCGGACCGGCGGGCGGAGACCCCGAGCGCGGCGGCGGAGCTGATCTCTAGTGAATTTGTGGCGTGTGCGCAACGTGCGGCGCAGGCGGACGACGCGATGACGGCATGGCTCGACGGCGCGGTGGCGCGGGCGGGTGAGCGAGTGGACCACGCGCGGTCGCGGTTGAGGTTGTTGTCACCGGAGGCGCAAATCGAACAAGGGTTTTTGCGACTCGATGATATTTCGAACCGGCTGGGGGCGGCGTTGCGCACGTCGGTACAGGTGCGGCGGCAACAGCTGGGTGAGGTACGGGCGGCGTTGGCGCGGGTTTCGCCGGAATTTCGCGTGCAGACGGAATCGCATCGCCTGCTCTCCCTGTGGAAGCGGTTGCAGGCGGCGAGTCCGGCTTCGGTGTTGAATCGTGGTTTTGTGATCCTGCGTGACGAGGCCGGAAAGCCGGTCGGTCGGCGGGCGGAAGTGGAGATTAGACAGGTGTTGCAGGCGGAGTTTATGGACGGAATGAGAACGATGCGGGTGGAGTAGGTCGGGCGGAGAAATGGCGGAGAATTTCGCTTGGCAGCGCGGCGTTGATTCTAACGATCAGAAATCTGGCGGGCTGCCCTGACCGTTCGGCCCGTTTACCGAGACACCTTTTCCTATGACCAAAACCTCCCCTACCATCCGGGTCGGCGCTTCGGCACGACCTGGTTTTGCCCGCGTCACCTGCGTGGTGCTCGCGTGCGCTGCTGTCGGCTTGCGCGCTCAAACTCCAGCCGCTGCACGCGCTGCGGCAGCCACCGAAGAAACGATTGTCTTGTCGACGTTTCAGGTGACCACTGCGTCCGATAAAGGCTACCGTGCCGGTAATTCTGTATCGGCCACCCGGATCGATACGCCGATCAAGGACCTGCCTTTCTCGATCAGCGCTTTACGCAGCAATTCATCACCGATGTGGGCGCACGTGACCTCTTCGATGTGGTGCAGTATGCTCCGAGCGTTACAAGTGCGGGACGTGAGTTTAACGCCGGCAACGCAGTCTACACGATCCGCGGCTTTGATCAGGCTCCGCAGCACAACGGTTTCGTGGGCGAAGGCTACATCGACACGTTGACGGTCGAGCGTGTCGAGGTCGTGAAAGGTCCGTCGTCCGTGCTTTACGGACAGGTGGCGCCGGGCGGCACAGTGAACTACATTACGAAGCGGCCAGGTACAAAAGCGTCGACCACGGTCAATGCACAAGTGGGCACCCAGAGTTTTTGGCGCACGACGCTCGATGTTAACCAACCGCTGGTTGATAAGAAATTACTGTTTCGCTTCAACGGCGCCTATGAAAACGGTTTCGAGTTTATCAAGCCCGGCAAGCAAGGCACGACCGTCTTGGCTCCGGTGGTGACGTGGCGCATCTCGGACCGAGTCGCGCTGACGGTCGATTACCAGTGGTTCTCGCGTCGGGAGACGCCGCCGCAGGCGCATATCAAGCCGAACACGGAAGTGGTCGCGCTGCCACCCGCCAGCGGAATCCTGAGCGCCACGGGCGTTTTGATCAACGCGCTCGACAACAGCGATCCCGGGTTTCTGAGCTACTATCCGCTGCCCCGCTCGTTTAACTATGCTTCGAACAACGACCATCGCTTCACGGATTATGAGACAATCAATGCCGAGCTGACGGCCAAGATCACGGATACGTGGACGACGCGCACGAATTTCAATTGGAGCAAGAATCGAGTTGCGCAAAAACTCACCGGCCTCGGTGCGGTGAGCATCACGGTGCCACCCAGCTACTATCCGGCCGGGGCGACCCTGCCGATTTCATCGGCGAATTATCTGATCGCGGCCCGCGCCTATGCGGCGGATCTGCTCAATAATATCAATCTCGCGCTCAATGCGCCGGCTGCGCAGCTCGGCCGCCGCAAACGGCTCCAGGAGTCGTTTGGCCAGAGCAAGTCTTCGCAGGTGGAATTGGCCGGCAATCTTGTGCTGAACGGTATCAAGGTGAAACCGCTGTTCGGCGCGCTCTACAATGAATCGCGCGGTTTCGGCCGCTTGCGGCAATCGGCTACGGCCCAGTTCTTCCCCGTTTGGGACATGAAGAACTCCGCCACCTGGGACTACACGACTGACTTTGATCCTGTGACGTTGCCCTTCTCGACCAATAATCTCTCGGTGACGCGGAACAAGGCGGCTTACGGCGTGCTCAACTTCAGCCTGCTGGAGGACCGTCTCAATGCCGTGCTGGGGGCACGTCGCAGCACCGCGAGTGGTTCGACGGACAACTACTTGGCTCCGGCTTCGAGCTTGGCGAAGGTGGAAAACAAGAAGACCACGCCGCAGCTCGGGCTCGGCTGGAAAGCGACCCGCGACGTGATGCTCTACGGTTCCTACAGCGAATCGTTTGTGCTCAATGCGGCGGCATTGACGAAAGAGAACGTCCCAACCGGAGCCGCGGCTCCGACTACGTCGAAAGGCTACGAGTTCGGTGTGAAGACGGATTTGTTCAACGGCCGGGTGTCCACGACGCTCGCTGTCTTCCAAATCGATCAGAAGGACCGAATCCTGCGGTTCAATTCCTTCAATGCGACGGGCGTGACGGTTACGAACAGCCAGCAAGGGACGCTGGATCGCAGCAACGGAATCGAGGCTGAGATTACCTGGTCGCCGCTGGATAACTGGCAGATCTATGCCAGCGGTGCGATGAATGACATTCGCGTAAAGCAGGTGCCGAAGGGGGTGGAGGTTTTCCTGGGCGCTCACCCTGAGGCGACCGTGAAGGCGCTCTTTAATCTCTGGACGCGCTATTCATTTAAGAACGACGCGCTGAAGGGCGTCTGGGTGGGAGCGGGATTCAACCACACCGGCGAGAAGGCGCAGCGCACCAATAATCCGAAGCTCTACCTGCCGGCTGAGACGCTGTGGAATTCGGCGGTGGGCTATGATTGGAAGTGGGAGAAACGTCCGATGAATGCCGCGCTCAATTGGCAGAACATGGGTGACATCGAATACTTCCCCGCTAACCAACAGCGCGGAATGCCGGGTCGAGCGGTGTTCTCGTTGACGGCGAAATACTGAGGGATCACGGCCCCCTCGTGGCCGTTGGCCATGGCCTAACATTCAAGCCCGCCGCGTGGCGGGCTTTTTTGTGCCCGCGGGTTGATGACATGTCGGCTGCAGCAAAAGGGTGGAATAATTACTCAGCATGGTTGCTCATCACGGGACCATGATTTCACGTCTGATCTACACGCTCGTGGCGTTGGCCGTCGTGGCCGGCGTCGCTGCCGATATGAACATGAACACATCCACGCCCGCTCCCGCCAAGTCTGATGCAACGGACAGCCCCAACGCCGCGAAAGATGCACTCGCGTGCGCGCCCGGGGAACGGTCGGCGTGCGGCCTGCCCTCGAATGTCGTGATCGATATGAGCAAGACGGCGGTGCAGCGGACGGACGCGGAGTGGAAGGCGCGGTTGACGCCGATGCAGTTTCGCGTCGCACGGCAGCAGGGCACGGAGCCGCCGTTTCAAAACGAGTATTGGGATCACCACGAGGACGGGGTTTATTTTTCCGTGTGCAGCGACACTCCGCTGTTCGACTCACGGGACAAGTTTGAGAGCGGCACGGGTTGGCCGAGTTTCACCAAGCCGATCGAGCAAGTGTGGGTGGGCGAGACGGTCGACACGAGCCACGGGATGCGTCGGGTGGAGTCGCACTGCAACGTCGACGGGGCGCATTTGGGGCACGTGTTTCCCGACGGGCCGCGTGGGCAGGGCGGGTTGCGCTACTGCAT
>CAMCHO010000097.1 GCA_945874455.1 Opitutus sp. GAS368 | reverse complement strand
CCCGTGATCGTGTTACCACCCGCATCGCGCACCGCCACTTTCAGGTAGTTGGGCGTTGGATTCAGATCAAAGCCAAACGCCGAGCCGTTCACCGCAAACGTCGGATAGGCCGTGATCACCAGCTGCGCGGCTGCGCCGACTGTCGGCGCAATCGTCTGCGTCACCGGGTCGCCGCTGGCCGGGGTGTAGGTAATCGTATACGTTTTGCCCGAAAAACCGCTCACGCCCGCTCCCGAGAAGGCCGCCACGCCGCCCACCATCGTTTTCGTCGCTGTGCCCACGATGCTTGCCCCGCGGCTCACGGTCATCGTCACCACGGTCGTAGAATCGCTAGTGTCCAGGACGTTGCCGGACGTAAGCTTTCGGACCACCGGTTGCGTGGTAAAGGCCGCTCCGCTCGCGGCGCCCGCCGCTGCCGTGAGCAATTGGAATCCACCCGGTGTGATCGTTTGGGTCACGCTGGTGACTCCGGTGACCGCGTAGGTCAGGGTGTACGCGGTACCGACGGTTCCGGTGATGCCGACATTCGTAAAGGTCGCCGTTCCACTCGTGGTCGTGATACTCGCCGTGCCTACCACGGTGCCGCCCGTACTGACCGTCATCGTGACGGTCTTGCTGGTCGTGATGAGATTGCCGCCGCTGTCCTTGATCGTAACCACCGGCTGCGTCGTAAACGCCGAGCCGTTCACCGACCCCGCCGCCGAGGTCGTCAGCGTCAACGCACTCGCCGGGCCTTCACTGGCCGTGATCGACTGCGTCGCCGACGTCAGCGTGCCGGTCGTCGGCGCAAAGGTCAGCGTGTACGGTGAGCCGCTAACTCCGCTGATACCCACATTCGTAAAGGTCGCTACGCCGGAGGACGCCGACACCGTCGAAGTGCCCACCACGGTTCCGCCCGTGCTGACCGTCATCGTGACCTGCTGCGAAGAGTTGGCCACTTTAGTGCCCGCAGCATCTTGGATTTGCACTACCGGCTGCGTCGTAAAGGCCGAACCACTCGCCGCGGTCACCGCACTCGTCGTCAAGACCAACTGCGTCGCCGCATTGTAGGCCGTCACCGCCGAACTCGCGGTCGATGCCGTCCCGGCGCCCAACACGTTCGACGCCGTCACCGTGAAGGTGTAGGATGCGCCCGAGGTTAATCCCGTCACTAAGATCGGCGAAGCCGTGCCCGAAAGGGTGATCGGGCTCGTCGCGCCGGAATCCACGGATGTCGCTGTCACCGAATAGCCAGTGATCGCGGATCCTCCGGTGCTAGCTGGTGCGCTAAACGCCACACTCACCTGCCCCGCACTCGCCGTCGGCGTCACTCCCGTCGGCACTCCGGGCTTGGTCGCCACGATAATCGTAAGCGTATTGGTGCCGGTTCCGTTGGCATCGGTCGCGCCGAGGGTCACCGTCGTCGTCCCCGTGGTCGTCGGGGTGCCGGTGATAACTCCAGTGCTTGAATTTATAGATAAGCCCGTCGGTAACGTCACAGCCGTATACGTGCCCAATCCGGTCACCCCAGACCCGGATGCAAAGACCGCTGTATACGCCGGAGTGGTGGTGTAGGCCACGTTTTGTTCCAACGTCACACTCGTCGCACTGGTCAGCGTCGGCACCGGCACGCCCGTCAGAATCGAACTACCCTGCGCGACAAAGAGATTGGCGGTGCTCGCCGTCACCGCGATTCCAGCTTCCGAGGATGTGCTGGTTAGCACACTGGCCACGTCACGAATAGTACTCACGATCCCGGCACTCGAGATCTTGCGGATTCCCGTGTACCCGGTCGGACCGGCCCCGCCGTTGACATACAAATTATCACCGCTATCGATCGCCAAGCTCGTCGGCGACGTAAAGGTCGCAGACGCCACCGCCCCGTCGTTGCGCCCCGAGCCGCTGTACCAGAAATAACTGTAATCCGACACCACAGCGGTCGCAGGTGAAATCACCCCGCCAGTGAACGTGATCTTGCGGATTTGATGGTTCGAAATCTCCGCGACCAAAAGATTACCGGCGCTATCCCGCACCAACCCAGCCGGCCGACTAAAGCGGGCATCATACCCAGCCGCATTGGTGTGACTCGGACTATTTATTCCGGCCAGCGCCGTCAGGTAGCCGTGACTACTCGGGCTCACCAGCGTGTCGATCAGCCGCAGGGTGGTGACCGACCCGTCCACCACGAAGACCCGCCCCGCTCCGTCGGTCGTTACTCCCCACGGTTGGTTAAATAGCCCGCTCGCCAGCGGGCCGTCCGTCGTACCTCCCACCCCCGTGCTCGAGCCAGCCAGCGTCGTCACCACGGCGGTTGCGGCGCTGATCGTGCCGCCGGTAAACGTGATTTTACGGATCCGCCTGCCGTCAAATTCCGCCAGGATCAAGCTACCGTCGCTTTGGACGTGGAGCCCAGAAGGCCGGAAAAATGACGCCCCCGTACCGGTCGCATTTACCCCGCCGGCCGTGCCGGAACCAGCTAGGACCACCGCCGTTTGCGTTCCAGCGCCGGTCGGTACCATCATGATTTTGTTCGCCCCGGTATCGGAGTAAAACACCGTGCTGCCATCGTTGCTCAGCGCTAGGCCGAAGCCAGGAGTGATGCTGGTGGTCCCAGTTAGGGACCTGAACTTGTAGTTGATCGGATTACGCGTTTCGTTCGCCGCCAGCACCGTCGCGGCCGTCGCCGGGCTGGTGCCCAAGAGCGTCGTCGTGTACGTCGCCGAGGTGAGGCTGCCGGAAGTAAACGTGACCGTGTAGGCAGTACCCGTCGTTCCGGTGATGCCCAAATTGGTGAAGGTCGCGATACCGCCGCTCGCCGCCGGAGCTGTCGTGCCCACCAAGGTAGCGCTGTTGTTGACCGTCGCCGTCACCGTCGCGCTGCTGCCCGTGATCGTGTTACCACCCGCATCGCGGATCGCCACTTTCAAGTAGTTCGGGGTTGGGTTCAGATCAAAGCCAAACGCCGCGCCGTTCACCGCAAAAGACGGAATGGCAGTAATCACCAGCTGCGAGGCTGGGCCGGCCGCGGCGCTGTTCACAATATTCTGATTCACCGAAAGTCCCCCGCTGGCGCCGGTGGAAGTGAACGTGAGTGTGTAGGTCGCGCCCGTTAAACCCGCGATACCCACCCCGCTAAAGGTCGCCACACCCGAGGCACAGGTCGCCGTCGCGGTACCCACGACCGTTGCGTTACGACTGACCGTCATCGTCACCACCGTGGTGGAGTCGGTGGTCACCGTCGCGTTGGCGCCATCCCTGAGCGTCACCTTGGGCTGGGTAGAAAAAACCGCACCGTTACTCGCGGGCGCCACCGGCACTTGGCTTACAAATAAATTGGTCGCCTGAGCTCGGGCATCCGCCAGAGCCAAAAGCAGCGCCGCAGTCAGCAGGAATGAGTGTAGAATTTTAGACATTTTTCTTTGGACCGAGTTCAGCGCACCTCCCCGCTACGCCTTGAGAGCGAACCGAGAAAACCGCGCCTACACTCCGCCAGCAGCGTTCTCCTTCCTCCCCTTTTTTTTAAAAGCCATATTTGATGAACGTGCGCGCTATAGAAACGAACGTGCTTTCTCCACCAACCTAGGAGCGCACCCCAAAGCGCTTTCTCCCCTCGCGACAAACTCCGCAGCGCGACAAGCTCCGCGGACGATTGATACCCACGCCATGGGAGTTTTTGACTGCTGGTCGCTGCGAGCGTGAGCGAGCGGTGTTTCGGCGAGAGCAAGCCACGCGCCGTAAACTTCGACGGAACGTTCGCTGCGCGCTTTGTATCGCTGCCCGCTTCACCGCTCTCGCTTCATCTCATCCCAACGTCCTTTGAACGCTGGACTTTTCGGTCGCCGCGAGCGCGAGCGAGTGGACGAATCACCCCTCGCTGACGCTCGCGGCTAAGTCCACGTTGCGTTCAAGATTAGCTCAACCAGGCTTGACGGTAGGAGCCTGCTTGCGGGCGATTTTCACAGCCTGAATCACTTGCAGGCAGGCGACAAAACCCCGGTGTTCGTCCAATCTTGAACGCCCATTGGAATAAGTCCTTTTACAAAAGCACCCGGTATAACCACAGCGCCCTCAGACCAGAGCACGAAGATCACGTTTGCAGCGCATCTTCAAAGCGCTCTGCGGGGGGAAATCCTCCAACCCGCTCCCACCCCTAGCTGTTTCTCGAACTCAGCGCGACCAGTCGCTTCACCGTGATCTCCAATCGCTCGCCTGAAACTGGCTTCAACAGATAATCACACGCACCGACCGCAAAGGCTTCGCTCATGTAATCTGTGTGTGCGGTGACGAAAACGATATCCGGCTTCTTTTTAAGCAGCGCCACGAGCTCAAGGCCTGATTGCTTGGGCATATTCACATCGAGAAAAATAACCGCTGGCTCCAGCTGCGCACATAACAACACCGCATCCTGCACCGACCGCGCCTCGCCGACCACGGCAATCTCAGCATGAGCTCCCAAAAGCTTGGCCAAGAGGCGACGGGATGAAGACTCGTCGTCTACAATGATGGACCTCAACGCCTTCATGGAACCACGAAGGAAACGCAGCAGGACCGCACCAGCGCAGCGGGAGACCACGGGGCAGAAAACAAGACGCCGGAAACGCTGAGATGGGGTGAAAGGGGTAGCACGACTGAAAGCGGGGGGAAAAAGAGGTGAGACGACGCGTTTAGGTCCGAATACCCAAGCCTCTGTCAGGCAGGCGATCAGACTGGTTACTGTCCAGACGATTAGTGCCCCTGCTCCTGAAGGGAACTCATCTTGCACGAACGTGCGCCTATTCTACGACGAACGCGCACGCCTTGAGCGCCGCGCGCAACCGAACCGAGGCTCGCCGCGACAAGCTCAGAGGCGCCGCCAGCCCTTTCACCACCAACAAAGAATGATCTGCACTCAGACGCTCCAGTTGGATCACAGCTTTTATATTTAAAAGATGAAATCGACTGATCCGCATAAATTCCTTCAGCGGCAAAATCTCGCTCCAACGCGAGATACCCCTCGTAAGAAAATGATTTTGCCCTGAGACCAACGTGATCTTCGTGTAAGGCCCGTCGGCTTCAATCAGCGCGACCTCCCCCACCGCAACCCGGACGATGCTGGAGCCCAACGGCAATACCAAGCTCGCGTCGTAATCGTGCCGTGATAGCGGGGCCAGTTCCGGCTCTGGAGAAATGTTCCGACGGCTCAGCCCAACGAGTCGCTGCACCGATTGCGCCAACCGCTCAGCCGAGACCGGCTTCAATAAGTAGTCACAGGAACCCACGTCAAAGGCCTTGATCGTGTGCTCGACGTGCGCGGTGACAAAAACCACATCGGCCTTGTGCTCCAAATGCGCGATGAGTTCGAAGCCGGGCTGTTTCGGCATGTTCACATCCAAAAAAATCACATCAGGCGTTAACCGGCCACACACCTCCACCGCTTCCGACACTGACCGCGCCATTCCCACCACCAAAATCTCTGGATGTAGCCCCAGAAGTTTGGTCAATAAACGGCGCGATGATAACTCATCGTCTACGATGACTGTTCGGAGAGGTTTCAGTGTCGAAAATGGGAATTGTGACCGAGACGCGCACCGCCTCGGGTAGTACTTGGCAAGCAACGTAGTCACCCGGACCAAAATGCAAATCCAACCGCCGCCTTAAATTGGCCAAACCAATTTGCCGACCGATTTCGCTCGGCTCAGGAGGGACCCAAGTGCCGGAATTTTCCACCCAAACCGACAACCTGCCCGCCGACACCTCGGCGCCCACCTTCAAGCTCAAAAAATCACCTGAAGTCGCTAGACCGTACTTGATAGCGTTCTCAATCAGCGGCAACAAAAGAGGCTGAGGCACCAGACATACCTCAGCCGCCACCGGGATGTTTATCTCAATTGTTAACATCTCTCCGAGCCGAGCTTGCTCCATCCGCAGGTAACTTTGGACGGCGTGGGTTTCTTTAGAAAACCGCATCGATGCTTCCGTGCCGCTAAGATTATAACGCAACACATCCGCCAAACTACTGACAAGGAGCTCCACCACCTTGGGTCGTTCAGAATCAGCCGCAATCGCCCCCAAAGAGTTAAACAAAAAATGGGGATTTAGCTGGGCCCTCAATCGGCTTAACTCGGAATCTTTATACAACAACGCGAGCCGCAAGACCTCATCCTGCTTTTGCCGGAAACGCCGCCAGCGCAAAACAGCCTCGTAAACCAGAACTGCCACCAAAATCGTCGCCCCACGCACACAAAAAGTGATCGCCGCGTAGACACCGCCTCCCCGCGGGAATAATTCCGGCTTATTTTTTATATAGTTAAAACCAATCAGCTGAAGGACAAGGTGGAGTGTCGCCATTGCCCCAATCGCCATTATCCATCCTCGGAAAGATACCCGATCACCCACCAGGTTGTAACGGTAGATAACATAGACCCCTAACAGGATCACACTCATCCCCGAAAAAACGTTAATCGCGGAATAGGTCAGGGCGGCCTGAACCGAAAACCCCCCGACGCGGTGCGTGATGAAACCCGCCAGCATCGAAACCCCGGCATAGACAGCGATGATAATCCCCAGCAGTCGGTTCTCGGGGTTTTTGCCGAATCCGAACACGGGCCCAGCAGAGCCGGCCTCCGTCGCGTCGGAACGAAAACCCGGAATTCCGGGATTCGAGTCCTCGATCCGGCCCGGCGGAATCGACTTCAATGGAATGGGCGGCATCGAGAATTCCTTTCTCGCGCCCGTGGAATTAGCAAGAGCTTATGCCTGCAACGATCACTCAAATAAACCGAGTGGCGGCTCGGGCGACTCTTTTTCCCTCAAGCGGAGCGGAGAGCGTTTTCTCGTGCGGAGCTCACGGTTTTGGAGGCGGCAGCCGAGGCTGCTCCGCGCGTGGCCCCGCTCCGCCTCAGCCGGATCCGTGCAGTCGAAATCGGAAAAACGGCGTAGCGGCCGAGGTGACGAGGCCGGAGAACCCGGTTCACCTTTCATCCCGCCTCCTCACATCGGCGGCTACGGTCGATTGCATGGCTCCGCCTCAGTCGCTTCCCGTCGACACCTCACCAGCGCCCAACCTCCCACTCCGATGACTGTGACACCCCGTGGAAACGATCACACAAGCGACCAAACAAACGCCGCCCTTGACACCCCCCAACGCGTCCGACACTCCTCACCCTCTTTTTCTACAAAAGTCATGCAACCAACATTCCGCCCACACCGTAAGAAACGCGCCCGCAAGATCGGTTATCGCGCCCGCATGGCCACTCCCGGCGGACGCAAAGTCATCCGCGCCCGCCGCCTCAAAGGCCGCAAGCGCCTGACGGTCGTCTAAGCCCAGCCGGCTTTCGTCCGTCGCCACCCGCCCCAGCGAGTGGGCCCCAGTGACGCGCGCTCGCCGAGCCACGCCCTCATGCGTTTCCGCCCTGAGCAGCACCTGCGCCGCCAGAGCGACATCCGCGTCGTCCGCGAACAGGGTCGTCGTGTCGATTGCCGCGCCTTCACTGTATGGTGGAAGCACCGCGACATCGCCCCTGACCTCACGGTCGCACCGCACTTGCAGCGCGTCTGTGTCATCGCTTCGACCGCTGCCGTCGGCAACGCCGTCCGCCGCAACCGCGCCAAACGCCGCCTCCGCGAGACGTTTCGCCAGCACCAACACCTTGTGCCGCCGGGTTGTGACCTGATGCTCATCGCCCGCGCCGCCGCCCAACACCTGCCCATCCCTGAGCTCGCGAGAAAATTCTCCGACGCCTGCGCCCAAATCCCCCCACCCCGCCAGCCCGCCCCGCCCGCCGCATGAGCGCGCGCATATTTTCCCTTTTTCGTGTCTGCGTGCGCCTCCCCGGGCAGGCGCTGCTCCTGCTGATTACAGTCTACCAGCGCATCCTCTCGCCAGCGTTGCCCGTGCTGTTTGGTCCGTCCTTCGGCTGTCGGTTTTCCCCGACCTGCTCCCACTACGCCGCCGATGCCGTGCGCGAACGCGGTGCACTCATCGGCGCCGCGCTCACCGTCGTCCGCCTACTCAAGTGCACCCCGTTGCACCCCGGCGGACACGATCCGGTGCCACCCCGGCGCACTCCCCGTTGCACCCGCATCACGGCCTAACCCGACCACGCTGACGCTCCGCCGCTTTCCCTCTCTCGATCTCTCCAGCTCTCCATCGCTCCCTCTCGCCTGCACCGCGCCTCACGCGCCGCCCTCCTTCAACACTTTCTCGAAATGGACAAAAAGAATACCGTCATCGGCGTGGCCCTCATCGCCGCAGCCATCGCCTTCATGTTTTGGATGCAGCAATCTGCTCCTCCGCCCCCACCGCGCCCGGCGCCCGCCGCCAGCGCCCCAGCCGGCACAGCCACCGGCGACGCCAGCGCGTCTGCAGCCAACACCACGCCCACATCGGCCCCCGCATCGGCGGTCAACACCGCGTTCGCCGCCGCGCGCGCCGACTCGGCCACCGCCAAAGTCACCACGTTGAGTAACAGTTTCATTGAAGTACACTTCACCGATTCCGGTGGCGCCATCCGCGACGTGGCCCTGAAAAAACGCGACGCGAAGGACCGCCTGATCTACCCCGCCGAGCTGAACGGGTCCACCCCCTTCATTTTTAACGAGCTGCACGCCGACCCCATGCTTGCGTTCGTCGACTTTCCTGGCCTCGACCGCAGCTCCCGCTTCGAACGCGTTTCGCAATCTTCCTCAGAAGTCGTCTACCGCGCCGTCCTCGACGGCCGCCTCGAAGTCACCCGCCGTTACACCTTGCCTCCGGACGAGAGCGACCAGACCGATCCGTATCAACTGCGCCACGAGACGACGATTCGCAACGTCTCCGACAAGCCCGCCGCGCCCATGAAGATCGCGCTCGCGCTCGGCACCTCTGCCCCGACCGGCAAAGACGACCCGGGCCTCCAACTCTCCACCGGCTACTCCACCGCCGAAAGCCAGCACTTCATTCTACGCTCCGAACTTGAATCGAGTAGCGGCTTTTTCGGGATCGGCTCCCACGACTCCAAGTCCGCCGTCACCAGCCCTGGTCTCCTCACTTGGGCCGCCGTCAAGAATCAGTTCTTTACCGCCATCCTCACGCCCGACGAACCCGCCGCCGGCTTGGTGACGCGCCGCGTCAAACTGCTCGCCGCACTACCCGACGACAATCCCTCCGCCTATGGCGTGGCCGGCTCCGCTCAATTCGACGTGAAAGCCCTCGCCCCCAATGCCGAGGTGAAACTCGCCTCCAGCCTCTACGTCGGTCCGAAAGAATACGCGCGCCTCGCCCAAGCTGGGATTTTCAAGGCCGACCAAGACAAGGTCATGGACTTCGGCTTCTTTAAGTATTTCAGCCAAATCCTCCTCACCCTGATGACGTGGATCCACGGTCTCTCCAATAACTGGGGCATCGCGATCATCCTCACCACCCTCACGCTCAAGATCATCTTTGTTCCGTTCACCCTCGCCGCCTCCAAGTCCGCCAAGCGGATGGCAAAGCTCCAACCTGATCTCCAAGCCGTCCGGGAAAAATACAAAGACAATCCCCGCAAACAACAGGAGGCCACCATGGCCCTGTTCAAAACCCACAAGGTCAACCCAGTCGGCGGCTGTCTCCCCATTCTGATTACGATCCCGTTCTTCATGGGTTTCTTCACCATGCTCCAGAGCACAGCCGAGCTGCGTTTTTCGCCCTTCCTCTGGGCCACCGACCTCGCCGCCAGCGACACCATCGGCCACCTCTTCGGCCTGCCGATCAACATTATGCCGCTGCTCATGGGAGCCACCATGGTCTACCAAATGCGGCTCACCCCGACGCCTTCCATGGACCCCGCCCAAGCCAAGATGATGCAGTTCATGCCGATCATCTTCACGCTCTTCTGCTACACCTTCTCCTGCGCCCTCTCCCTCTACTCCACCGTCAACGGTCTCTTCACGATCATCCAACAGCTCGTGATCAACCGCATGAAAGACGAACCCCTCACCCCCGCCGTCGCCGCGGTCAGCCCCGGCGGTAAGCCCGTGAAAAACGTCACTCCCAAGAAAAAGTAGGGCGCTGTCTCCGCCCGCCCTCCAAGCCCTCGCCACGTCGAGGGCTTGTTTTCGGGCGCTCCGCTCCTCGCTCTCGACCCTCAGCTTTCAGCTTCCGTCCCGTGGCCAAACATAACAAGTGGTCCAAGGTCAAACGGCTCAAGGCCGTCACCGACTCCCGGCGCGGTAAAGTATTCTCTCGCATCTCCCGTGATCTCACCCTCGCCGCCAAATCCGGCGGCGGCGATCCCGACGGCAACGCCCGCCTCCGCACCCTGATGCTCAAGGCCCGCGAGGCCAACATGCCCGCCGAAAACGTCGACCGAGCCATCAAGAAGGGCACCGGCGAAATCCCCGGCGTCATCTACGAAGAAATCACCTACGAGGGCTACGGCCCCGGCGGCGTCGCCTTCGTCGTGCAAGCCACCACCGACAATAAGACCCGCGCCGCGAAAGATATCCGCGCCGCCTTCGCCCGCCATGACGGCAACCTCGCCAGCACCGGCGCCGTATCGTTTCAATTTCTACACGCCGGCCAATTTCTCCTCTCGCAGGAAAAAATTGGAGAAGACGCCCTCCTGGAAATCGCCCTCGCAGCCGGCGCCGACGACATCCTCACCAGCGAGCAGGGCTACGAAATCCGCTGCGGTATCCACAGTTTCGATAAGGTCGCCCACGCTCTCGAGCAACAACGGCTCAAGCCCGACAGCTCCGAAATCGCCTACATCCCCGTGACGACCGTCCCCGTGACCGACCTCCCTCTCGCGAGGTCCCTCGTGCAGCTCCACGACGACCTCGATGAACTCGACGATGTCCAGCATGTGTTCTCCAACGAAGAGATGGACGAATCGCTCAGCGCCGCCGCGCAGACGTGATCGCCGCGCAGCCCACTCAGCCGTAGAAATTCAGTCGAGAGCCAAGAGCCGATCGCTGAGAGCAAACCCAAACGGTAAATCGGGTATCCACGCGTGGTCGCGCGCATGCGAGCTCCGAAGATCGCTCTCTCCGCTCTCAACGCTTCGCTCTCAACGGCATCGACCCGGCTTTGCTCCTCACCCCAGCGCCCGTCCTATTCCCGTTCAGGCAACCCCTGATTTAACTCCGCCCCCCCCGCGTCATAACCCCGCGGCTCCCTTGCCTCGCCGACCTGCTGCGGGTTCATTGTGTCCACCCGATGACCGACGACATCGACACGTTGCCATCCGCACCCGGCGCGGAAACCACGCCGCGCCACCTCGCGCCCGGCGAGGTCGGCCTCGTAGCGCCCCGCGATTTCATCTACTCGCATCCGTTCTCCTTCCGCAGCGGCCAAAGCATTTCCGGTTTCCAGCTCCGCTACGAAACCTACGGCACGCTGAACGCCACCCGCGACAACGCCGTCCTCATTTGCCATGCTCTCAGCGGCGATCACCACTGCGCCGGTTGGCACACCCCTGCCGACAAAAAACCCGGCTGGTGGAATAACCTCATCGGCCCCGGCAAAGCCGTCGACACCCGCCGCTTCTTCGTCGTCTGCGCCAACGTCCTCGGCGGCTGCCAAGGGTCCACCGGCCCTTCCTCGTCCAACCCTGAAACCGGTCGCCCTTACGGCATTTTATTTCCCTTCGTCACCATCGGCGACATGGTCCGCGCCCAGAAACTCCTCCTCGACCACCTCGGTGTCGTCGAACTCCACGGCGTCATCGGCGGCTCAATGGGCGGTATGTTAGCCCTACGCTTCGCAACCGATTACCCGCGCTTCACGCGCCGCGTCCTCGGCATGGCCACCACGGGCCGCGAGAGCGCCCAAGCCATCGCCTTCAACGAGGTCGGCCGCCAAGCCATCATGCAAGATCCCGCCTGGAACCGCGGCGACTACACCAAGGACGCCGGCCCGCGCGTCGGCCTCGCGATCGCGCGCATGATGGCCCACATCACTTACGTCTCCGATGCCTCGATGGACCGCAAGTTTGGCCGCCGCAAAAAAAACACCGCCAACGGCGACGCTTACACCTTCGACGTCCAGTTCGAAGTCGAGGGCTACCTGCGCCACCAGGGCCAGAGTTTCATCAACCGCTTCGACGCCAACTCGTATCTCTACATCACCCGCGCCCTCGACCAGTTCGATCTCGCCCACGTCGACGGCACCCTCGAGCAGGCCTTCGCCGCCGTCGAGGCCGAGACCCTCATCGTCGGCTTCACCAGCGACTGGCTCTTCCCTCCCGAGCAAAATCGCCAGCTCACTCTCGCGCTCCTCCGTGCCGGCAAACGCGCCAGCTACGCCGAGCTCTCCACCGACCTCGGCCACGATTCGTTCCTGCTCGAATCCGAGGAACTCTACGGCCTCGTCCGCGGCTGGATCGAACGCGACCAACCCTACGTCTTCGACTATGCGATCTGACCGCACACCTCCCGCCGTCCCCCGTAGCCGCGAGCGCCAGCGAGTGGTTCTCCCTTGTCCCTTTCGCGCTTCCCCCTCCCTCTCCGCCACATTTTTTTCCGTGCGTTCCGTGGGCCCCTGCTCAGTCCGGTTTTCTCTGCCATGACGAAACTCGTCGAAAAACGCACGGTCGACATGGAGATCATCGGTGACTGGGTGGAGCCCAACACCCGCGTCCTCGACCTCGGCTGCGGTTCCGGCGTCCTCCTCGACTACCTCGTGCAAACGAAAAAAGTGTCCGCCGTCGGCGTCGACCTCGAGCTCGCGAAAATCACCGCCTGTGTCCGCCGTGGTCTCGCGGCCTATCAGGGCGACATGACGGATTTCATGCGGGCCTTTCCCGATAAACATTTCGACCGCGTCATCTGCTCCCGCACCGTCCACGAACTCGGCGACCCCACGGCCGTCATCACCGAAGCGCTCCGCGTCGGCCGCACCCTGACGGTCGGCTTCGTGAACCACGGCTTCTGGAAAAACCGCGTCGATACACTCCTGCGCGGACGAAAATTGCGGAACCCCGTCTACACCACCGAGTGGTTCGAGAGCCGTCCGGCCAATCCGGTTACAATCGCCGACTTTGAACATTTTTGCGCCGCGAAGAATATCCACATCGCCCGCCGCGCTCACCTCGCCGGCGACTGGCACTCCCCCTGCCGTGCGCTCCCGAACCTCTTCGCTGGCTACGCCCTTTACGACTTGGCGCGCTGAGGCAGCAAGCCGCAGAGTACAGTGTACTTGATTTGTGACGACACGTCTCGGTCGCTCCGCCTTACGCACGGTTCAGCGGCGTGACCACTCACGCGCAGGCGTTACGGAAAACCCCGCTTACACTCCTCTCATCGCTCCCTACTCGCCCCGTCGGTCTCGTCCCGTCCGCTCCCCACGCTCTTCGCCGCCTCCATCCTCGACGACACCGCGCGGTGAGTTGCCTCCCGCCGCCGGCACCCGCCGACTTGCCCTCAGCTCAAACTCCCCCACGCTCCTCCTCCCATGAAAAAACTCCTCCCCGCCTTCGCGCTGCTGCTCGCCGTCGTGTCCCGTTCCTTCGCTGCGGAAGCGCCCAAGATCGCCCCGCAGGCCGCCGCGAAACTCGTCGCCGAGGGCAAGGCCGTGCTCGTTGACTGTCGCGAACCTTCCGAATGGGCTGATACCGGCGTTGCCACGCCCGCCACGCTGCTCCCCAAGAGTGATTTCGACGGCGATAAAAAACTCTGGAAAGAATTTCTTGCGAAACATCAGGGCAAGCAGGTGATCCTCTACTGCCGCAGCGGCGGTCGCTCCGGCACCGTGGCCGCCGCGCTGAACGAGCAGGGCGTCAAAGCGTCCAACGTCGGCGGCTTTAAAGACTGGACTGCCGCTGGACTGCCCACGCGCAAGGCCGACGAAAAGAAATAAATCGCCACCCGCGAAGGCGCGCTCACCGCACAACTCCCTCGCGCCTCACCCTCGCCATTGCGCCAATCGCGCCGCGTGGATCACGCAGACGCAATCCGCCCCATCTTCTGTGTGCAGCCAGTGGGGCTCCAGCGCAGCAAACTCTTGGTCCATCGCTGCGCACAGTCCGCCGACCTCGATCAGCACGATCCCCTCCGCCGTCAGCCGCGTGCGCGCCTGCCGCAGGAGCTTCCGAATGATCTCCAACCCATCGCGCCCACCGTCGTGCGCCATCCGCGGCTCAGCCGCAAACTCCGGCGCCTGCGCGTCGACGTGCGCGCTCGGCTCGTAGGGCGGATTGCTCAGAATCACATCATACTTCCGACCCTTCACCTCCGGCACGCCGTCAAACACATCGCTCGCCCACAACGTCACCCGCTTCGTCAAACCGTGCGCGGCGAGGTTGATCTTCGCGACTTCCAGCGCGTCCACCGACAAATCTAACGCATCCACTTTCGCCTGCGGAAAATGCTGCGCAAGCAAAATCGCGAGACATCCCGACCCCGTGCACACATCGGCCACCCGCCGCACTTTCTCCGGCGCCCGCAGCCACGCATCGAGCTGCTGCGCGATGATCTCGACAAAATAGCTGCGCGGAATGATCACGCGTTCGTCGACGTAAAATCGTTGCCCGCCCAGCCATGCTTCGCGCGTGAGATACGCCGCCGGCACTCGCTCCATCGCCCGACGGTGCAGGATCTCCTTGACCGCCGCAGCCTGCGCCACTGTCAGTGTTTTCTTCAACACCCGCGCCTCACTGTCGAGCGGCAGCTTGAGCACGGTCAGCACCAAATAGAGGGCCTCGTCGTGCGCATTCGTCGCGATCTGGCCGAGCGCCAGCTTTTCACGCGCATAGAGTTTTTCGGCAAACGTCACCCAGTCACCCAGCGTGACCGGCCGCGCACCGCGGACCGCGCTCATCGCGCAATCACCTCAAACAGCCAACCGAAGGGCAAAGCCACCAGCGCAATCAAAATGCCTAACGCGGTGCGGATCGGAGGAATGTTGATCGCGATCATGAACACGAGACCACTCCAACGCGCCACCTGCCAAAACCGTTCTTCGGACATAAACCCCCAGTGCCGCAGCAGCATCGCCCCGGGCAGCGGCGGCACCGGCAACATATCCAGCACAATGAGCATGGCGTTGATGCCGATGAGCGTGCCGAAAATTTCCGCGAACCGTTGGTCGTAGTGAAAAGAAATTCCTCCGACCACCGCCGAGAGCAACGCGAGTACCACGCTCATGCCGCAGCCGCCCAGCTGCGTGAAAAGATAGTGTCGTTGGGGGTTCTTAAAATTTGCCGGATTGATCGGCACCGGATTGGTCCAGGCGAGGAAGAAATTGATCTGACCCAACCGGGGCTGGAGGAAAAAAATACAGATCAACGGCAAGATTACCGATCCCAACAAGTCGAGGTGCGGCAAAGGATAAAGCGTCACGCGGCCCTCATCGCGGGGCGTAGGGTCGCCGAGCCGGTCGGCCAGCCACGCCTGAGAAAAGGCTCTCAGCACGAGACAACTGAAGAGCAAAAGATAAAAAATGAGCCCGGCGCGCAGGTCAGCGGGTGTGATACCAAAATCCATAGCGCTCACTTCTTCGCAGTTTCCGCGAGCTGGGCAACGAGCTTTTGCTTCTGCCCCTGCAGCGCGGGCTCGTCCACCGTCTCGATCAAGGTCCGCGCATAGTCCGGCTTGCCCTGTTTGATGAGCACATTGGCCGCGTGGAGCCGCATGGTCTGCCGCTCAATGGCCGTCGGCGCTTTTTCTTCCAACGCCGCCCACGCCTTGAGCGCGGCCGGCCAATCGGGTTTCGCCAAATCGTAGAACGACTCCGCGTGCCGGTAACCGAACTCGAATCGCTCCGGCGCCAACTCGGCCGCACGTTTGAATCCCGTAGTCACCGCCTCATCCAGCGTCGCCCGCGTCCACGCGCCGCTGCGGAGAAAATCGTCGCGGGCCTCCACGAGGAGCGTCGCCAGCTGGTAGTGGTAAATGGGTTCGTCCGGCGCGAGCTTGATCGCCGCGAGAAAATACGGCGCCGCCTCCAATGGCTTGCCCTCTTCCGCGAGGTAACCGCCGAGCTGGTTTTTCACATACGGGATGTCGCTGTCGAGTTGGTTGGCCTTGAGCAGCATCGCCGCCGCCTCCTTGCGCAGGCCGACTTTTCCGAGCAGCCCGCCATAAGCCGCCGCCGCGAGCGCGAACTTCGGATTGTCCCGCAACAGCCGCTCATACTCATGCGTGAGCGACTGCACCTGCGTGCGAAACGCTTCCTGATCGAGCTTGTCACCTTTTTTTTCCGCCGCCGCGAAAATCTCCCGCTGTTTCTCCGCGATATTCTTCAACGTCCGGTCAGCCATCGTCTCGCTTTCCGCCGCCCGCACCACGACCGCCGCCACCAAGAAAAACCAAACCGCGTAACACCAGGCCACCCAGGCCGCCCCGCCCCCAAAGCCGCCGCCTGATCGCTGAGTATGCATCCGTTTCATCCGTGTAATCTGTGGTTAAAAAATTGGGTTTCGTTTCGTTCGAGCCGACTGCGACACCCTCACTCCGCCAGGGTGCCCGCGTAAACATTCATCCGTTCACCTCGCAGAAAGCCCACCAGCCCCTGCCCGCTCGCCCGGGCAAATTCCACCGCCGCACTCGTCGGCGCCGAGATCGCCGCCACCCAGGGCACCCCCGCCGCCAACGCCTTTTGCATGATCTCGAAACTCACCCGCCCGCTCACGAGCAAGATGCGCCCGCCGAGCGGTAATCGCCCCGCGAAAAACTCATGCCCCACGACCTTGTCGAGCGCGTTGTGCCGGCCCACATCCTCCCGCGCCACAATCAACGCGCCTCCCTTCGCAAACAGCCCGCTCGCATGCAATCCGCCTGTCGCCGCAAATCCCGCCTGCGCCACCCGCAACCGTTCCGGCAGCGCCGCCAGCACCGCGCGCGTCGGTCTCCACGTCTCCGTGATCGCCGGAAATTGCCCGCGCACCGCCTCGAT
>CAMCHO010000096.1 GCA_945874455.1 Opitutus sp. GAS368 | reverse complement strand
CCGCACCCGCCCATTGCGCCGCCGATTCCCTACAACCGGATGTTCAACCCGGATCAGATGCCGAGCCCCGTCCTCGGCGATCCCGCGATCGACGCGGCGGACGACTATCTTGCCTGGAGAACCACGCCGTGTGGGCCGAGGACATCTCCGCCCCGCAGGCCCGCCAGCGGCGCCCTCAAGGCGCTGCCCTTCCAGCCGTTTCCGCGCGTGCGGATCCGGCAGTTTGCGCGCGACGTCACCGATTTCGGGCAGGGGACCAAGCGCGAGAGAGTGCTCGGGTCGCCAGCGATTCCTCGGCGGCCGCGCCCGCCAGATTCGGGCTCGGCCCGCGCATCGCCTCCGGTGCGTCCGCCTTCGGCGAAAATCCGCGAATAACCTCTTATTTGGGCATCCCGAAGCAATGAGTCCACCCCAATCAAAGTCCGCACCGACTGCGCTGGCCGAGCAAGATCGCTGGTTTGCCGAGGAAGTACAGCCGCACATGCCATCGCTTCGTAGGTTCGTGCGAAATGTTTTCCCGTCGGTGCACGACGCCGACGATGTCGTGCAGGAATCGCTGATTCGAATCTGCAAGGCGAGGGCCCTGTATCCAATCCGGTCTGCGCGCGCGTTCCTGTTTGGAGTCGCCCGCCGACTCGCGGTCGATGTCATTCGCCGCGAAAAAACGAAGTATCACGAAGAAATAAACGACACGCATGCGCTCGTCGTGCTGAACGAGGAGCGGGGAATTTCGGATGGCCTGATCGCCCGAGACGAAATGCGAGTCCTGATCGAGGCGATCGACGCACTGCCGGCGCGATGTCGAGAGGTGGTGGTGCTCCGGAAGTTGGACGGGCTCAGCCATCGGGAGATTGCGGTGCGGTTGGGGATTTCCGCCAGAACGGTGCAGGAGCAGATTGGTCGGGGAATGGACAAGCTGGCTATGCGTCTGCAAAGGCAACGCAAAATCCCTGATGGAAAACGGAACACAGGAGACGCCAGAATATGATCAAGCGACGTTCCAAACGCGAGATCCGAGCCATGGCAGTCGACTGGCTGGCGCAGATCGACTGCGGAGACTCCGAGGGTTATCGCTAGGAATTCGCTCAGTGATGTGCGGCGGACGAGGGTTTCGTGGAATTGCTCGAACGAACGTTCCTCCTGACTGCCGAGCGCGTTGGAAGCGAAATCGTACTTCGCCGAAGAATTCAGCGGTGATCGCAAAGTTTTTGTAGGCGTATAGCGCGAACGTCGCGTCGTAAGGGGCAAGCGACGCATTTTGTTCTCCCACTCGGAGTGACGTCGCCAACATCCCGACCATGCCTTACCCGAATCGTCGCCGAAGGATAGCTCCGCTATTGCTTTTCTGGATTTCTCTGTCCGCTGGCTCGGCCGCCCTCGCCGCCTCCCAAGCCAGAAACGCGAACCCGATCGCGTTCGACATTCCGGCAGCAGTCGCTGCTGAAGCCCTGAAACGATTCTCGACCCAATCCGGGATCGAGGTGATCATTGAAGCCGAATTAGGGCGCACCGTGCGAACGAAGGACGTACGCGGCGAAATGCTCCCGCGCGATGCGATTCATCGAATGCTTGCGGGCACGGGTTTGGAGGTGGTCGAAGCGCAGAAGTACGGGGCACTCTCAGTGAAGCGGACGGGAAGTGTCCCGAGTCGCACCGGGTCGGCGCAATCGACCGGCAACCCGCACCCGCCTGCCGATGAGCCGACGGGCGCTGGTGACGGGCAGAGCAGGTTGCTCGGCCGCGCTTCGGCCGCCACCCGTTCGGCCCCGCGGGACAGCGGCAGCCGATCCGACTCCCCGGACGCGCGGGCCGACCGTGACCGCGGCGCCGTCACCGGCTTCGTCAGCAACGCTGCCACGGGCAATCTGCTCGAAGGCGCGCGGGTCGAGATCCCCGCCCTCGGGCTGGCAACGCTGACGGATATCACCGGGCGGTTCAACTTCACCCAAGTCCCGCCCGGCGCACACGTGATCGTGGCCGCCTACACTGGACTCGATTCCGAGCAGGCCGAAATCGCGGTGGCCGCCGGCACACGCGCCGTGCGCAACTTCGACCTTACCGCCGGCGTGTATCAACTGGCCGAGTTCAAAGTCACCGGCCAACGCGAGGGCGCCGCCGCCGCCATCACCGCGCAACGCAACGCCGACAACGTGAAGAACGTGGTCGCGATGGATTCCTTCGGCACGCTGCCGAACATGAGCGCGAGCGAAGTCGCGCTCCAGTTGCCGGGCATCGGCGCCCAACTCAACGAGGCCGGCCTCGTCAGCGGCCTGACCGTGCGCGGCATGGATCCGACACTCAACACGATCACGATGGACGGCGTGCTGCTGACCGGGCGCGACACGGCATTGAACCGTGAGAACAATCTCTACGTCTAAAGCAGCGCCATGTTCGACCAGCTCGAGCTCACCAAAGGCCACACGCCGGACAAGGGTGCCGATTCGCTGGGCGGCACGATCAACCTGAAGAGCCGCTCTCCGCTCGGCATGAAAGAGAAGCGGCGCGTGACCTACAATTTTTCGAGCCGGCTCGCGCCCTCGTTCACCCAGCAGATCCCGCTCCGCGAAGCGCATCGCCTCCATCCGCTGTTCAACCTCAGTTATCAGGAAGTCTTCAGAGTGCCCGGCGGCGATCGGAATCTGGGCATCGCCGCCAACCTGTTCTACAGCGAACACGCCACCGGCTGGTTTCTGACCCTGCGGGATTTTCAGAACACCGTGACGACACCCGCCTACGTCTGGGACTACCGCACGGCCGACACCTACAATCCGCATGTGCAGGCGAGCATCAACATGAAGGTCGACTACCGCCTCTCGCCCGCGACCAAGGTCTCGTTCAACACCATCGCCAACGACAACGACGAAAAGTTCCGCCGCCGCTACGAGACGCGGGCTTTCACGACCCAGCAGGTCGGCACCGCGGGCACGGCCGGCATCCTCCCGGGCTACACCGACCGCATCACGCGGGTGCGCGCCGCTCCCGGCTCCGTCATCGACATGATTTCGAGCGGCCCGAGAAATGTCTTCGTGCGCATGCGCAATGCGGATTTGGGGGTCGAGCACGAATTCGACCGCTGGCAGATCGACTACAAAGCGGCCTACAACCAATCGCACGTCAACCGCGGCAGCGGCAAAGGCGGCGAGCTCACGAACCGCATCTCCGGGATCGGTTGGATTCTCGACCGGACGGAGTCGGACCTCTATCCGCGTTTTGTCCAAACCGAAGGTCCCGATTTCACCGATCCCGCGAACTACCGGCCCAACGGATTCCTCCTCAACAGCGACAACGAACATGACCGCGAAGTCACCGAGTTGCACGGCAACGCGCGCTACACGCTGCCGCTGCGGCACACCGTTCACCTCAAGGGCGGTTTCATATGGCGCGAAAATGTCGCCAAAGATACGGATCGCTCGCGACGGTGGAGCTACATCGGCACGGGACCGCTGCCGGCCGACCGGACCATCGTCACGTTCGACTCCCTGAAAACCGGGCGCAATATCCCGCAATGGCAGGCGAGCGATTTCATCAGCACCCGCGAACCCGCCAACCCCTCGCTCTGGCTCGAAGACCTCTACTTCCGGGAACAGCGCAAGTTCATCGGCAACTTCGACCTCTCGGAGAAGGTCACGGCCGGTTACCTCATGACCCAAGGCAAGATCGGAGCGACTGGGTTTCTGGCTGGTGTGCGCACCGAGCGGACGGAAACGGCCGGGAACGGCCGGGTCCGCGCCCGCGTCGCCAGCACTGCCGCGCAACAGCAGGCGGACCCGGTCGGATCGGCCCAGCGCGACTACGCCGGCAACGCCCGCGCGAACCGCGGCGTGTATACCAAATCTTTTCCCAGCGTGCATCTCAACCGCGACCTCACGGCCGATCTGAAGGCGCGCCTGAGCTGGTCCACCAGTTTCGGCCGCCCGGCGTTGAACAACATTCTGCCCAACGAGACGGCGAACGAGAACAACCAGACGCTCACCATCAACAATCCAGGACTCCTGCCCCAGACCGCCGCCAACTGGGATGCGACGCTCGAGTATTATTTCGAACCCGTCGGCAGCCTCTCGGTCGCCTGGTTTCACAAGACGATCAAAGACTACATCGTCACCGGCATCAATGTCGGCACGGTCGGCTCCGGCACCGACAACGGGTTCAACGGCGAGTATGCGGGCTTTACCCAACTGACGACGTCGAACGCGGGCACCGCCGTCGTGCAGGGATGGGAGCTGAGCTACCAACAGCAGTTCACCTTTCTGCCCGGGCTCCTTAAAGGCCTCAGTGTATCCGCCAACTACACCCAGCTTGAGACGCACGGCGACTTCGGCGGAAACTCCGTTCTCACCACCGATCAGGTCGCGGGTTTCATTCCCCGCAACGCCAACGTGACCCTCGCCTGGCGCTACGGCTGCTTCAGCTCCCGCCTGTCGGCCAATCACACCGGCGAGCACATCACGAGCTACTCCGCCGCCAGCGCCGGCCGAAATCTCTATCGTTTCCGGCGCACGATCCTCAACGCCGGGGTGGCTTATCAGGTGCGTCCGACCCTGACGGTGACGCTCGACGTTTCCAATCTTGGCAACGAACCGGAATCGTTTTATCGCGGTATCCCCGACCAAATGCAGCGCACCAATCTTCCGGGCACGACCCTCACCATGGGCATAAATGGCCGGTTCTGAGTTCGCCTCCCAACAACCTCGCAACCCACCCCGCTGCCTTGAAATCCCGACGCCTCGTTCCGGTCCTGTTCGCCCTGGCCTGCCTTGGGCTCGGCTATGCCCGCGGCGCAGACCGCGCGCCCAACATCGTCCTGATCGTCGCGGACGACCAAGGCTACCCCGACCTCGGGGTTATCGGAACGAAGCCGATCCTCACCCCGCATCTCGACCGCTTGGCGCGCGAAGGCGTCCGCGCGACCAATTTTTACGCGACTTGGCCGGCCTGCACCCCTTCCCGCGGCAGTATTCTCACCGGCCGCTATCCCCAGCGCAACGGACTCTACGACAACGTCCGCAACGATCTCGTGAACTACAAACACCGGTATACGGCCGAAGAGTATGCCCTGTCGCCGGAAATGACGCTCGGCCTCGATCCGAAGGAAATCACCATCGGCAACGTGCTGCAGAGCGCCGGTTACCGCACGGGCGTCGTGGGCAAATGGGATATGGGTCAGGCCAAACGTTTCCTCCCGTTGCAACGCGGCTTCGATTTCTTCTACGGGCATGGCAACAACGGCATCGATTACTACACGCACGAGCGTTACGGCGTTCACTCCATGTTCCGCGGCAACGCGCGCACGCAGGCCGACGTGGGCATGTATGCGACCGAACTCTTCAAGCGCGAGGCCCTGCGCTTTGTAGACGACAATCGGCGGCAGCCCTTCTTCCTCTATCTGGCATTCAACGCGCCGCACTTCGCCTCCAATTTCCAAGGCGGCGTGCAGGCGCCGGAAGCGTTCATCCGCCGCTATCCGGACATGGACCCCAAAGCGCGCCTGACCTCCTACTACGCGGCCGTCACGTGCATGGACGAGGCGATCGGGGAACTTCTGGCCCGCCTCGACCAGCACGGCTTGGCCCAGGACACACTTGTTCTGTTCCTTTCCGACAACGGCGGCAGCGGCAACGGCGGCAACCACCCCTTGCGCGGCGCCAAAATGACCATGTGGGAGGGTGGCCTCCGCGTTCCCTTCCTTGCCCGGTGGCCGAACCGATTGCCGGCAGGCGGCGTCACCGACGAATTTCTCACCGCTCTGGAAATCTTCCCCACGCTTGTGGCCGCTGCCGGCGCAAAGCCGCCCGAGAACGTGGTGCTCGACGGCTTCGACTTGGTGCCGGTGATCAGCGGTCGGAAAAAATCGCCGCGCACGGAGATGTTCTGGGAACGCCGCAGCGAACGCGCCGCCCGCGTCGACAACTGGAAATGGATTTCTTCGGAGAACGGCAGCGGCCTCTTCGATCTCGCCAAAGACATCGGCGAGACCAGCGATCTGACGTCTTCCCACCCGGAGATCGCCGCCCGACTGGCGGACCGCTTCGCGGCTTGGAAAAAACTCATGGACGCCACCGAGCCTCGCGGTCCGTTCCGCGACTACTGACCGTGAACGCGCTCTTGTCACGGGCCGGCGATCGTTTGCCCGAGCAGGCAGACGAATGAATTTCCGGTCTTACGCCCGGCTTTGCGGCCGAAAACGCCCCGTCCCCCCCCCCCCCCCTGTCATTTTCCATCTATGCCCTGCCTGCCCCCGGTCTTTTTTGTCCCGTCCGTCCGTCTCACCCACCTTGCCATGCCGCTTTCTCTTCGCTCCGCCCTTGCTCGTTTCGCGTTTGTGCTCGGCCTGCTGGCCGACGCGTCGTTGTCGGCCGCCCAGCGCAACGCCCCGGCCGTGCCGCCGCGCGCCGCGTGGGTCGAGCCGGATTTTCCTTTCTTCTCCTCCACGCTCGATGCGCGCAAAGCTCAGGGCGTCGCTCTGCCCGACAACCTCGCGCCGCGCGCGCTCGTGTTGAATCTCGGGCGCGACCTGTGGGCCGGTTTCGATCCCGACCTCCTGCGGCTCGTCGCAGTTTGGCGCGGCGCCGGCGTGACCGTGAAAGCCCTCGCGCCGGGTTCGTATCACGATGTCTCGCGCAAAACGCCCGTCGGCCAGTCGTCCCTGCCCGCCCCCGACGGCGAGCTCTGGCTCGCCACCGGCACGTATCCGGGCTGGCAGACAGGCGAGACCGTCTCGCTCGCCGATCCGCGCGAGCCCGCCCCGAGCCCCGAGGAAGTCGGCCGCGGCGCGCTCGACGAAAAAATCGGGCGCTTCGGGGCCGTGCGCTTCGTAGGCCGCTCCGTCGTGCTCGACTACACCGTCGCCGGCACGGCGGTGAGCGAATGGTTCACGGTCGCCGACGCTGCGGGCGGGCCGGTCGTCGAGCGCCATTTCGAAGTCGCACGGTCCGCGCAACCGCTGCGCCTCCTCGTCGGCACGGCGGCGCCCGGTGTCGCGCTCTCGTTCCGCCCCGGCCGCGACCGCGCAGGCAGCGCCGAACTCGCGCAGGAAAACGGCGTTTGGACCGTGCGTGTGCCCGCGCGCAATACGCCCCTCGCGTTCGGCCTCGTGCTCGCTCGCGACGGCGCGCAACCCGCCGCCGCTCCCGCCGCACCTCGGCCCACCGATGCGCCGGTCGCGCGCTGGCCGCAGGAGGTCGCGACGAATGCCACCGTTTCCCCGGCCACCGACGCCTATGTCGTCGATCACTTCGCGTTGCCCGAGCCGAATCCGTGGCGTCGCGGCGTGCGGACAGCCGACATTCAGTTCCGCGCCGACGGCACGGGCGTGGTCGTCACGCTCGACGGCGACGTCTGGCTTGCGCACGGCCTCGCCGCCGCACGCAAAACCGGTGACACCGTGCGCTGGCGGCGCTTCGCCTCGGGCCTGCACGAGCCGATGAACGTCGCGCTGCGCGACGGGGAGATTTTCGTCTTCGACAAAAACGGCGTGTGGCGCCTGCGCGATGCGGACAACAACGGCGAGGCCGACGCGCACGAACTGTTCTCCAATGCCTTCGCGCAGACGGCCGACCTGCGCGAGTTTCCGTCGGGCCTGCGCCTCGGGCCGGGCGGCGAATTCGTGATCGCCAAGGGCGGCCAGCAGGACGAGACGCAGGGCAAGCACAACGGCAGCGTGCTGCGCCTTTCCGCCGACGGTCGCCACGCCACCGTACTCGGTTACGGTTTCCGCCAGCCGAACATAGCCGTGCATCCGCGCACCGGCCTCGTCACGTCGGGCGACCAGGAGGGGCACTACATTCCCTCGACGCCGCTGCATATCGTGCGCGACCGGCAGTTCTACGGTTTCCTGCCGCCGTTCGCGCCAAAGGAAGAGTATCCCGCGCCGCCCGCTGAGCCGCTCACGTGGCTGCCGCACGCTGTAAACGGCTCCGCCGCATCGCAGGTCTGGCTCGAAGGCTCGCGCCTGGGCCCGCTCAACGGCGGGCTCCTCCACATCGGCTTCAACAAACCCGAACTCTTCCGCGTGCTTTTCAACGACCGCGGCCCGCGCCCGCAGGCCAGCGTCGTGAACGTCACGCGGGCGTTTCGGTTTCCGCCGCTGCACGGGTCCGTCAACCCCGCCGACGGCCAGCTCTACGTCGCCGGCTTCCAGATTGTCGGTTGGGGCAATGTCCTCGACGTCGCCGCCGGCCTCGGTCGCGTGCGCTACACCGGCGCGCCCGTCACGCTCCCGCGCGAGATCGTGCCGACAGACCGCGGCGTGCTGCTGCGTTTCGAGGTCGCGCTCGATCCCGCGAAAGCGCGCGACCCGGCGAGCTATTCGCTGCAGAGCTGGGGCTACAAACGCACCCACAAATACGGCTCACCCCAATACAAAGCCGACGGCACGCCCGGGCAGGATTACCTTACGCCGAGCGCCGCGTATCTCTCGGCCGACGGCCGCGCGGTCTTCGTCGCGGTGCCCGGGATGACGCCCGTGATGCAGTTGCGCGTCGGCTGGTCGCTCGCCACCGCCGCCGGCGCGGCCTTCGAGGAAAACGCCTACACGACGCCCTACGCGCTCGTGCCCTTCGATCCCGTCGCTGAAGGCTTCGGCAACATCGGGATCGATCTCACGCCGCGCGCCGCCGTTGCCGCGCATGACACCGGTCCCGTGAGCGCCGACGAAGGCCGGCGCCTCGCGCAACTCTTCGCGTGCGTCGCGTGCCACGCCGACGAACCCAATCCCATCGCCGCCAATTCCGGCCCGCCGTGGCGCGGGCTCTACGGCCGCACCGACCGCCCGGTGTTCATCGGCGGCAAAGCCGCCAAAGTGAACGTCGACGACGCCTTCATCCGCGAAGCGATCCTCGACCCCACGGCCAAAGTCGCCGCCGGTTTCGAGACGGGCGAATACGCGATGCCCAGCTACGCTGGCGTGCTCAGCGAGTCGCAGATCGAGTCGCTCGTGCTCTACGTGAAGGCCCTGAAGTAGGCAGCGCTCGCCGCCGTTCGCTGCGCCCCGCTTTATGTCACTTATTAAGAATAGGAAAAGGGGGCAGCCATCGGGAGACCGCGGTGCGGTTGGGGATTTCCACCAGAACGGTGCAGGAGCAAATTGGTCGGGGAATGGACAAGCTGGCACTGCGTTTGCAAAGACACCGCATAATCCCTGATGGCAAACAGAACACAGGAAACGCCAAGATATGAACAAGCGACGTTCCAAACGCGAAATCCGAGCCACGGCAGTCGACTGGCTGGCGCGGATCGACAGCGGAAACTCCGAGGGTGATCGCGCGGAGTTCGCTCAGTGGTGTGCGGCGGACGCCCGGCACAGAGAGGTGGTTGCGGAGTTACAGCGCGCGTGGGCGGTTTTGGATGGGCGATCGACCGGTAACGATGCCGAGCGGATTCGAATCGGGCTACAGAGACGAATGACCGTCCGGGCGAAAAGGCGCGCTGCGGCGGCAACGGCTTGTTTATTGATCGGCTTGGTTGGAGTACACCAGTGGAACCTTCGTTCGCGGGCGCCGGAGCAGGAAATGGCCTCGGTTGTAAGGTAGGTGGAGACGACTCGGATTTCTCTGCCCGACGGCTCGGAAGCGGAGCTTTCATCCGAAGCCCGGATTGATCCGAGCTTCAGTGACGAAGTGCGCCAAGTGACGCTTTTAGCGGGTGACGCCCACTTTCACGTGCGCGTAGATGCGACGCGGCCGTTCGTGGTGGTGGCCGATGGCGTGCGGGTACGCGCGGTTGGCACCGCATTTGCGGTGGGAGTCGCGCTATCCGAAGTGCAGGTCGTGGTTACTTCCGGCGCGGTATCCGTCGGGGAATCAGGGGACCTCGCCCCGTCTGCTGCGGAGGCAGACGACGCAGCCACGCTCCTCGGAGCAGGGCAGGCGTTGGTGGTTTCAGCCGACGCGAGCAAACCGAAAATGCCGATCACCTTGGACGAGGTGGAGCTTGCCCGGCGGCTCGCCTGGCGGGTCCCACGACTGGAGTTTACAGACACATCGTTGCGCGACGCGCTCACGCTGTTCAACCAACGCAACGACGTCCGCCTCGAACTGGCCGACAGCTCGTTGGAAAAGCTGCGAATCTCCGGGGTGTTCCGCGCGGACAACAGCGAGGGTTTCGCGGAATTGCTCGAACGACCGTTCCCGTTGACCGCCGAGCGAGTTGGCAGCGAAATCGTACTTCGCCGAAGAATTCAGCGGTGATCGCAAAGTTTTTGTAGGCGTATATCGCGAACGTCGCGTCGTAGGGGTGAGCGACGCATTTTGTTCTCCCATTCGGAGTGACGTCGCCCACACCCCGACCATGCCTTACAAGTCACCTGAGATCTCACTCGCATTCGGTGTCGCCGAGGGCCGGAACAAACCCGTGTCCGCAAAGGAGGAATCGATGTCGACCGTGCAATTCCGACTACGCAAAGGTTGTGCGGGACCTCACGGACCACATGATGCATGAATTGCGAGACCCAGGCGAACCACGCGTGACCAGAGACGGGAGCGCTTGCGATCAAGAGCCGTTCGTCGATCCCGACTTCGTTCCCCCTCCCATAAAGAAGAAACTTCTCACGTTCTGAAACCACTCGAAAAAACCTCCGATGAAACCATATTCCATAATAATACTCGCGCTCTTCTGCTCGTTGAGCATCGCTGCAATGACAGCGCGGGGCGGGGAGCTGAGCCTGACTGAGACAAACGACACCATCCGCATCAGCCAGCGCGGAAAAACGGTTCTCGAATACGTCAAGACTGCGAAGCCTGTTCCCGCCGGAATCGAGAAGCACTTCAGCCGCAGCGGCTATATTCATCCCATATACACCCCGAACGGGCAGGAACTCACGGGCGACTACCCCGAGGATCATGCCCATCAACACGCGCTGTTCTTTGCCTGGACGAAAGCCGACTACAACGGCCAGGAAGTGGACTTCTGGAACCAGGCGAAGGATCTCGGGAGAATCGAGTTTCGCGAGGTGGTGGGTCTGAAACGAGAGGAGCAAAAAGTCTCCTTCAGCGTCAAACACGCGTTCATGGGGAAGGTCGGCGGCAAGTGGGTCGATGTGCTCCATGAGATCTGGACGGTCACCGTTCATCAAACCCCAGCGGACCACTTTCTCTTCGACATCGACAGCGTTCAGCGGTGCGTCACAGACAAGCCCCTGAGCCTGCCCAAGTATCACTACGGCGGCATGTCGATCCGCGGCAACTACCAGTGGCTGAAGAAAGAGAACGACAAGAGCATCAAGCCGGGCGACCTGCAGTTCCTGACCAGCGACGGCAAGGACCGCTGGGAAGGCAATCACACCCGCCCCAACTGGGTCGCCTTCTCCGGCCGGATTGACTCCCAGGACGCGTCGGCCGCCATCTTCTGCAGTCCGAGAAATTTCCGTGCGCCCCAACCCGTGCGGATTCATCCGAACAAACCATACTTCTGCTTTTCTCCCATGGTCGAAGGTCCGTTCAAGATCGAACCTAAGGAGGAATACGCTTCGCGTTATCGCTATTTGGTGACATCGAAAGCCGCCGACGTGGGCATGATCCGGAAATACTGGGACGAATACGCGAAGACTGAGAAATAACCAGTCGAGGAATTTGTAGCGCGATTCTATAAATCGACTAGGCCGCCCGGCACCGCCGATTAGTTTTACCACTGGCCCTCACCGCAACCCAAGCAAACAAATGAGGCATCATAGGGTTGCCCTTTAGCGTGGCCCCAACCTATCGCCGAGTTCATGAAGATTCCTTCTCACGCCTTTGTATTAATCCTTTTCTTGTTTCTCGCCGAGAACGCGACTGCGGCAGCGGAATCGAGGTTTCCTAAACCCAACATCCTGTTTGTCGCCATTGACGACTTGAACGACTGGATTGGAAGTCTCGGCGGGCATCCGCAAGCGGAGACACCGGCGATGGACAGGCTTTCCAAGCGCGGTGTGTTGTTCACCGAAGCCCATTGTCCGGCGCCGGTCTGCGGTCCCTCCCGCGCTTCAATCATGTCCGGCCTCTGGCCCCACAACACCGGGGTCTATTCCAACAACGCCCATTATCCGAAGCAGCTGCCGCGGGTGGAATCGATGCCGCAATACCTTCGTCGCCACGGCTTCCTGACCTTGGGTGCGGGCAAACTTTTCCATGGCGACAACGCCTACCCCGAGGGCAGTTTTGACGACTACGCCGCACCCGGTCAGGGGCCTTTTCCCCGGAAGCAGCTCGATTGGAGGTTCCAGAATCCGTCGTACACCTTCAGGCACCGGGGCAAGGAATTTACCCTGCCTCTGAACGGCATGCCCGTCGACCGGCCCTGGCAGGCCAGCAACTCCTTCGACTGGGGCCCGGTTGACCTTCCCGACGAGGAATTCAAAGACACGCAGAATGTGAATTGGGCCATCGAGCGCTTGGGACGAAAGTACGACCAGCCCTTTTTTCTGGGTGTGGGCTTTTCCCTGCCGCATCAGCCGCTGTTCGCCCCCAAACGTTTTCACGACCTCCATCCGCCCGACAAGGTCGTGCTGCCGCCGTATCTGAAAACGGACTTGGATGACTTGCCCCGGTCGGGAAAGGATTACGCTCTCATTGCCACGACCTCGGGCACCCACCGGACGGTGGTCGCCTTCGACCAATGGCGCAACGCGGTTTCCAGTTACCTCGCAACGGTCTCGTTTGTGGACTATCTGCTGGGACGGTTGTTGGCCGCGCTCGAAAACAGCGTACATGCGGACAATACTTGGATCATCCTGTGGTCCGATCATGGTTGGCACCTGGGCGAAAAAGACCACTGGGGCAAGGCCACCGGATGGTACCGGGCCACCCGCGTTCCTTTGATGATCGTGCCGCCGGCCAAACGCGCCCCGGCGGGATTCAAGGCCGGCACGGTCAGCAACCGGCCGGTCAACCTGGTCGATCTCTTTCCCACCATGGCCGACATCGGCCGTTTGCCCATCCCTTCTCGGTTGGATGGCAAGTCCCTGATTCCCTTGATTAAGAACCCCAATGCGACCTGGGACGACTTTACCCTGACCACCTTTGGCCGGGGAAATCATGCGATCACCACCAACCGCTGGCGCTACATCCAATACTTCGATGGCGGCGCCGAACTCTATGATCGGGAAAACGATCCGAATGAGTGGAAAAACCTGATCCTGGAAAACCGCCACGAATTGGTTATCGAAAGACTCAAAGCCCGCGTTCCGGACGAACCGCAGTGGAAACATTTTATCCGTTATAACAATTTCAAGGCGGTGGTTCCGTCGGACGGCAGCCCGATGCTGCTCTTCAATCACGACGTGGAAAATAATCTTGAGGAACGTCTCGACGAGTCGGCCGACTATCCGGAGATCGTCGCATATATTCAGACATGGATTAAGGAAAACCAACCTCGCGCGAAGAGATTGGACATTTCCGACCCCACCGCACGGTGACAGCAAAAGACATATCATTTCTTGGTCGGAATCACCGCGATCGAAGTATCACTGCATCCCCCAATCCTGAAAAATGAGTCCGACCGCGATCCCGGTTGGCACAACTTCAGCCCCTTTACCCCATGCCAACTCCATTCCATCCTCACTCCACCGGCCCGTTTGTTCGCAACGGCGTCACGTCCCGGCGCCGGGTCTCGTTGTTCTGGCTGGTGTTCTCAATCCTCAGCTGCAGCTGCCCGCTTTGGGGTCAGGGAACCGTCGTGGGCACCGTCATCAATTCCGCCACCGGTGCTCCACTTGAGGGTGCCCGCGTCGGACTCAAAGGCACCGAGAGGGAGGTGCTCACGGACAGCTCCGGCGCGTTCCGGCTGGCCAATATTCCCGTTGGCAACGCCATCCTGTCCGTCACCTACACCGGATTGAAACCGGCGGACGTGCCTGTCGCGGTCTCCGACGGAATCACGATCCAGCCCGTCGGCCTGACCTCCGAGATTTACCGGATGGGCAGTTTTGTCGTCGAGAGCGAGCGCGAGGGCAACGCCAAGGCCATTACGTTGCAGCGACATTCCGATGGCGTGAAGAACGTCGTGTCCGCCGATGCTTTCGGCGGGCTGGCTGGCAATCCCGCCGATCTGGCGATGCGGGTGCCGGGCGTGGAGGGCGAGTCGGTCGGTGGCGACATCCGTTTCCTCCGCATCCGCGGTCTCCATCAGAATCTGAGTTCGATCACTCAGGACGGCAACCGGCTGGCGGACGCCGGCTCGGCCGGATCCACGCGGGAGTTTCAATTCACGACGGTCAGCTCCGACTCGATCGAACGCGTCGAGGTGACCAAGTCACCCACGCCGGATTTGGACGGGGACTCCATTGGCGGAGTGGTGAATCTCGTGACGAAAAGCGCCTTCGATGGCCCCCACGAGCGGCGAATCCGCGCTTCCGTCGGTGCCATCTGGCGCGTGGAGGACCCGCGCGACAAGGCCCGGTCGGGCGCGTCCGTGTCCTACTCGGAGGTCTTTGGCGGCAAACTCGGGGTGAGCCTGAATTTCGGCTACCGGCCGCACGGGTCCATCTTCGATCTCAGCGTGCAAGGACACGAGCAGTTGCCGGCCGGCGTCACGGGGCCGGCCTATCACTACACGCATCGCATCCAGGACGTCCGCACGGTGCGCACGCGGTCCGGCGCCGGCTTGAGACTCGATTACAAGCTGACGGACCAGATCCGAACGTTTGCGAACTTCCAGCTTCACAAGCATGTCGAACACTCCGATCGCAGCCAGGTCCAATGGCAGACCAACCAGGTGGTCGCGACGCGTGATGCCGCGGGCAACCTGACGGGTGCTGGCGGCATCGTCCCGGGTTATTCCGATTTCGAGACGTCGGTGCGGCCGATCAACGCAAGCTTGGTGGCGATAGCCTCCGTCGTCGAATACAAGCTGGGAACGACGAAGACGATGAACTTTGGCGCCGCGCATCGCTACCCAAAGATTGATCTCGATTACGACGTATACTCCTCGCAGTCGAAGTCGGACTATCCCGGTAACAACACCTTCACCTACACGCTGCGCAACGTCGGTTTCACCCTTCGAAAGGATGATCGTTTCTTCCCGACCGTCACGCAGACTGCGGGGCCCGACTGGTCGAATCTGGCGAACTACACGCAGAACGCCTATACGAGCACGCGTCGGAGCGGCTGGGACAAATACCTGGGGGCAGCGGTCAATTTCAAGCACCGCTTCGAGACCCGATGGCCGAGTTTCGTGAAGGCCGGGTTGCGCCTTCGCGAACAAACGCGCGACCTGCAGGACAGCCCGTATCGCACGGCCTATCTTGGACCTGATGGCGTGATGGGACCCAATGCCGCTCGCGGGGGAGCCAACGACGACAATCTCGCGCAGTTCGGGATGATCGATCTCAAGGTTCCCGATACCGGCCTGAAGCGCTACGGCTTTTTCCCCTACCCGGCGCTGCAGGCGGACGGGCGATCGCACAATGTCGATCCGCTGATCGCCGCCAATCCGTCGCACTGGCAGCGGCAGCTCGCCAACGACGTCCGGGACGATTTGATAAACCATCAGCAGTTCACCGAGCAGATTCGGGCGGCGTATATCATGGGCAATGTGGACATCGCCCAGCTCAGTGTGCTCGCCGGCGTGCGCGTCGAGGAAACCGAAACGGAAGGCGAAGGGGCCTTGCAACTGCTCACCCCGGCGGAGCGGGCACGACGAGCGGCGTGGGTTGGGCCGCTCACGGACCAGGAAATCACGCGCCGCGCCGTCGAGGAGTATGGCCGCCGGGCAAATCGCAAGGGCGACTACCGCAGTGTGTTTCCCGGAGTGCATCTGAAGTATCGATTCAATCGAAATCTCCTGGCGCGCTTCAGCTATTCCGAAAACATCGGCCGGCCCAATATCGGCCAGTTGATTCCACGGACCACGGCGAACGACGAGAACCAGACGCTGTCGACGAGTAATCCAGGGCTCGAGCCCCAATGGTCACAAAACTACGATCTATCGGTGGAACTCTATTTCGAGCCGGCCGGATTGGTCAGCGTCGGCCTGTTTCAGAAGGATCTGTCGAAATTCATCTATACGGCCAGCGGGGAGTTGATTCCCTCGGGTCAGGACAACGGCTTTGGCGGCGAGTTTGCCGGCTATACGTTGACGACTCAATATAACGGAGGGTCGGCTCGGATTCGTGGCATCGAGCTGAGCTATCTCCAGCAGTGGACCTTCCTGCCCGGCATCTGGAAAGGACTCGGCGCCTTTGCCAACGCGACGTGGATGGAGGCGGAGGGCAACTATGGAACCGGCGACGCCGGCCCGCTGGCTCCGAACCCGCGCGTTGCAGGCTTCAATCCTTTCATCGGCAATATCGGTCTCTCCTATATCCGGGGGCGCTGGAACCTGCGCGCCAACCTGAATTATCGTCACACCTACCTCAGCACCTATAATGCAAACGAATCCCGGGCGGGCTATACTCCGCGGAGACAGACGCTGGATTTGAAGGCCCTCTTTAACATCAATCGCCGTTTCAGTGTCTATCTTGATGTCGTGAATGTGTTGAAGGAGCCGGACCGGCAGACGCAGTTTGGCTATGGGCGTCCAAACCTATCGCACATTATGAGCCCGCAAGTTCTCTTCGGGGTCAACTACCGGCAGTGAGGCCGGCCCATGGGTCTCCGGTAATGCAGTTACAAGAACGCGGCCAGACGTGGCTGGAAGCGCGGCAAGGCGTCACGCCACGGGGTATTATTTACGAGGTAACGCCCAACCAGCCTAACGGTTCGGGTAGAGAGCCCTCGGGTGTAGAACGCCAGTTCATCTTCGACAGCGGCGCCAACTAGAACCCGACACGTAAGTATCTGGTTTTACGTGGGCGCCGGCCTGCGTGAGCGGTAGTGCTTGGGGCCTTTACGCAGACCCCATGATCACCCCAGCTCAATACAGGAT